>CAYREA010000066.1:0-22940 GCA_964423075.1 uncultured Rubrivivax sp. | reverse complement strand
TCAGCGCCACCGGCCAGGTCTCCAGCGCCTCGGGCATCAGCGTGTGGTTGGTGTAGCTGAACACCTTCTTCGTCACCGCCCAGGCGGCCAGCCAGCCGAAGCCGTGTTCGTCCACCAAGAGGCGCATCAACTCGGCCACGCCGATGGCCGGGTGGGTGTCGTTGAGGTGGATGGCCACCTTGTCCGCCAGGTTGGTCAGCCGGCCGTGCTCGGCCCGGTGGCGCGCCAGGATGTCCTGGATGCTGGCGCTGGTGAAGAAGTACTCCTGGCGCAGGCGCAGTTCGCGGCCGGCGGGGGTGCTGTCGTTGGGGTACAGCACCCAGGAGATGTTCTCGTACTGGTTCTTGAACTCGGCGGCGCGTGCGTAGTCGCCGGAGTTGAACGCGTGCAGGTCGATCTGCGCCGGCGCCACCGCCTTCCACAGCCGCAGCGTGCTGACGCGCTCGGTACCGTGGCCGGGGATCACCATGTCGTAGGCCTTGGCGTTCACCTCGCCGGCGTGGCGCCACGTGGGCACCAGGGACGGATCCGCCGCCGGTTCCACCCAGCCGCCGAAGCGCACCGGGTAGTGCACCTCGCTGCGCGGGAATTCCCAGGGCGTGCCGTCTTCCACCCAGGGGTCGGGGTACTCGATCTGGCGCCCGCCCTGGATGTGCTGCTTGAACATGCCGAATTCGTAGCGGATGCCGTAGCCGAAGGACGGCAGTTCCAGCGTGGCCATGCTGTCCAGGAAGCAGGCCGCCAGCCGGCCCAGGCCGCCGTTGCCCAGCGCCGCGTCGGGCTCGTGCGAGGCCAGGTCTTCCAGGCTGTTGGCGTGTTCCCGCGCGGCGATGCCCATCTCGCCCTTCAGGTCCAGCGCGGCCAGCGCGTTGCTCAGCGTGCGGCCGATCAGGAATTCCATCGACAGGTAGTAGACCCGGCGCGCCTTGGCTGCGCGGTCGGCGCTGTCGGCGGCCACCCAGCGGCGCGCCAATTGCTCACGCGCCACCTGGGCCACGGCTTGCATCACCTCGGTGGGCGAGGCCGCGGCCGGCTCGGTGGCCACGGTGGCCAGCAGATGGCGTCCGACGGCCGCTGCTGTGGGGGCGTCGGCGGCGTTCACGGCGCCGGCTTTCGTGGTGGTGTCGGTCATCGGTGTGGGGTTGTGGGTCGGCCGTGGGCCGGGTGGTGGGGCCTGGCGCGGCGCTGGCGGGCAGTGTCGGCGAATCGCCGGGCTGGCGTCAACGAAGGCACAGGGCTTGTGCTTGTAGTTTACCTACAAGCGGACACCCGAACATTAGTGCAATCGGCATGCCATCGATGAGTCCTGTACCAGCAAGCGTGTTTCCTATCAACAAGATGAGATGGATATCTAATGTTGATTCGATGCTCTGAATCGTTGGGACACTCGGTCGACTACAACAGCCAGGGTCGATCGGGTCTGTAATTTTCTTGCCTGGCCTTCAACAAGGAGACATCATGAAGCCCATCGACGTGGCCCAGAGCCTCGACCTGCCGCGCCGGGCCGTCGCGCTGGTGCTGGCCGGCGGCCGCGGCAGCCGCCTGAAGAACCTGACCGACTCGCGCGCCAAGCCGGCGGTGTACTTCGGCGGCAAGTTCAGGATCGTGGATTTCGCCTTGTCCAACTGCATGAACTCGGGCATCCGGCGCATCGGCGTCATCACCCAGTACAAGAGCCACAGCCTGCTGCGCCACCTGCAGCGCGGCTGGGCCTTCCTGAAGAGCGAGATGAACGAGTTCGTCGACCTGCTGCCGGCGCAGCAGCGCGTGGACGAGGAAAGCTGGTACCGCGGCACCGCCGATGCCGTCTACCAGAACCAGGACATCCTGGCCGCCTACCGCGCCGACTACGTGGTGGTGCTGGCCGGCGACCATGTCTACAAGCAGAACTACGCGCTGATGCTGGCCGATCACGTGGCCCAGGGCCGCGAGTGCACCGTGGGTTGCATCGAGGTGGCGTCCGAAGAGGCCACGGCCTTCGGCGTGATGGCCGTCGATGCCGACCGCCGCATCATCGACTTCGTCGAGAAGCCACCCGAGCCGCCCTGCATCCCCGGCAAGCCCGGCCGCACGCTGGCCAGCATGGGCATCTACGTATTCAACGCGCGTTATCTCTACCGCGAGCTCGAGCGCGACATGGCCGATCCGGCGTCGAGCCACGACTTCGGCAAGGACATCATCCCCAAGCTGGTGAAAGCCGGCGTCGCCATCGCGCACCCCTTCGAGCTGAGCTGCGTGGGCGGCAAGCCCGGCCATGCACCGTACTGGCGCGACGTGGGCACCATCGACGCCTACTGGGACGCCAACATCGACCTCACCGCCACCGACCCGCTGCTGAACCTGTACGACACCAACTGGCCGATCTGGACCTACCAGCCGCAGTTGCCGCCGGCCAAGTTCGTGCATAACCAGGAAGACCGGCGCGGCATGGCGATCGAGTCGCTGGTGTCGGGCGGCTGCATCGTCAGCGGCGCGGTGTTCCGCTCGGTGCTGTTTTCCACCGTGCGCGTGCACAGCTACGCCGGCGTCAACTGGTCGGTGCTGCTGCCCGGGGTGCAGGTGGGGCGCCACGCGCGGCTGAACCGCGTGGTGGTGGACCGCGACTGCGTGATCCCCGACCACATGGTGATCGGCGAGGACGCCGCTGCCGATGCCGAGCGCTTCTTCCGCACAGAATCGGGCATCACGCTGGTGACGCGCGACATGCTGCGCCGGCTGCAATGACGAGGGAAGGTCTGTCTGCATGAAGGTGCTGCACGTCGCGGCCGAGGTGTTCCCGCTGGTCAAGACCGGCGGCCTGGCCGACGTGGTGGCGGCGCTGCCCGTGGCCCTGGCAGAGCAGGGCGCCGACGTACGCCTGCTGCTGCCGGGCCTGCCGGCCATCATGGAAGGCCTGCAAGGCCAGCGCCCGGTGATCGACATCGGCGCCTGTTTCGGCGCCTTGCGCGTGCGCCTGCTGCAGGCGCGGCTGCCGGGCAGCAAGCTGCCGGTGTACGTGGTCGACGCGCCCTACCTCTACCGCCGCGGCGGCAGCCCCTACCAGGACAGCCAGGGCGAGGAGTGGCCCGACAACCTGCAGCGCTTCGCCCTGCTGGGCTGGGTGGCGGCCCACCTGGCCGCCGACGATGCCGACCCGCAATGGGTGCCCGACATCGTGCACGCGCACGACTGGCACGCCGCCATGGCCTGCGCCTACGTGGCCGAACACCCGCCCACGCGCGCGGCCACCGTGTTCACCGTGCACAACCTGGCCTTCCAGGGCCTCTTCCCCATGCACGACCGCTCGCTGCTGGGCCTGGGCTCGCACCTGATGTCGCCGGCGGGGCTGGAGTACCACGGCCAGCTCAGCTTCATGAAGGCGGGGCTGAAGTTCGCCGACCACGTCACCACCGTCAGCCCGAACTACGCGCGCGAGATCGCGACGCACGAATTCGGCTGCGGGCTCGACGGTGTGATCCGCGGCCGCGACGGCCAGGTGAGCGGCATCCTGAACGGCATCGACGACCGCGTGTGGGACCCGGCCGCCGACCCCGCCATCGCCAAGTGCTACGACAGCGCGCGCCCGGCCGGCAAGCTGGCCTGCCGGCGCGCGCTGCAGGCCGAGCTGGGCCTGGACCTCGACGAGCGCGCGCTGCTGCTCACGGTGGTGAGCCGGCTCACGGCGCAGAAAGGCCTGGACCTGGTGCTGACCGCGCTGCCCGACATGCTGGCCGCCGGCGTCCAGCTGGCCGTGCAGGGCACTGGCGAGCCGGCGCTGGAGGCCGCGTTCCGCATGGCGGCGCAGGCGCATCCGGGTCGGGTGCAGGTCTTCATGGGCTACGACGAAACACGCGCGCACCGGCTCATTGCGGGTGCCGACGGCATCCTCGTGCCTTCACGCTTCGAGCCCTGCGGCCTGACGCAGATGTACGGCCTGCGCTATGGCACGCTGCCCATCGTGCGCCGCGTCGGCGGCCTGGCCGACACCGTCACCGACGCCACGCCGCAGGCGCTGGCCGCCGGCAAGGCCACCGGCTTCACCTTCGATGCCGCCACGCCGGCCGCGCTGGAGCGTTGTGTGCGCCAGGCCCTGGCGGTGCGGGCGCAGCCGGGTGCGTGGGCCGGGATGATGGCCACGGCGATGGGGCAGAGCCTGTCGTGGGCCGGGCCGGCGCGCCAGTACGCGGCGCTGTACGAGCGCCTGCTGGCCGAAAAGGGCGCGGCGGGACGGCCCTGAGCCGGCCGGTTCAGCTCAATTGCTGCGCTGCCAGACCAGCATGGCGCCGCCCTTGCCAGAGGCCAGCAGCGACAGGTTGGAGCGCCGGTCCAGTTCGAAGTGAACGGCCGGCGCGATGCGCGACCCAAGCTGGCTGCGCACATGGCCGCGCAGGCCGAGTGCCAAGCCCAGCGACACCGGCATGCCGGCCACTTCGGTGCGGGCGGCCTGCGGCGCCCACAGGTGGCGCGAGACCGCGCCATTGCGCCGGAACTCATCGTCCGAGCCCGGTTCCGCCCAGGCGGCCGTGCCGGCACCCAGCAGGGCGATGGTGAGGATGCAGGCGTTGGCGGGTCTCATGGTTTCGATTTCGGTCGACCATATCGGCACCGTAGCGCTGGATGGGCACGCAGGCGTTTCAAGCATTGCTGAACGTGTCGGGGCTGGCGGCTGCCGGCGCAATCAGTGCAATCTGCACGGTCGAACGCAGGGCGTATGGAGTTCCCGCCCGATCACCGAGCGCGCAAAGAAGTAGTTGCTGCGCGCGCGTTCGCTGAGCACGTCGAGGTTGACGTTGCCGCGCTCGTCGCAGGGAAACGCGAAACCGCGGCCTTCGTCGAACAAGGAGGTGAAGCGAAGTTCGAAGACCTGCTGTGCCGGTGTGTTCATCGTCGGACCCCTGTCGGTGTGCTCGATGGGCCCATTCGACGGCTGAAGGCGCAGGGCCTCAATGACCCTTAGGTATGCCCGGCGCGGCTCAGACTAGGGGGCGGGCACACAACTCGTGCGGTATGGCCGCGCTAGGCCCCGAGCACGTAGCGCGAGCGGCCCGAGTCGCGAGGAATGCGCGGCAGCAGGCCTTGCCAGCCGCAGTGGGCAGAGCAGCGGTACCGGGCCTTGGCCACGAAGAGCGTGCGAGCACGGTCCAGCAGGCTGCGCCGCCGGCGTTCCAGCGCACGGCCGCAACGCGGGCAGGCAGAGATAAGGGTGCGCGGCGTTCCCATCGCCCGACTGTGCCGGCGCCGGGCTCAAACGGCTGTACGTTTGGCTGCAGTCCGCTGGTGAAGATTCACCGATATCCAGGCGTCCTGGCGGAAGGGGCGTCCGCCTCCGTATAACTTCTGACCGCATCGCTTCGTATCACTGGCTGCCATTCTTCATAGTTAGAACACAAAGAGTTGGCATCACAACGAATCAGGACGTATCATCCGATTGCGCCCATGTTGATGGGTCGTTGATCGGAGTTTCTGATGCCCAAGCTGGCGAAGGAGATGAAAGCCCTTGAGGTCGCAAAGCTCGCGGCCCCGGGCCTGCACTTCGTCGGGGTCGTGCCCGGCCTTGCGTTGCAGGTTACCCCGGCCGGAGCACGCAGTTGGACCCTTCGTGCTGTGATCGGCGGGAAGCGGCGAGACATGGGGCTGGGCCAGTACCCGAGCGTGACCCTGGCGATGGCTCATGCGAAGGCCCGCGACGCGCGCGAGCTGATCCGGCAGGGCATCGACCCCATCGCACGCCAGCAGGCTGCTGCGAGCGCTCTTCGAGCATCGATGGCCGAGGCCCTGACTTTCAAAGAGTGCGCGACGGCCTACATGAAAGCTCACGCGGCCGGCTGGAAGAACGCGAAGCATCGCCAGCAGTGGGAGAACTCGCTCACGCAACACGCCTACCCGGTGATCGGCGAGCTACTGGTGCGGGACGTGAAGCTGCCTCAGGTGCTGGCGGTACTTGAGCCGATCTGGCCGACAACGAACGAAACCGCCGTGCGACTGCGCGGCCGGATCGAGACCGTGCTTGACTGGGCGGCTGCGCGCGGCCTGCGCGACGGCTTGAACCCGGCCCGCTGGAGAGGGCACCTGGACAAGCTGCTGGCGAAGCCCAGCAAGGTGGCCAAGGTCGAGCACCATGCAGCCCTGGCGGTGAGCGAGGTCGGCGCCTTCATGGTGCGACTGCGCGCGGCTCAGGGCATGGGCGCCCGCGCGCTGGAGTTCACCATCCTGACCGCCGCACGCAGCGGTGAAGTTCGGGGCGCTACTTGGGCTGAGGTCGACACGGCAGCGCGCATCTGGACGATTCCGGGTGCACGTATGAAGGCCGGCAAAGAGCACCGCGTGCCACTGTCGGCGGAGGCCCTGACACTCATCGAAGCGCTGCCGCGGATGGCTGGCACGGACCTGGTATTCCCGGCGCCTCGCGGCGGGGAACTGAGCGACATGACGCTCTCTGCGGTCCTGCGCCGGATGGAAGTCCCAGCCGTCCCGCACGGTTTCCGTAGCACCTTCCGCGACTGGACCAGCGAGCGGACGAACTACCCGCGCGACGTGGCCGAGATGGCGCTTGCGCATGCCATCGGCGACAAGGTTGAAGCGGCGTACCGGCGCGGTGACCTGTTCGATAAGCGCCGACTGATGATGGCCGACTGGGCCAAGTTCCTGTCCAGGGCCGAAAGGAAGGGCGAGGTCATCGACCTCCAGAGCAAGCGATCCTGACTCTCGAACCCGGCGCCGCAGCGGCCCTGCGGCAGGCGGCCCTGACAAGGTGGTGGAACACCAAGTCAGGGCCTCGCTCCCACCTCGATGAAAGAGCATCGACATGAAAGCTGCTACAGACGATACCAGCGCGGGCAAGACCGCTGCCAAATCTGCCACCATGCCCACTCGGGGGCGGAAAGTCGAGCGTGCGACGTGAGCGGCCCTCATGTGTGCATCACGAAAGAGGGGGCGGTGCTAACCGCTGTGGTTATTGGCAACTTGACTGAGAGCGGTCTTGCAAGGCTCCGTCGGGACATGAATCAGGCGATTCACGAACAGCGCCCCGGTGCATGGCTGATCGACTTGTGTCGGTGCACCATAGACTTCCCTCTAGCTCATCTGCAAGATGGCTTCATTGATGGTGAGCGTGCACGAGTCGAAAACCGTCCAGGCGCCTTCTTGGTGGCCAACCATCAACGCTCCGCGTTTAACGAGGTGTCGTGGTCAGCGGCGAAACGCGGGGTCATCATGCCGCCATTCGAGAGCCAATGCGCGGCCTTACGCTTCATAGAGCGGCAAGCCGTCCTTTGGTGGACTGGTCGTCCGTATCCGGGGCCAGCACCGACTCTCAGGATGGACCCTGTCGCCGTATCCAGGTGCAGGCAGGATCGCGCGTTCCAAGCGCAACTTGCCAACTTGGCGCGACCCGACCCGCGGCTGCTTGAGGGTGGCGTCCAGGGAGAGCAGCGATGAGCGAACGTGGAGCGCTTCCCGCCCAACTTGAAGTCAGCCAGGTGATGCCGGCGGCGTCGCCTCCGCCGCTCGATGCAGTGGTCTTCCGGCTCGCACCGACGATTGAGCGCGACCTCGAAGTGCGGGCCGTCTTGCCGGAGTTGCGCCGGGCCAAGGCCATGACCGTCAGCGAGGGGGCATCGGTTCACCACCTGACGCCCGGCACCGCACAGGCGGTCCTTCAGGATGCGCTTGCGTGCGCAAAGTCGGCGCCGGGAAGCCTGAAGGTCACCTACGCGGGTCATGCCGCGAATCTTCGCGCGGCAATGGACGAAGCTGCAAGCCGAGTGGAGGCGTTCCAGGCGCCGGCTGCCGTAAGCACGTGCAGGAACAACGCCTGGGACATCTGGCGCGGGACACGTTCCCACTTGGAGGAGATTGGTATCTGCCTTAGAGGGCCGTGGCCCACGGAACCAGGTGGAAGGCGGTGGGCGGTCGCTCGCGACGCGGGGGGCCGCCGCACGGTCCTCAAGCCCGCCTTTCCAATGTGGCCGGGTCTATTCGAGGCGCGCATTGACATCGCGTCCAAGGCGCGGACGGTGGCACCTCGCGCTGTGTCGAAGCGGCGAGTAGCGCGGGCTGCTGAGCCTGGGGTCAACCAAGCCAAGTGGGAGTGGCGGCCTGACGGCGGCCGGCAACTCAGGGCGCCCGGCGTGCAAGCGCCGTAGCATGACCGGCCACTGCAATCCAAACAACGTGAAGGGAGGACACCAATGTCTCGAAGAATCCTGCGGCTGCCAGACGTTCTAACCAGGGTGCCGCTCGGGCGCACTGCCATTTACGGCAAGATCAAACTCGGCCAGTTCCCCGCGCCCGTGAAGATGGGTGGCGCCTCGGGTTGGTTCGAGCACGAGATTGAGGCCTGGATGGATAAGCTCGCTGCGGCTCGCACGCCCGCGGAGTCGCCCTCTGAGGGGGCTTCCAGCCACTCGCCGACCGCACGGCCAGCATGAGTGATCACGACGACCTGCCCGCGAACGTTCCCGTCATCTTCCGCCACGATCCAACGAAGGCAATGGGCCGCTCGCGCGAGAGCATCCTGTGTTGGCTTCAGGCCCGGCAGCCCCTCAAGGAGAACAAAGATCGAAGACAAGCGACAAACTGAAGTCCAGCGCCTGGCGCGGGAACTGCGGACCCCGCAGGTGTTCATCGGTGAAATCCTCAACGCCTTGGCGGAGTTGACCTTTCCCGGGTCACCCAGCGCCTACGCTGACTTTGTACAAGGCCAGTACGCTGCGTTGAACAGCCAGGTTGACCTCGATCCCGATGCCTTGATGCTGGAGATAGTCTGCCAGCAGGCGGCCATGTCGGCAGAGGTAAACAAACGCAAGCGGCAGGCGTTGGCGGAGTCGATGTCAAAACGGGCGATGGTGACTGCCGCCTCGTTCTGCGTGTGCGCACAGCGGGCGCTGGACGCCCGGCAGTGGCACCTTGCCTGGACTTTCTTGATGGATGCCCAAGCGCTCCGCGCCACGCTCGTCACAACGGTGAACATCGGGCTCCGTGGCCCCAAGCTGGCGAGCGCGGTTGGTAGGGCCGGCGCAGAGAGCGCACACAAAGAGAACCGAGACATGAGGACTGCCGCGCTCGCATGGCTTGATGAGCACCGCGACGAGTTCTCCAGTCTGGAGGAGGCCGCCGATGCCATTTCAGGCAAGGTCGTGAAGATGGCGAGGTCGACAGTCCGTAACTGGATCACCGGGTACAACTTGCGCACCGGTGAGCGCACCGGGGTCAGCGCTACCGGCAGCACATAAGCGCTACCGGCAGCACATAAGCGCTACCGGCAGCACATAAGCGCTACTGGCGGCACATAAGCGCTGCCGGTAAGGCGTCTTCACACCGCGATTCTTGTCTTCGACACTGATATCACGCTGCTGCATTTCGTGGCGGATGGAGTGATACCAAATGGCGATGAACAAGAAGGGCCTGACGCCGACGGAGCAGCGCGCTTTCGAGGCTTTCGGGACGCTGCCGGCTGAGGCCAAGGTCTCGGTGCGTGTCGTGGCGGCCATCGAGGGCGTGACACCGGTGACGGTCTGGCGGCGTGCATCCCAAGGCCTGCTGCCGAAGTCGCACAAGGTCGGCGGCACCGCGCGCTGGATCGTCGGTGAATTGCGCGCTGCACGCGGGCAGCAGTGAAGCAATGCACCCGCACCATGACGGTGGCGCTGAAGCGCCCGGCCACGCTGCGCATGTAGCGGCGCGCCAAAAGGACGAATGCCCCGGCGGTCAGGCCGAGGCACTCCACACACGCAACAACTCCAACACCGCGGACTCTACCCAATCCACGGCCGCGCGCAAGCGGATCACTACCGCCCAGGCCACGCTGGCACTCTGCGGCTACGAGTTGTACCAACTCGCGACTGGCCCGCTGCTCGTGCTCCGCTGCGGCCAGGCGCACGAGCTGCCCGATGTCGTTGCCGCCGAGGCGTTCGCTTGGAACCTGGCCGGAGGGTCTCGCTAGTGGCCTCACGTATCCGCACGATCAAACCGGACTTCTTCCGCCATGAAGGGCTGTTCGAAGCCGAGCAACGCAGCGGACTGCCCCTGCGTATTGCCTTTGCAGGCCTGTGGACGGTGGCGGATCGCGAGGGTCGCTTTCGCTGGCGCCCGCGTCAGTTGAAGTTGGATGTGTTGCCCTTCGACGAAGTGAGCTTCAACGACGTGCTCGATGCACTGAAAGGCGCCGGCTTCATCGTGCACTACGCCGCTGGCGGCGAAGAGTACGGTGCAATTCCAAGCTGGGCGAAGCACCAGGTGATCAACAACCGCGAACACGCAAGTGTCCTGCCGGCCGCCCCTGGAGTTGGCGGTTCGAGGCACTCTGAAGCCGCCGACGCCGCGACGCGCGACTCACACGTCTGCGACGCGTCGGCCACGCGTGAAGCGCGGGCGCGTGACGCGTCCACCACGCCCCTTATGCATGCACCAGTGGAAGGGAAGGGGAAGGGGAAGGGAAAGGAAGGGGAAGGGGAAGGAGATTCGCCCGGGGTTGCACCCCCGGCGGCACCGAAACCTGCGAAGTCGCCGAAGCCGCCAGCGGAGCCGAAAGCATCCGCCCCGACGGCAGCCGTGTGGGCCTCCTACTCCGCGGCCTACCTGAAACGCTACGGCGTCGAGCCCGTGCGCAACGCGATGGTGAACGGCCAGCTCGCCAACTTCGTGAGCCGCATCCCTGCCGACGAGGCGGCCGATGTCGCGGCCTTCTTCGTGGCCCGTGACAACGGGCTGTACCTCAGCGCCAGCCACCCGGTCAACCTGCTGGTGCGCGATGCCGAGTCGCTGCGGATGCAGTGGGCCACGGGCCGCACGACGGCGGTCACCTTGAGGCCGGACGGTGCTGCCCAGGCGGCGGCACAGAACGATGCCGCCCGCGCCCAGGGCGAGCGCCTTCGTCAGCGCCTGCTGGATGCCCAAGCGGCCACCGGGGGCATCTTGCGCCCGGCCTCGGACCCCAACACCGTGGACATGCCCTCATGAACGCCGACGACCTAATCCCGTTCGCCGAACTGCTGCATGGCACGTGCACGCTGCTGACCCGCGGCCGATACAGCCCGGACGACACGAGCACGATGGTGTTCTTCAACGCGCTGTCCGACTTCCCGATGCAGGCCGTGCGGCAGGCGTTCTCGCACCACGTCAAGGTCAGCACTTTCGCGCCGACGCCGGCCGAGATGCTGGGATACCTCGAAACAAGCGACGGCCGCCTGGGCGTGGAAGAGGCCTGGGCCCTGGCCCGCAGCGTGGGCGACGAGTTCGCCAGCGTGGTGTGGACCCAGGAGATCGCCGAAGCCTGGGGCGTGGCGCGCCACATCATGCCGGACAAGGTGGGCGCCCGCATGGCCTTCAAAGAGGCCTACGAACGCCTTGTGACCGAGGCGCGAATCCAGCGCGCACCGGTGGCTTGGCTGCTGTGCGAGGGCTTCGACACCGAAGGCCGCACCCGGGCTCTGCAGCAGGCTGCCGCGCAGGGCCGCCACGTGGCCGGCTGCGAAGACCTGCTGGCGCTGCCGGCCCCGCGCGCCGTCACCACGCTGGCGCTGCCGGCGCCCGAAGGGGACGAAGCACCTACCCCCGCAGCCCTCACGGCCCGCGAGCGCCTGAAGGTGCTGCGCGAACAGATGGCCAAGCCGAAGGAGCCCGCGCACGGCCCCGGCTTCGCCGCCCGCATGGAGACGGCCGAGGCCCAGCGCCGAACGCTTGAGCGCGTCGCCAAGTACGGCCTGGCACACGGCATCCCCATGAAGCCGCCGGCCGAAGCGCTGGCATCGATCAACACCACCACCACCACCACCACCACGAAGGCAACGGCATGAGCAAGGGCAGGGCAAAGGGCACCCGCGCGAAGAACGTCGTCACGGGCTTGACCGCCCTTGAGGAGACGTTCGTCGCGCACCTGGCCAAGGGCCTGAACCAGTCAGCCGCCTACCGGCAGGCGTTCCCGCGGTCGGATCAGTGGAGACCGAGCACGGTGCATGCGAAGGCGTCGTCGCTTGCAGCTTGCGAGAAGGTACAGGAAAGGTTCCGAGCGCTCATGACCATCGCGGCGAAGGCCAACGAGGTCGACCTCGCCATGGTCCTGAAGGAGTACCTCATGCGCGTGCGTGCGGACCCGCGCGAGCTGTCCGCCATCCGCATTGCTCCCTGCAGGTACTGCCGCGGCGTAGATCACCTGTACCAGTACACCGATGGCGAGCTTCGTCGGAAGGTCGCGCAACATGAGGACCGCCGCCATGCGCTGATCGTCGCAGGGAAGCGCGACATCGGCGACTTCGACAAGCAAGGCGGCGGCGGCTTCAACGTGAATGAAGACCCGAACCTGGAATGCCCGGCATGCGGTGGCGCCGGCGAGCCGCGCGCGGTCCTGGGCGACTCGCGGAAGTACAGCCCGGAGGCCCTGGCCCTTTTCGTGTCCGCGAAGGAGGGGAAGGAGGGCATCGAGGTCAAGGTGAACGACCGGGACGCGGCGCTGGCCCAGGTCGCGCGCCACGTGGGCTTCTTCGAGGCCGACAAAGACCCGGCGGCCAGCGTCACGGTCAACTTCGCCGAGCTGGACGCGATCTATGACCGCGCGATGGCGGAGAGCAAGGCCGCGGAGTCGCATGCCAAGGGCCGCATGCAGCGCCTGCGTGAGGCCGGCGTGGACGTGGGCCAGCCTGGCGACGTGGTTGATGGAGGCTGATTGCTGCGCGGTGGCCGGCGCCAAACCCGCATCGTCAGTTCGAATCCCGCTGCATTCGTCGAAGTCGCCGCCGATAAGTCCTGCGCATTGGCCAGATTGCTGGTTGCACAGTGCGTCCATGGACCTCCAACAACCACCAACAGCGCCTCCTGCGTCGGGTCGCACGACACGGCGCAGACCATCAGCGCAACCGGTAGCCGCAGCGCTGGTGCCCGCAGCACTGCTGACCGTGCGGACCCTCGTCGCCCTCTCCGGGCTGTCCGAGTCCAGCTTGCGCCGCTGCCAGGCTGCCGATCCAACCTTCCCCGTCCCGGTGCGCGTGGGCCGCGTCGGAGTCCGCTATCGGGCCGAAGAGGTGACCGCATGGCTTTCCAAGCAGGCGCCCATTTCCAAGCCCAAGTAGCTGCGCCACTTCCTTCTCAATCGATCAATCAGAGCGAACCCAACACATGAACCTCACCAGCCCCCTCACCGCCGCCCTTGACCCCTTGCCGCCGCTGGCGCCAGCACTCCGGTTGCTTGTGCCATCCGAGATGTTGGCCGAGCGTATCCAGGCGGCCTACGTTGACCGCAGCGGTTGCGATGTGTCCGCGAGCCACGCACTCTTGAACCTGAAACTCCTGGTCAACACCATGACGGTGAACGATCTGCTGCTGCTCGTCGCCGGCCGACCCGACGGCATGCAATGGCTGGTCGATGTGAGCGAGTCCTCCAAAGCCACCTCTTCGTCGCTGAAGGAAAGCCAAGGGCGCGCCGCCGGCTTGTCCGCGGCGCTCGCGAAAGAGCGCAATCGCTTCATCTGCAAAGCCATGCAGGTGATGAACGCCGCCATCCAGGAGGCTGAGCATCGCGAGCTGGCGGCGATTACTGCGGAGAAGGATCAGGCGGCGCTTGTCAAGTCGCTCGTCGAATCCGGCCTGGCGCGTGAGGCGGTCTTGCGCTTCGTTGACGCCACATCGTCGCCCGAAGGATCCGCGAAGTCGCACCGCGCTGCAGCAGCCGAGGCGCGGCAACGCGCAGCAGCAGTTGGTGCCTATATCTCAGATCCACACCGTCGCCTCGACCAACTGGACGCCGCGCTTGCAGCCGAATTGCAGGTGGTTGATCTGCCCGCCGTGGCTGATGCGCGCTACGCCGACGGACAGGTTCAGGAGACGGCCCTGGTGAAGGTGTTCCGCGCCCATCAGGAAGCCAGTGGCGGCATTGCAGGGCCGCTCGCCAAGACTGGCAAGCCGGTCGTTCAATAGGGGCAGCTCATGAATGCTCTGAGCATCGCGCAACAGCCCCTGACGACGACCTTCTACCCCGCCGTCGCCGTCGCTGACTACACCACCGCGGAGGCTGCCTTCCTGGCCGCCGGCTGCCCGATCCCGCTGGCAACCGTCGCAGCACAGGAACTCACCCGCGAGCCCACGAAGGTAGCGTGCGTCGACATTGCGGTGTCGGTGGCGGAGGGCGGTCAGCGTCCCCAGCATCCAGCTTGGTTCCTGTTGAACCCGGAGGCATCCCAAGCGTGCGTCGCGGCCAAGGAAGACGGCTCCGTCACGCTGTTCGCGGGCTACGCTGCGAAGGAGTTGGCGGACGAGGCGTCAATGGAATGGTTGATCCGCGAGTGCCAACGGGCAACCGGGCTGCGCTGGCTGGCCATCGTCCAGGCCCGCATGCCCTGGATCGCCGCGCAGGCCGCGAGGTCGTCGCCCACCGGCCCTTGCGGCCTGGCGGGGTAGCACGTGGCTGGCCCTGCTGGCGGCGCGCTCACCCCGAATCGCACGGGGGAGCGCCTTTTCCCAACGAAGGCTGCTGCACCGGCCGTGCCGGCGGTCCTGTCGTCCGATTGGACGGGCCTGTCCAAATACCTGCTGGCGACCATCTTCCCGGTAAAGGCCGACGGCACGCGCGACGTGGGCCCCGATGTCGTGGCGCCGCCCACCGACGGCACGATGGAGGCCACGGCCAACTGGCAATCGCCGTTCGAGCAGAGCGGCCCCGAGAGCCGTGCGCCGGCCATCATGGCCATGCTGCAAACCGGCGTACTGCCGAGCTACGCGCAGGGCCTGAGCAAGATCCAGGCGAGCAACCCCATCGCCAAACTGATTCTCGGCGCGCTGCAGGGGGCTGCTGAAGCCGCGACCGACCTGAGCAAGGCAGCCCAGGGCCGCAGCGGCATGACGAAGCTCAACAGCACGCAGATTTTCTCCGGGGCGCCGCCTCTGAAGCTGCCGATGACGCTGCACTTTCGCGCCTTGAAGGATCCCGTCGCCGAAGTGCGCGCCCCGGTCGATCAAC
This sequence comes from uncultured Rubrivivax sp., assembly GCA_964423075.1. Lineage (GTDB taxonomy): Bacteria > Pseudomonadota > Gammaproteobacteria > Burkholderiales > Burkholderiaceae_C > Rubrivivax. The sequence continues at coordinate 8,014 of CAYREA010000066.1, read as the reverse complement.
TGTGGCAGTGGTTCCTGGCGCAAGAGCTGGCCCCAAACGGGGCCATCGTCAGCGCCTTGACGGCCGACTCCGTGAAGAGCGCGCTGCTGCCGTCGGTTGCCCCGCAGATGGTGGGCCTTCGCTTCGGCGGGTTCACGCTCGCGCCGATGGTCATCGAGTCCCTGAGCCACCCCATCACGGTGTCGCGTGGCATTGGCGGCGAAGCCCTGCACATGACGGTATCGATTGTCCTGGCGTCACTAACAGCCCTGGATCAAGGCGATTGGAGGCGCGCCAGAGAGGGCATGCCGACGCGTCTGTTCAACAACAACTGAGTCAGCATGGACCACGACATCCCCCGCACGACCCGAGCTGAGCGCGCCCAGGTCCGCGCCGCGGCCCGGGCGACCCATCGCGCGTCCGTTCGGGCACAAGAATGAGCCAGCCGGCTGCCGAGTTGCGCAAGCAGATCGGAGACGCAGTAGCGCAGGGAATCAGGATGGAGGAGGCGCGGCGCATTGCCGACCTCAGTCTCGAAGAAGGCGCGCTGTTGCTGGGACTCGCTTGCGCGGAGGACCTCGACGCCATCGAGCGTGGGCAGGCAGTGCCGTCGCTCAGGACCGCCGTAGTCGCGGCCCGTACCTACGGGACGACGGTCGACTTCATCTGCGGGCTTGATGAGGACGGCGACCGCGACCCCGCCAGTGCGCTCCTGCGGTTGGCCTTGGCAAGGATGACCGCGGACGTTCAGAGCCTGACGCGTGCCACCGTCGCCAACAGTGTTGGCGTCATCCGCGCCCTGCACCCTTCGGCCTCCGAGGGTCGGCGCCTTGCGCGCCTGGTGATCGATGCTGGACAGGCGGTTGCGAAGTTTCGTGTCCTCAACCCTACCTTCGACTCCGACATGCGTGGCGGCGCTTCTGTCGTTGCGCGGCTGGCCCGCGCCGTCGACTCCGCGGGCGCCTACATGGCGAAGCTGGAGCGGGCCAAACGGGTCCACGCCATGCGAACAGCCGTTGACGCAGCGGACGAAGCGGAGGAGGCCGGCGGCGAAGCTGCGCGGCTGTCCACGGGTGCGCGTGCCGCGTCCACTCAAGCGGCCTAACGCCAACGCCTGGTGCGCCACTCCCTGCGGCAGCGGGGTGACTCATGGGCTCCGCGGCCGGGGCTCCCTCGCGGTGAGTGGTTGCGCACGGCGTTGCGTTTCCGGTGGCCTATGCGCCTGCAGGCACGCGCGCGAGTGCGCGTAGATTGACCAACTACATCTCGCCTGCGCAACTTCGAGCGCAACTTCCGGCAGCGATGGCGGTTGCGCAGGTTGCGGCCTCGACGCTCCGCGATTCCTCCTCCGCGGCCTACATGCTCTCGACCGCATCGGTCAGGCACAAGGCGCCCTCCGTGTGCGTGGCGATCCGGTCCAGTGCGGCGACATTCGGCGTCATCGCCGTCACCTGGCCCTCCAGCGCGATCACCTTCTCCGTTCAGCCCAGCAGCGCCGCGCGCAGCACTGCTGGGTCGCCCAGTGCCAGCATCGGGTCGTTCGCGGCGGCCTCCAGCTCCTGCCAGCGGTCGATGATCCGGGCGCGCATCGCAACGCTGTAGCCGGACACGATGATCAGGGTCTCGCGCTTGGGGAGCTTGTAGATCGGCTGGGCCCGGCCGTAGCTGTCGGGGGACATCGCAGCAAAACTGCTGGCATCCTGCTCAAGCGCTTGGACCATGTTGCGGATGTCCCGCATCACGTCCGCGTGGTTCTTCCCGGTCAGCTCCGCGATCTCGCGGCTGGTCATCGTCTTGGCCGGAGCCATCGTTTGGGTCATGAGGTTCATCAGGGTCTCCTAGTGGTGCGGCTGCCAGGTAGTCAAATCCCCAGTTCATCGGATGCCCCGCGCAACGTCACTGGAGCGGAACGGCCTGCGATTCGAAGCGAAGCCTGTCGTTAGCGGCGGAAGACAGGGCGAAACGCTCCGCACTTGAGTCTTCGAGCCGACTTACGGGCAAGAATGCGACTCCGCGGCGAGTCGACCGAAACTTGGCCCTGAGACCGCTCGATTTGCGCGCGAACTGTGGCGGCCCGCTGCTGAATCACGAAATTCATAGCGATCAGATCCGCGCTGTCAGCGTTGATGCAGAGGTCTGCTACCAACATGGAGAGAGAAGCGACACAGAAGCTTGCGGCCGCACCGCACCCGAAAACTGGTGGCAGGTCAGACGGCGCACCCACGCCTACCGACACGCGCGTCAGCGCTGCAAGCGGACCACCGTGCACGGCGTTGCTTGCGCGCTTGTATCCGTGCCGCAGCTTCTCCATACCCACCTTCTCCTCTAGATCTCGGAAGGTGACTCGCTTCCGACCTAGGTCGACTGCTGCCCAGCCGTAGTCAGCCGCGAAGGCCTCACCGAACCGTGCTACCAAAGCGATGCGCTTCGCACGGAGGTCTGTTGCGTACCGATCAGCCCGAAGGCTGATGCCTTCGGCACCTAGCAGGTGGTACTCCTCGACCTTGTGATGAGAAAGGTACATCGTCGAGCACCGCTCGTCGCGCTGAGCGAGATACATCGCGACGACACAGACTTCGTGAAGCGATCTCCACCGTGCGAGTGCGCCGTCGGCATAGCCATGCCTGGCCAGCACAAGGACTTCACCAACAATGTCAAAGCTGCGTCGGATCAGAGACGCGAGAGCGCGAGCTGTATCTTGCGAGGTAAACGGACCGTTGCCAACCTCGCCTGCAACCGCGCTCCACTCAAGTACTAGGTGACGCATGAAGTCCAGGCCCTCAAGCGCTCGGCCCCACAGGTGGTCAACCGCTTGCGTCCGGTCCACGCGTGACTGCGCAATCTGTCGGGCATGCTCTTGAGCATTGCGCGAGAACTCTTCATCGATTGAGGCTGCCAATGCTTGAAGCGTTGCTGGCACAGTATCGGCAACCGCGTCGGACAATAGGACCTCAAGCTCAGGCATTAGGCGCATTAGCTCATCCACGAGGGCCTGCACCGTAGCCTCAACTGCCGCCTCGGTATCGCCCATGGCGCAGGGCAGGTCCAGGTCAATCTCCAAGCTGTCGCCCTTCGAACCGTCGCTCGACAGCATGGCAGTCGCGAGGCGCGCCAACTCGTCTTGTGGGATCTCCAGTCCCCGCCGGCTCGCGGCGCCGGCAAGCAAGTGCGGCAACAGTCGCGGAGATGCGAGTTCGCTTTCCAGCGTAGCTTCGAGAACCCGCTGGATGTGCCCAACGCGCCTGAGAGTCATGAGTTTGGATCTCCTTCGAAACTGAGCGTGGCCAAGGCAAGTGGCCGGCCGAGGCCCCAGAGATGGACCGGCCCGCGCGAGACTACGTGGAAGTTTCACCTAGTTCCAGGGATCGCAGACGGACTGCCACAGGCTGCGCAGCAGGCTCGGCCTTCTCCCTCTCCCGATCCTCGCGCGTCACCAACGGCCTGCATTCCAACGTCCTATGTTGTGCCTGATGTCCAGGCCGCCGTGGTCATCGCGATGGTCGCGGCTAGTTCGGACGCGCTGGCTGCCGGCAGGCTGGTCGTGCGCGGCACGCAGATCGTAGAGAGGCGCGCTCGGCGGGAGCGAGGGGGCTCCGAACTGGTGGCGGGCTGCCCGCGGTGCAACCGAGCCAAGGCGGACCGCGCCGCAGTGGGGGTCCACACATCTGAGCCCGGCGCAGCGATGCGTTCGCCCCCAGGCGATTGCTGGAATTCCAGCAGCCGACTTGGAACTGCACTGGCAACTTCCGAGCTGTTTCGGGTACGCTGCGCGCCGCCGACGATGGGGAGAAGAAGAGATGACAACTCGACGCGCAGCGACATGGATTGCCCTCGCGCTTTGCCTCGGCATGGTGATCGGGTGGTTAGTGGTCAGCAAGCACTGGTCGTCCGTCTTGCCCAACATTGCGAACGAGAAATTCGCCGTCGTGTGGTCCGGCATCTTCGGCGCCGTAATCGCGGCCGCTGCCTCGTGGCTAACCATCCGCGCCGCAAACTCGAACAGTCTTGAACGGCTCAAGCAGCAGCACAGTTTCGATGCATCGGAGGCCGCCCACCAGCGGCTCCACGACTCCGCGCAGAAGCACGAGGACCGGAAGGCGGCAATCAGGCGCGAGATCTACGTCCATGCCGTCGAAAGAACCCAAGCCCTCCTTGGCGCCGTGGCGGCGTTTCCCGACCGCCCGTTGAGCGCCGCCGAACGTGATTCAGATGCCGTCGTTGCTTTCTTGACAGTCAACGCGAAGGTGTGGCTCGTCGCGGATCCCGAGGCTGCCCATTTGTCTCGCGACTTGGCTCGGGTGATGACCGAGCTGCACCTGCGCGCACTGGTGGCAGCCCTGCCGTTGCGTCGCGTGCTGGAAGAGGTGCGCACATTGAGTCGACGTATCGATGACGCCCGGAAAGATCTAAGGCGCGTCGAATCGAGGCTTGCCGACCTCCGAGGTGAGAAGTCTGCGCCCGACGCTCGATCTGCTGCAGCGAGTGCGGTCGTGGAAGCAAATGACTGGCTCAAGACGCTGACCGCCGAACGTGACCGCCAGCAAGCAGCGGCAGTTCCTGATCGAGTCGAGTTCTTTAGGGCCATCACTCCTGACATCCAACGCGCAAACAAGGCGCTTGTCGAGATGGTCTGCCTGTTGCGGCGCGAACTCGGCCTCCCAGCGGACGGGGAGCGCTTCATGGCGCAGTTGGATGACTCGATGCGCCACGTCGCGGACCTATTCGATGGCTTGGAGCCGGGCTACCGCTCAGTCCCAGCGAGCCAACGCCCGGAATAGGCCGACTCCGCCTATGGAGGAAGGACGCCGGCCGCCGCTTTGCGGCTCGGGCTGACGTTTCGGCCCTCAAGGCGCCCATGGGACTACCTCCGTGTGAGCGTCCAGCCGCTCCACCTTGACGCGTCCGTTGCGGCCGCCAGCGATGCGGCAGTAGTTCCTCCAGCCGAATGGCTGGTATGCGAGTGGATGCGCGCGAGCACATCGCGCAGCGCGGCCTGCACGACAGGGTCCGAGCCAGGGCGCATGCACACCTCCCAATCGCACGCGGCCATGCCGGTGTCGAAGGCCTCGGCCACCAGCAGCGCGAAGGGCTGGCCGGGCTCGACGGCGGGGCCGAAGTCGGCCACAGAGCCGGCGCGGCCACCGACGACGATGTCCAGTAGTTCGCGTGCGGTTGCTGTCGGGTGGCTGCCGTGCAGTGACACGGCTGTGCGGGCTAAGGCGGGGCGTATTGCGCTTGGCATGGTCTCGGGCGGTACCAACGCAGCCCGCTAGGGAGGGGGCGCCTTTCGATAGGCCTCATACATCGTAGCAATGCGGAGGACATGCATGGTAGCCGCCACTACCGATGTCAAGGCGTAGAGAAAGGCAAAGAAGCCAGTGGCACCCGCCAGTCCATTGGCGTAAGGCAAGGCGAATCGAACCGGTTCCATCCACGGTGCATAGAACCACCATGCTTTGGCTAGGAGGCTGATGATCAGCGCAACAAACTGCACAAGTATGAAGTGCACAAACGTCGCGCACAGGCCAACATAGATTGATGATTTCTTCGGAGCATCTGAGTCAGGGTCGGCAAGAAGCCCTCGAAAGCGCTCGTCGCCGAAGCCAATGAAGATCGCAAAACCGCCCAAGGTGAAGCCGAGCAAGTTGGGCAGAACCGACAGGCAGGTGTCCCACCACAGTGGGTTCGTCCAAGTGTTGAACGTAAGGAGCAGCAGGATAGCGGCCATGTGAAGGTACGGCGACCGCACCATTGCCCGAAGGCCACCGTAGGCACCCCAGTACACCCGAAAAATCTTGAGCACGCCCTGATACATCGCTCGGCTCATTGTGCATCCAGAGCCCCCGCGGTGCGCCGGAGCACGTCGTTCGTCGTCTCTAGGTCTGAGTCCACATGGGCGGCAGTGACCATTGGTCTGTCGGTGGTCGACTCAGTCACCTTGTTGCCCACGGCGTCCCGCCCTTGGGCCCGGACCGTGCCGTTTCTGGCCGCCACCTTGGCCATTGAAATCGTGTCGGCATCAGGCAAGACTGTGCCGCCACGTTCAGCAGTTAGTTCAACCTTCATGCGACGCGACTCTTGGTCCGCGAGTCGCCGCAACCACCTTTGCTCTTCATCATCACCGTCGTCCGCGTTGGGGCGCACCAGGTCGATGACCAGCGTGCTCAACCTGGCCATCGCGAATATTCGATCCAGCGACTCCTTGTCCGGGACCACAGTCACCTCGACTTCAGGAAACAGGCCCTTAGAGGTCAGCGGCTGAAATACCTGGTCCAGTAGCCGCTTCGCGGCAGAAGGACCAAACGTGTCATGGCGATCCTTCGAGACGAAGAACAGGCGATGTGTGTTGGCATGGAAGACAAACGGGATGCGCTGCAGGTGCGGCAGCAGGTGATCGGGGATGACGATCTGTTGCACTTCGTCTTCGCTCGCCGCTTCTTTGGTCGCCGTGTTGAACCAGGGCTCGTTCGGGTCAAGCTTCAGGAACCTGTAGATCTCGCCTTCGAGGCCCTTGCTATGGTCGGCGCGATCCAACGGATAGAGACTACCGACCATGGCGCCGAACACCTTCCCAAGCCGGGCCACGCGCTTCTGCCGGAAAACGGCGCGGAAGAGTTCGACATAGCGCTGCGGTGAATGCGGCGCATGCATTGCGACGTTGAGACTGGATATCTCAATCGTTCGAGTGGTCCTCGGCATTTGTTGTCTCCCTTGTGCCCGGTAGCGCCAGGCTCGCTCATCTTGCGGTCAGGTCACTTGAAGCTGGGCCTACGCCTTGTCTCGGCCACGCACCGGCGGAACGGTAGCCACAAGTGGGCATCGGAGGTCTGGGTGCGCAGGTGCCCGGCGGCACCGGGTGACCAGTGAGCGGCCAGGCCACCACCCCAGGAGGGCCCTTCTTGACGCTCGGTGAATCCGAAGCTGAGTTGGGCAAGGGGTGGGCGCCGATGTGTGACGTTTCGGCGATTGCTGGGCGCATACACAGCCCGCGCAACCTCCCAGTAGCGATGCAGTCGGGCGGAGAACCGACCAGTCGCGCGCGCTGCGCTGCAGCAACCGCATCATGTCGCATCACGGCAACGCATCATGGTGCATTTTTGTGATGATGGGTTCAATGATGGGTCGCGCCGAAGTGCGCGGCACTTTTCATAGCTAGACATGGCGGAAGGGGCGGGATTCGAACCCGCGGTGGGTGTTAACCCACACATGCTTTCCAGGCATGCGACTTAAACCGCTCATCCACCCTTCCACGGCCTGCACGGCGCGGGCGCGATTCTAGCCTTGCGGTGCGGGGGTGGCGGCGTGCTTGCGCAGCCAGTCCATCAGCACGAACTCCAGGGCGCGCTGGTGCGTGCTTTCCAGCACCACAGGCGGCGCGAAGCCGGCCTCGTAGGCCTCGCGCCAGCGCAAGGCACAGACGCACCAGCGGTCGCCGGGCTTCAAGCCGCGAAAGCGCAGTTCGGGGCGTGGGGTGATGAGGTCGTTGCCGCGTTCCATCTGGTAGTTGAGGAACTCCACCGTCACCTTGGCGCAGATCAGGTGGCTGCCGGCGTCCTGGTCGTCGGTCTGGCAGCAGCCGTCGCGGTACCAGCCGGTCAGCGGGTCGTAGGAGCAGGGCACCAGCGGCGTGCCCAGCACGTTGAGCGCACCCTCGCGGCTCATGAAGACTTGCCACCCTTCATCAGCGCCATCGCGGTGCCGATGAGTCCGGCCACCTCGCCCATGTGGCCCGGCACGATCATCGTGTTGTTCTTCTGCGCCAGTTGGCCGTAGGCGTCCACCGCCTTTTCGGCCACCTTCAGCTGCACCGCCTGCTCGCCGCCGGGCTGCTGGATGGCGGCGGCGATCTTGCGAATGGCGTCGGCCGTGGCGTCGGCCACCGCGGTGATGGCGGCGGCCTCGCCGGCAGCCTTGTTGATCTCGGCCTGCTTCTCGCCTTCGCTGCGCGCGATGAAGGCCTCGCGTTCGCCGGTGGCGATATTGATCTGCTCCTGGCGCCGGCCTTCCGAAGCCGCGATCAGCGCGCGCTTCTCGC
>CAYREA010000065.1:0-22955 GCA_964423075.1 uncultured Rubrivivax sp. | reverse complement strand
GATCTCGCCGCCGGCGATGCGCCCCGGCGGCTCCAGCAGACCGATGATGGCCGCGCCGGTCAGCGACTTGCCGGCGCCCGATTCGCCGACGACGCCGAGGATCTCGCCGGGCGCGATGTCGAAGGAGATGTCGTCCAGCGCCAGCAGGGTTCCCCGCCGCGTGGGGAACTCCACGCGCAGGTTCTTCACTTCGAGCAGGGGCTGGGTCATCTCAGCGCAGCCGGGGGTTGAGGGCGTCGCGCAGCCAGTCGCCGAGCAGGTTCACGCTCAGCGCGATCAGCACCAGCATCACGCCGGGGAAGATGGTGATCCACCAGTCGCCCGAGAACAGGTAGTCGTTGCCGTTGCGGATGAGCGTGCCCAGCGAGGGCGAGGTCGGCGGCACGCCCACGCCCAGGAATGACAGCGTGGCCTCGGTGAGGATGGACGACGCCACCTGGATCGTGGCCAGCACCAGCACCGGCCCCATCACATTGGGCAGCACGTGGCGGAACATGATGCGCAGCGGCGCCACGCCGATGACACGCGCGGCTTGCACGTATTCCTTGTTGCGCTCCACCAGCGTCGAGCCGCGCACCGTGCGCGCGTACTGCACCCAGCCGGGCAGCGCGATGGCCAGCGTCAGCACACCCAGTGCCAGCGTGTCCTGCGCGTTCGGGAACATCGCGCGGCCCACGCCGTTGATGAGCAGCGCGATCAGGATCGACGGGAAGGACAGCATCACGTCGCACAGGCGCATCAGGAAGGCGTCGGTGCGGCCGCCGACGAAGCCCGACAGCAGACCGAGCGCGACGCCCACCACCACGGACAGCGCCACCGAAGCCAGCCCCACCGCCAGCGACAGCCGCGCGCCGTAGAACAGAGCCGACAGGATGTCGCGGCCCTGGTCGTCGGTGCCCAGCAGGTACTTCGTCGAGCCGCCTTCACTCCAGGCCGGCGGCAGGCGTGCATCGCTGAGGCTCAGCGTTGCCAGGTCGAAGGGGTTGTGCGGCGTGACCCAGGGCGCGAACAGCGAACCGAAGACGCACAGCGCCGCGATCACGGCCGCCGCGATCGCCATGGGGCTGGTGCGGAAGCTGTGCCAGACGTCGCTGTCGAGCCAGCGCGCGATGTGGCCGGGGTTGCCGCGGCCCACGATGACGGGATCAATGGCCACCGGCACTCCTCTCCAGGCGCAGGCGCGGGTCGACGGCGAAGTACAGCAGGTCGACACTGAGGTTGACGATGACGAAGATCAGCGCGATCAGGCACAGGTAGGCCGCCATCACCGGGATGTCGGCGAACTGCACTGCCTGGATGAACAGGAAGCCCATGCCCGGCCACTGGAAGACCGTTTCGGTGATGATGGCAAAGGCGATCAGCGAGCCGAGTTGCAGGCCGGTGATCGTGATCACGGGCACCAGCGTGTTCTTCAGCGCATGGCCGAAGTAGACGGCACGGTCGTGCAGGCCACGCGCACGCGCGAACTTCACGTAGTCGGTGCGCAGCACCTCCAGCATCTCGGCACGCACCAGGCGCAGGATCAGCGCCAGCTGGAACACGCACAGCGTGAAAGCGGGCAGCACGATGTGCTTCCAGCCGTCGACCGTGAGCAGGCCCGTGGTCCAGCTGCCGAAGGCCACGGTGTCGCCACGGCCGAAGCTGGGCAGCCACTTGAGCGTGACGCTGAAGAAGAGGATCAGCAGGATGCCGATCAGGAAGGTCGGCAGCGACACGCCCAGCAGCGACAGCGTCATCACCAGCTGCGAGCCGAAACGCCCACGCCGCAGCGCGGCGTATACCCCCAGCGGCACGCCCAGCGCCAGGGCCAGGAAAGCGGCCGCCGAGGCCAGTTCCAGCGTGGCGGGGAAGCGCTCGACGATCAGCGCGGACACGCGCCGCCCCTGGCGCAGGCTGAGCCCGAAGTCACCCTGCGCGGCATTGCCCACGAAGCGGGCGAACTGCACGGCAAAAGATCGGTCCAGGCCCAGGTCCTTGCGCAGCGCGTCGCGTTGCTCCTGCGTGGCGTCCTGGCCCAGCATGCTGCTGATGGGGTCGCCCACGTACTGGAACAGCATGAAGGCGATGAACGCCACCGTCAGCATGACGATCACGGCCTGGATCAGGCGGCGCAGGATGAAGGCGAGCATGAAGGAAAGGGGCTTGCGGGGCTTCAGAAACGGAACAGGGCGCCCTGGTGACGCCCTGGTGGTCCGCTAGAAGCAAGTGTCGCGCCTCGGCCGTGCCTGCGCACGGCCGGGCGTGGGCATCAGAAGCGGTGACGGATGCCCAGCGCAAGGCTGGTGGAATCGACGCCGGCCGAGGTGGTCACGCCACCCAGGTAGCCCGTGGCGCCCGGCGCAGCCTGCGCATTGTTGCTGTTGGTGAAGCGCACGGCGGCCGCGTTGATGTCGGTGCGCTTCGACAGCGCGTAGCTGTAGGTCAGGCCATACGACGTGGTGTCGGCGTCGGCCGGCCGCTTGTCGTCAAGCTTGCTCCAGGCCGCGTAGAAGGTGTGCACACCCATCGGCATGCGGTAGCCGATGTGCATCGCGTTGGCGTCCTGCTTGAAGCCGTTGATGAAGGCGTTCTGCACCAGTGCGGCGGTGGCCACACCGGTGGGCGTGTTGCCGCCCACCGAGGGCTGCACCGTGGCGGCGATGGTCGACAGGCCGGTCGGGTTGTCGTCCTTGATCTTGACGTATTGCACGTACACCGCGCCCGGCCCGACGTTGGCAGACGCGCCCACCACCGTGCTTGTGAGCGACTTGTTGCCCTTCTCGTTATCGCGCTCGTTGTGACCGAAGCCGACCGAGAAGGACCCGCTCTTGTAGATGGCCATGATGCCCAACAGCCGGCCGGTGGAGGCCGATCCCTCACTGGCCGCGGCCATCGCGGAGGCCGTCAGGCCACCAAGCTGGATGCGATAGGCCAGTGCGTTCGACACCCGGATGTCGATCGACGAGGGAATGGAGGCAACCTGGCCGAAGGCCAGGGCCGACTGGGTGCCCAGCGCATCGAACGCGACGCTCGCCTCGTACGCTGGCGTGTACTGGCGGCCGGCCAGAACCGCACCAAAGGGCGTAACCAGGCCTGCAAAGGCCTGGCGGTCCCAGAAGTTGTTGGACAGGTTCACGCCGATGGTGTTGCCGATGCTGCCGGCCACGGCGGTTACAACCGGCTGCAGTGCGCCAGGCAAGCCCAGCCGGGTGGCCTGGGAGACGCGGTCAGGCAGTTGCGACGCCGAGGGCGGCCGGTTGCTGCTGGTGCCCGTGTCGAGCTCGATGCGATGCTCGAGCGTGAAGATCGCGCGGTAACCGCCGCCCAGGTCTTCGTTGCCGCGGAAGCCCAGGCGCGAGCCGTCCATGATGCCGCTGGACAAGAGCTTGACCGAACTGCCCTTGACGCCCGAGACCCGGCTGACGCCGACATCGGCGATGCCGTAGATGGTGACGCCTGATTGCGCCAGTGCTGCCGAGGCAGCCAGGGCGAGGGCGGACGCGGTAAACAGTTTCTTCATGGTTCGAATCTCCGGGGTCTATCTCCGACGCGTATTCTGTGCCGGCACCGTGTCCGCCCCGCCCTCTTGTTGCAGCCCGCCCACGCTCAGTTTCCCTATGTAGGTGTCACCTGCGCGACCTTGCCGCGGCCTGGTGGCGAGCCAAGAAAAAGGCCGCCCGAGGGCGGCCTGATCTTGCATGGCCCGCCAGGGCGGGCCCGCTCTGCACTCAGAACGAATGGCGGAGGCCGAATTCGTAGCCGGTCGACGAGGGATCAGTGGACGTTCCGGTGAACGCCGGCGCGCCGTTGGCGGTGCTGGAAGCCACCGAGAAGCGCGCACCGATGCCATTGTTGATGCGCGAGAACGAGGTGTACACCGCGGTGCGCTTGGACAGGTCGTACACATAGCCCAGCGCGATCTGCGTGCCGTCGCGAGCGGTTCCCTCGCTGCTGGCCTTGGCGTAGCTCGCCTTGAAGGTGCCGGCCCCCATCGGAACCGTCGCGCCAATCATGATGTTGGTCTGGTCGACGTTCGGGCTCGTCACCTTGTACTTGTGCCACTGGCCGAACACCGTCATGAAGCCCGCGTTGAACGAGGCCGCAACGTTCACGGCCGTGAGATCACGCGTCGGGTTGATTTCAGTCTTGCCGAACGCGCCGGCGACGTTCACCGGGCCTGCCGCGTAGCCCAGGCGTGCACCGGTGTACTTGTTGCCCGTGGCGCCTTCACCTGCGGCGACCATGACCTGACCGTACAGGCCGCCCATCGAAGGCAGGTGGTAGCCAATGGTGTTGTTGGCACGTGTACGCGTACCCGCGCCGGCACCGAACATCGTCGACGTGGTGGTCGGCAGGAACTGCTCCATCATGTTGGTCTGGGAGCCAACGCCGTTGGTGCCGAACGGATCGAACTGGGTGTGGTTCCAGAACGTCGGAACATAGTCGCGACCGAGTCGCACTTCACCGAAGTCGCCCATCAGGCTGGTGGTCGCACGGCGCGTCCAGTTCATGCCGCCTGCATTGCCGGTGTCTCCCTGAATCTCGCCTTCGAGCCAGAAGCCAGCCTTGAGGCCGCCGCCCAGGTCTTCGACGCCGCGGAAGCCGAGCCGGCTCGTGGCGTTGCCGCTGTGGCTCAGCGTCTTCAGGGACGCGCTGCCGTTCTTAACGTTGCGAGCAGCAAGGTCGACGATGCCAAAGACGGTCACCGAGGACTGGGCCGACGCCACGCCGGCAAACGCGGTCAGCGTTGCCAGGGCGAGCAGTGATTTTTTCATTGCGACTATCTCCTAGGTTGAACATGAGGTCCCGATCGGGGAGTTCACCCAGCGTGGGGCGGATCAGGCCAACCTCCTCATCGGAAGTTCCAGCTATTGCACCAGACGCCTTGTGCGGATGCCAAGGCTTGGTCCGGAAATCGCTCCGCCCTGTTGTCCTGCAACAACGTGTCTCAATGCAGCCGCGAATGCGTCATGGGACTATGCTGCGTAGGTATGAACCCGAGTGACCGCCTGATTGCCAGCCTCGATAGTGCGCTTCGGACCGTTGCTGGCAAGGTCCATGCCAGCCGTCCGTTGCCGGCGACCCAGAGCGCCGAGATGTCGGACGAAGACAAGCGTCTTTCCGGCGCATTGATGCGCGTGAACCATGTCGGCGAGGTCTGTGCCCAGGCGCTCTACCAGGCGCAGGCCCTCACGGCACGAACTCCCGAACTGCGGGCCCAGATGGACCGCGCCGCGCGCGAGGAGACCGATCACCTGGCCTGGACTCAACAGCGCCTGGACGAACTCGGCGACCGCGCGAGCTGGCTCAACCCGCTGTGGTACGCCGGGGCCTTCGGCATCGGCCTGCTGGCAGGCCGGCTGGGTGACCGCGTGAGCCTGGGCTTCGTCATCGAGACCGAGCGCCAGGTCGAACAGCATCTGGCAGGGCATCTGGGCCGCCTGCCGGCTACCGATGAACGTTCGCGGGCGATCGTGCAGGTGATGAAGGACGACGAACGCCGCCATGCCGATGACGCGCAGGCTGCCGGCGGTCTGGAACTGCCGCTGCCTGTGCGCTGGATGATGCGCGCGGCCGCCAAGGTCATGACGACCACGGCGCAGCGCATCTGAGGCGTCAAGCTTCCAGCAACTCGTAGCTGGTCGTGATCTCGGCGGTCTTGGCCAGCATGATGGTGGCCGAGCAGTAACGCTCCTTCGACAGCGCGATCGCCCGTTCCACAGCCGCCACCGGCAGTTCGCGACCGGTCACGATGAAGTGGATGGCGATGTGCGTGAAGACCTTCGGATCCTGCTCCGCGCGCTCGGCCTTCAGCTTCACCTGGCAGCCGCGCACATCGTGGCGGCCGCGCTTCAGGATCAGCAGCACGTCGTAGGCCGTGCAGCTGCCGGCGCCGGCGAGAAAGGTCTCCATCGGCCGCGGTGCCAGGTTGCGGCCGCCACCTTCGGGCGCGCCGTCCATGGTGAGGAGGTGGCCGCTGCCGGTTTCGGCCACGAAGCCCATGCCGGTGCCCGGCATCCAGTTGATGGTGCATTCCATGCTGCTATGCCCTTGCTTGGCGCACGCCGCGCCGATGCGTGAGATTTTCGAGATGACGCACTAGAAACTCCTGCCGTCTGACATATTGCACCGCAGCATTCCAGTGATATATTGAGTTCACTGACGGTCGTCGAAAGGCACCGTTCACCGATTGTCTCCTCCACCTCCATCAACGGTGGATTCGGCCCGGGGCCCCCAAGGCTCCGGGCCTTTTTTCTGCCCGATCGACTCCGGTGTGTAGAAGGGGCTGCCGTATCATCCGCCGCCCTCAACCCGCCCGCCCCAAGACCATGCCCGCCGGCAAGAAAGAGCACGTCCTGCCCCCCGCTCGCGAGCTCAGTGCCAAGGGCCGGCGCATTGCCGACAGCTACCTGCGGCGCATCCTCACGGCCCGCGTCTACGACGTGGCGCGCGAGACGCCGCTGGAACCCGCCCGCTCGCTGTCGCGCCGCATCGGCAACCACGTGCTGCTCAAGCGCGAGGACCAGCAGCCCGTCTTCAGCTTCAAGTTGCGCGGCGCCTACAACAAGATGGTGCAGCTGCCGGCCGAAGCCCTGCAGAAGGGCGTCATCTGCGCCTCGGCCGGCAACCATGCGCAGGGTGTCGCGCTGGCGGCCAAGCGCCTGAACTGCCGCGCCGTGGTCGTGATGCCGGTGACCACGCCGCGCCTGAAGGTCGATGCCGTGCAGGCGCTGGGCGGCGAGGTGCAGCTTCACGGCGACAGCTACTCCGACGCCTACGGCCACGCCGTGCAGTTGCAGAAGCAGCAGGGCCTGACCTTCGTGCATCCCTTCGACGACCCTGATGTCATCGCCGGCCAGGGCACGGTGGCGGTGGAGATGCTGCGCCAGCACCAGGGGCCCATCGACGCCGTCTTCGTGGCCATCGGCGGCGGTGGGCTGGTCTCGGGCGTGGCCGCCTACATCAAGGCGCTGCGGCCCGAGGTGCGCATCATCGGCGTGCAGACGGCCGATTCCGACGCGATGCTGCAGTCGGTGCGCCGCGGCCGTCGCGTCACGCTCACCGACGTGGGCCTGTTTTCCGACGGCACCGCCGTCAAGCTGGTGGGCGAGGAGACCTTCCGCGTGGCGCGCGAGCTGGTGGACGATTTCGTGGTGGTCGACACCGACGCCGTCTGCGCCGCCATCAAGGACGTGTTCCAGGACACACGCAGCATCCTGGAGCCCGCCGGGGCCCTGGGCGTGGCCGCCATCAAGCAGTACGCCGCGCAGCACAAGCTGAAGGGCGCGACGCTGGTGGCCATCACCTGCGGCGCGAACATGAACTTCGACCGCCTGCGCTTCGTGGCCGAGCGTGCCGAGTTCGGCGAGCAGCGCGAGGCGCTATTCGTCGTCACCATCCCCGAGGAGCGCGGCTCCTTCAAGCGTTTGTGCGAACTGCTGGGATCACGCTCGGTGACCGAGTTCAACTACCGCATCAGCGACCCGCAGTCGGCGCAGGTGTTCGTGGGCATCGCCATCCAGCGCCGCGAAGAGATCGAACGCATCGCCCGCACGTTGGACAAACACGGCTTCGCGACGGTGGACCTCACCGACGACGAACTGGCCAAGGAGCATGTGCGCCACATGGTGGGCGGCCGCAGCGAGCTGGCGCGTGAAGAGCGCCTGTTCCGCTTCGAGTTCCCCGAGCGACCGGGCGCGCTGATGCGCTTCCTGGCCGCCATGCACCCGGGCTGGAACATCAGCCTCTTCAACTACCGCAACCAGGGTGCGGACTATGGGCGCATCCTGGTCGGCATCCAGGTGCCGGCCAGCGACGGCAAGGCTTTCGACCAGTTCCTGCGCACGCTGGCCTACCCGTTCACGGAAGAGACCGGCAACCCCCTGGTGAGCCGCTTCCTTCAGTAGAGCCGTCGTTACACTCGGCGGCATGGCTTCCCCGAACCGCTCACTCGTCACGCCCACGTCCAACCCGGCGTTGGAAAGAGCGCTGCGCGACAAGCTGCACCGCCGCAACGAAGCCGGTGGCAGCCTGGGCGAGCTGGAGCCGCTGGCGATACGCCTGGGGCTGATGCAGAACACGCTGAAGCCGCATTTCCACGATCCGCAACTGCTGATCTTCGCCGCCGACCATGGCCTGGCCGTCGAAGGCATCCGCGACCCGCATGGCCGTGACACGCACGAGACCGTGCACATGCTGTTGACCAACCGCCTGCCGCTGACGGTGTTCGCGCGCGCCCAGCAGCTCGACGTGACGGTGGTCGACTGCGGCATGGCCGAGAACATGGTGCCGCACGACCGCCTGCTGATGCGCAAGATCGCGCACGCCACGCGCAACACGCGCGTCGCGCCGGCCATGACGCTGCCGCAGGCTCATGCCGGCATGCGCGCCGGCATGGAGATCGGCGACAAGCTGCGCGGCAACTGCACCATCCTGGCCGGCGTGGGCGTGGGCTCGCACGAGAGCGGGGCCCTGGTGCTGTCGCGCCTGACCGACAGCCCGGTGCGCGACCTCGTCGTCTCCGGCCCCGACATGGACGCCGACGAACTCGCCCATCTGATGGTGGCACTGCAGGGCGCGCAGGGCCGCCACCGCGGCGTGGTCGAGCCCATCGAGGTGTTGGCGGCCTTCGGCGGCTTCGAGATCGCGGTGATGGTGGGCGTCATGCTGATGGCCGCCAGCAAGCGCCACCTGCTGATGGTGGACGGCGTGCCGGCGTGCGCGGCGCTGATGGTGGCCTCGCGCATCGCGCAGCCCGTCACCGACTACTGCATGTTCTGTCGCAGCCACAGCCATCTGGGCATGGACCAGGCGCTGAACCTGTTCCGCACCTCGGCGCTGCTGGAGCTGGGCATGGAAAGCACCGACGGCACCGGCGCGACGCTGGCCTGGCCGATGGTGCGCTGCGCCGCGGCGCTGCTCACCGAGGTGGCCGACGGCGAAGACCCCGGCCCCACGCGCCCCGGCGAGATGAGCAGCCAGCCCGGCGAGCCCTTCGAACTGCCCGACCCGATACCGATGCCGTCGCCCTTCGGCGACGCGCTGTACTGAGCGACGCCTAACGCGTCAGTGTTTGGTCCTGACCCGGGTTGGCCCCGGGCTGTTGTTGCTGCTCATCCGGCGTTTCGCGGCCACCCGGCGGGCCGCGGCGCTGACCGGCGGCACCGGGCGGAAAGACCACCCCAGGCCGCGGCAGCGGCGTCGCGCCGGGGTAGGGCAGGGCCGGCGGCGCGGCACCGGGCAGCGGCGGCAGGGTGCCGGTGGCGGCCGCGGGCGGCGGCGGCAGGTTCAGCGCCACCAGCGCCGCACCGTCGCGCGGGCCCAGCGTGGCGCCGCGCGCGTTGACGGTCTTCAGCACGTTCTGGCCGTCCACCACCGAGCCGATGCGGAAGGCGCGCGGCGGCTTGCCGTCCACCGCGATCAGCGCCACGCCTTCGCGTGCGGCCTGCGCCGAACGCGGGCTGAGCACGCCGATGAGCTGGAAGCGCGCGTCGGCCGCCGGCTCGACGGTTTCGGTGACGGGTGCCGGCGCGTCGACGCCGAAGATGCGCGACAGGTCGCCGCGCATCGCGCTCGTGGCCTCGGCCGGCCGGGCATGGGCGGGCACGGGCGGCGCCGTCGAAAACAGGCGCAGACCCCAGTAAGCCGCACTGGCCGCGGCCAGTGCCCACACCCCCAAGGTCCACCAGCGTGTCGACATGCGGGGATTATGATTCAAGGCCTGTTGCCAGCCCGGCCGCGGGCCGCCTTGTCCACCTGGATGCCGGCCGCGGCAACGCCCATGACGCTCTCTTCCGTTTCCCGCCGCCGCGGCCTTCGCGGTTTGGCTTCGCCGAACCGGCCCCGCGGGGCCGGTTTCACGCTGATCGAACTGCTGGTGGTGCTGGTGATCATCGGCGTGCTCGGCGCGCTGATCGTGCCCAACCTGTTCTCCAGCCTTGACGACGCGCGGGTTACCGCGGCGCGCACCGACATCAAGACGCTGGTCGAGTCGCTGAAGCGCTACAAGATCGACAACCAGCGCTACCCTTCGGCCGACCAGGGCCTGGACGCGCTGGTGCGCAAGCCCACGGCCAACCCGGTGCCGCCGAACTGGAAGCCCTACCTCGACAAGCTGCCCGCCGACCCCTGGGGCAAGCCGTACCAGTTCCTCAATCCGGGCGTCAACGGCGAGATCGATGTCTTCAGCTTCGGCGCCGACGGCCAGCCGGGCGGCGAAGGCAAGAATGCCGACGTCGGCTCCTGGCAGTAGCCGCGCGCCGCGCGCGCGGCGCGGCTTCACGCTGATCGAGCTGGTGATCGTCCTGGCCATCGTGGCCGTGTCGGCGGCGCTGGTGAGCCTGGCCATCCGCGATGGCTACGAGGCCAGACTGGAAGAAGAGGGCGAACGCCTGATCGCCCTGCTGGAGATGGCACGTGCCGAAGCGCGTGTGCAGGGCACGCCGGTGCTCTGGCTGCCGCGCCGAGAAGACGGCAGCGAGCCCGATGCGCAGATCCAGTTCCGTTTTGTCGGCCTGTCCGAGCGCCAGCCCATGCCCACGCGCTGGCTCGACGCCGGCACGCGCGCGCAGGTGATCGGCGCACCCGGCGTGGTGTTGGGTCCCGAGGCCATCCTGCCGCCGCAGCGCATCGTGCTGCAGCTGGCCGACAAGCGGCTCGAACTGGCCAGCGACGGCCTGGCACCCTTCGCCGCCGTGGCCACACCATGAAGGCGCGTGGCTTCACCTTGATCGAGGTGATGGTGGCGCTGGCCATCGTGGCCGTGGCGCTGGCTGCCGGCCTGCGCGCCGCTGGCGTGCTGACCGACAACGCCCAGCGCCTGGCCGACGTGATGGCCGCGCAGTGGTGCGCCGAGAACCAGCTCACCAACCTGCGCCTGGCGCGCATCTTCCCGGGTGTGGGCGACGCCGACTTCAGTTGCGAACAGCTCGGCCGCAGCTACCCCGGCAAGCTGGTGACGCGGCCCACGCCCAACCCCAGCTTCCGGCGCGTCGACGCGGTGGTCTTCGACGCCGACGGCCGCCAGCTGCTGACGCTGTCCACCGTGCTGCCGCGGCCATGAAACGCAGCCCGCGGCGCCAGGCTGGTTTCACGCTGGTGGAAGTGCTGGTGGCGCTGCTGATGATGGCGCTGCTGGCCACGCTCACCTGGCAGGCCATGGACGGCGTGCTGCGCGCGCGCGACGACGGGCGCCAGGCGATCGACCGCAGCACCCGGCTGGCCACCGTGCTGGCGCAGTGGGAGCAGGACCTGCAGGCCGTGATCGACACCGAGGCCGTGCCGCCGCTGGCCTTCGACGGCCAGACCCTGCGCCTCACGCGGCGCAGCGAGCGCGGCGTGGCGCTGGTGGCCTGGTCGGTGCGCAGCGGGCGCTGGCAGCGCTGGACGGTGCCGGCGTTCGTGCGCAGCGGCGAGCTGCAGGAAGCCTGGCTGCAGAGCCAGCAGTTGCAGGGCAGCGAGCCCGGCCACATCACGCTGGTGCCGGGCGCCAGCCAGTGGCAGGTGTACTTCGCGCGCGGCGGGGCCTGGACCAATGCGCAGTCCAGCGGCGACCTGCAGGCCACGGAAGCCGCGCCCGTGCCGCCGCCGGCGCCGTCGGGCTCGGCACCGGCCGGTGCCGCCAGCGCACCGCCGCAGACGCTGCGCGAGGCCCTGCCCGAGGCCGTGCGCCTGGTGATCACGCTCGACGGCAAGACGCTCACGCGCGACATCGCGCTCGGCCCGGCAGGCTCATGAGGCCGCCCCGTTCACAACACGGCGCGGCGCTGTTGCTGGCGATGATCATCGTCGCGCTCATCACCACCGTGGCCGCCGGCATGGTGTGGATGCAGACGCGCGCCGTCAGCATCGAGGCCGCCGAGCGTGCGCGTTCGCAGAGCGCCTGGATCCTGTCGGGTGCGCTCGACTGGGCGCGCCTGATCCTGCGCGAAGACCTGCGCGGCAGCCGCCAGCGCGGCAACCTTTACGACGCGCTCAGCGAGCCCTGGGCCACCCCGCTGGCCGAGGCGCGCCTGTCCACCTTCCTGGCCGCCGACAAGGACAACAACGCCGACGCCGATGCCGGCCCCGAGGCCTTCATCAGCGGCAGCATCGTCGATGCGCAGTCGCGCTTCAACGTGCGCGGCCTCATCGACCCCGCGGGCAAGCCCATCGCCATCCAGATCGCGGCCTTGCAGCGCCTGGCCAACCTGGCCGGTGCGCCCGGCGACACGGCCCAGCGCATCGGCGACGCGATGAGCCGCTCCTGGGGCCCCACCGGCGACGAAGGCCCGCGTGGCCCGCCGCTGCGGCCGATGCAGCTGTCCGACCTGGTCTGGCAGGGCATCGAGCCGGCCACGCTGCAGCGCCTTTCGCCCTGGGTCGACCTGTTGCCGCTGCCCACCGCGGTGAACGCCAACACCGCACCGCGCGAGGTGCTGGTGGCCGCCATCGACGGGCTCGACCTGGGCACCGCCGAACGCCTGGTGCAGTCGCGCCTGCGCAAGCCCTTCGAATCGCTGTCCGACATCCAGGCGCAACTGCCTGCCGACGTTCGCGCCGAAGGCAGCCGCATCGGCGTGTCGTCGAGCTGGTTCATCGTTTCCGGCCGCCTGCGGCTGGAAGACCGGGTGCTGGAAGAGCGTTCGCTGCTGCAGCGCGACAGCGACAAGGTCACGGTGCGCCGCCGCGAACGCATCAACCTGCGCGCCGGCGGCCTGGGATGAGTCTTGTTACCTGCGGGCAAGGCCACAATACGCCCGCCCTGAACCCAGCCCGCCTGCCCACCGAACCCGCCGCCCGATGTCCGTCCTAGCCCTTCTGCTGCCGCCGCGCGAGCGCCTGTCGGCGCGCTCCGGCAATGCCGACGCCAGCGGCGCCGCGCTGCGCCTGCCCACCGAGTGGGCCTTTGCCTTCAGCGCCGACGGCCGCAGCCTGGGCCAGCAGGGCAGCGTGGCGCCGGCGCTGCTGCCGCGCGCCGACAGCGTGGTGCTGGTGCTGGCCGAGCCCGACGTCAGCTGGCACCGCATCGACATCCCCAGGGCGCCGCCGGCGCGCCTGCGCGCGGCCTTGCTGGGCGTGATGGAAGAGTCGCTGCTGGAAGACGACGAGCACCTGCACTTCGCCCTGGCCGCAGACGCCGTGGCCGGGCAGCCCGGCTGGGTGGCGGTGACGCACCGCCCGCGCTTGGCCGCGGCACTGGCGGCACTGGAGGGCGCGGGCATCGAGATCGAACGTGTGGTGGCCGCCTGCCCGCCGCAGGAGCCGCCGCGTGGCCACTTCCACGGGGCCTACGGCATGGAGGCCGGCGCCGATGCGGCGCCCTGGCTCACGCTGGCGCGGCCCGACGGCGTGGCCCACCTGCGCCTGGACGGCGCCCTGGCGCGCGCCCTGCAACCCGAAGCCGGCGTGCGCTGGACGGCCACGCCCGCCGCCGCCGCTGCGGCCGAACGCTGGGTGGGCGGCCCGGTGGCGCTGATGACCGACGCCGAACGGGCGCTCGAAGCCACCCGGCAGCCCACCAACCTGCGCCAGTTCGACCTGGCGGCGCGGCACCGCGGCACGCGTGCGCTGCGCGACATCGGCAAGCGCTTTCTCAGCACCGAGTGGCGCCCGGTGCGCTGGGGCGTGGCGGCGCTGGTGCTGCTGCAGCTGGCGGGCCTTTCGGCCTACGCCTGGAAGCAGGAGCGGGCGCTGGCGGCGCGGCGCGTGGCCATGTCCGAACTGCTCAAGCAGGCCCACCCCGGCGTGCGCGCGGTGCTCGACGCACCCCTGCAGATGCAGCGCGAGACCGAACGCCTGCGCGTGGCCGCTGGCCGCCCCGGTGACGCCGACCTCGAAGCCCTGCTCGGCGCTGCCGCCGCCGCCTGGCCCGACGGGCAGGGGCCGGTGCAGTCGCTGCGTTTCGAAAGCGGCAAGCTCACGCTCACGGCCGCCGGTTTCGGCGAGCCGCAGATGGTGCAGCTGCGCGACCGCCTGAAGGGCAGCGGCTACAGCGTCGAGCTGGCCGAGGGGCGCGTGCTGATCGCGCGCGCCGCCGCGGGTGGGCGCCTGTGAGCAGCCTGTCGAAGTCGCTCGCGCCGGCCTCGGCCTGGTGGCGCACGCTGCCGGCGCGCGACCGCAGCCTGGCCGTGCTGGCCGGCGCGGTGCTGGTGCTCTTCCTGGTGTGGCTGCTGGTGCTGCAGCCGGCACTCGCCACCCTGCGGCTGGCCCCGGTCGAGATGGACCGGCTCGAGCTGCAGCTGCAGACCATGCAGCGCCTGGCCGCCGAAGCCGCCGAGCTGCGCGCCACCCCGCCCGTCAACCCCGAGCAGGCCCAGGCCGCGCTGAAGGCCGCCACCGAGCGCCTGGGCGACAAGGCCAAGATCAGCCTGCAGGGCGACCGCGCCGTGCTCACGCTCAACGGCGCCGGCACCGAAGCGCTGCGCGGCTGGCTGGCCGAGGCGCGTTCGGGCGCACGCGCCCGGCCGCTGGAAGCCAACCTCATGCGCAGCGGCAGCGGCTACAGCGGCACCCTGGTGGTGGCCGTGGGGGGCGCCCCGTGAAGGGCTGGGCCCTGGCCGGTGTGGTGGTCGGCGCCGTGCCGGCCGCCGTGGCCTTTGCGCCCGCCTCCTGGCTGGCCGGCGCGCTGGCCGACGCCACCGGGCAGCGCCTGCTGCTGGCCGACGCCCGCGGCACGGTCTGGCAAGGCAGCGCCGTGCTGGTGCTGACGGCCGGTGCCGGCAGCCGCGACGCCAGCGCGCTGCCGGGCCGGCTGCAATGGCGCCTGGGCCTGGACGGCCTGGCCGTCATGCTGCATGCGCGCCAGGCCTGCTGCATCAATGGCGAGATGGTGCTGCGCGTGGTGCCGGGCTTGGCGCGCCTGCGCATCGAGCTGCCGGGTGCGGGCCCGGGCGCGGGCCCCATCGGCCAATGGCCGGCCTCGTGGCTGGTGGGCCTGGGCACACCCTGGAACACGGTGATGCCCTCGGGCACGCTGCAGCTCAGCAGCCCGGGCCTGGTGCTGGAGCAGGTGCAGGGCCGCTGGCGCTTCAGCGGCAGCGCGCAGCTCGACCTGGGCCAGTTCGCGTCACGTCTGTCGACGCTGGACGCCCTGGGCAGCTACCGCTTCACCATCAGCGGCGACGCCGCGCGCGGCGATGCCACCACGCTGGCGCTGTCCACGCTGGAAGGGGCGCTGCAGCTCAGCGGCACGGGCCAGGTCATTGCGGGCAAGCTGCGCTTCAACGGCCAGGCCGACGCCGCGCCGGGCTCCGAGCAGGCGCTGGCCAACTTGCTGAACATCATCGGCCGGCGCCGCGGGGCGTCGTCGATCATTTCCATAGGATGAGCATGAACCTTCGGGACATTCCGGTCTGGCGCAGGGCCGTCGCAGCCGCGCTGGCCACCCTGCTGGCACTGCCGCCGGCCTGGGCGCAGACCATCGCGCCCCGCTCGCGCGCCCCGGTGACGGTGAACTTCGTCAACGCCGACATCGAAGCGGTGACCCGCGCCTTCGCCGCGATGATCGACCGGCCCATCGTGGTCGACCCACGCGTCAAGGGCGTGGTCACGGTCTACAGCGAACAGCCGCAGAGCATCCGCGACGCCTGGCAGAGCTACCAGACCGCGCTGCGCGGCCTGGGCTTCGCGGTGGTGGAAAGCGGCGGCCTGCTGAAGGTGGTGCCCGAGGCCGACGCCAAGCTGCAGACCAGCACCGTGTCGGTGGGTGAGGTGGGGCCGCGCGGCGACCAGGTCATCACCCAGATCTTCCAGCTGCGCTACGAGAACCCGAACAACCTGGTGCCGGTGCTGCGGCCGTTGATCAGCGCCAACAACACCATCAACGCCAACCCGGGCAACAACTCGCTGGTCATCACCGACTACGCCGAGAACCTGCAGCGCATGGGCAAGATCATCGCCGCGCTGGACCAGCCTTCGGGCACCGAGGTCGAGATCATCCAGCTGCAGCACGCCGTGGCCGCCGACCTGGCGCCGCTGGTGCAGCGCCTGTC
Organism: uncultured Rubrivivax sp.; assembly: GCA_964423075.1. Lineage (GTDB taxonomy): Bacteria > Pseudomonadota > Gammaproteobacteria > Burkholderiales > Burkholderiaceae_C > Rubrivivax. The sequence goes on along the minus strand of CAYREA010000065.1, from coordinate 7,005 downwards.
CGACGCCGCCACCACCAGCGCCGTGCCGGGCGTGGCCTCGCTGCCGGGCGGCAGCACCACCATCCTGGCCGACTCGCGCGCCAACGCGCTGCTGGTGCGTGCACCCAATCCCTCGCGCCTGGCGGCCGTGCGTGCCACCATCGCCCGGCTCGACCGGCCCAGCACGCTGCTAGGCCCCGGCGGCGGCATGTGGGTGGTGCACCTGAAGAACGCCGACGCGGTGCGCCTGGCCACCGTGGTGCGCGCCGCCTTCGGCGCCCAGGCCGGCAGCAGCGGCGGTGCCACGGGCGGCGCCGGTGCCACCGCGCAGACCGGCACGCTGCAGACCACGCCGGGCGGTGGCACCACGCCCAACACCTCGGCGGCCGCCACCAGCGCGCTGGCCACCGCTGGCCAGCCCAGCACCGGCGGCTTCATCCAGGCCGACCCGGCCACCAACTCGCTCATCATCACGGCGCCCGAGCCGCTGTACAAGCAGGTGCGCGCCTTGATCGACCAGCTCGACGAGCGCCGCGCGCAGGTCTACATCGAGAGCATGATCGTCGAGGTCACGCCCACCGACTCGGCCGACTTCGGCTTCCAGTGGCAGGGCCTGCTGGGCCAGAGTGGCGACAAGTTCGGCGTGGCGGGCGGCACCAACTTCAGCGTGGCCGGAACGCCCAGCCTCATCGACATCAGCAAGGCCGGCGCCGCCGGCGGCGCCAACCTGACGCTCGGCGCCGGCATGAACGTCGGCCTGCTGACGTCGTACAACGGCGTCACCACGCTGGCGGCCATCGCGCGGGCGCTGCAGTCGCAGAGCGAGACCAACATCGTCAGCACCCCGAACCTGATCACGCTGGACAACGAAGAGGCCAAGATCGTCGTCGGCGAGAACGTGCCCTTCATCACCGGACAGTTCACCAGCACCGGCACCGCCACCACCAGCCCCTTCCAGACCATCGAGCGCAAGGACGTGGGCATCACGCTGCGCATCCGGCCGCAGATCGGCGAAGGCGGCGCGATCCGCATGACCATCTACCAGGAGCAGAGCGCCGTGCAGGCCGGCACCGCGGCCGGCACCAGCAATGCGGGCCCGTCGACGACGAAGCGTTCGATCGAGGGCACGGTGACGGTGGACGATGGCCAGATCCTGGTGCTGGGCGGCCTGATCCAGGACACCTTCACCACCAACAAGAGCAAGGTGCCGCTGCTGGGCGACATCCCTTTCATCGGTGCTCTGTTCCGCAGCGAGAGCCGCGAGCGCAAGCGCACCAACCTGATGGTGTTCCTGCGCCCCATCGTGCTGCGCGACGCCGAGAGCGCGCGCCGCTTCTCGGCCGACCGCTACGACCAGATCCGCGGCCTGCAGCAGAACTCGCAGCCGGCGCCCAGCGTGATGATGCCGATCAACGAGTCGCCGGTGCTGCCGGAGAACCCGTCGCGGCGCGAACCGCTGACGCCGCCGCCGGCCGGCGCTGCATCGGCGCCAGCCCCCGCGCCCGCCAAGGCACCCTGAGGGACGGCGCGGCATGGCGATGCGACACCCGCTGCCCTACGCCTTTGCGAAGGCGCACACGCTGCTGCTGGAAGACGACGGCGAGCACCTGATGCTGTGGGCGGGCGAGACCACCTCGCCCTCGGCGCTGGCCGAGGTGACGCGCCTCTTCGACGTGGCGCGTTTCGAACGCGAGGCCACGGCCACGCTGGGCCAGCGCATCGCCGCGGCCTATGCCGGCGGCGAAAGCAGCGCGGCGGCGGTGATCGGCGAGGTGGAAAGCGGCGTGGATCTGAGCCGCATGATGCAGGACCTGCCGGCGGTGGAAGACCTGCTCGAAGCCGCCGACGACGCGCCCATCATCCGCATGCTCAACGCGCTGCTGACGCAGGCCGCGAAGGACGGCGCCAGCGACATCCACATCGAGCCCTACGAGCGCAGTTCCAGCGTGCGCTTCCGCGTCGACGGCACGCTGCGTGAGGTGGTGCAGCCCAACAAGGCGCTGCACGCGGCGCTGATCAGCCGGCTGAAGATCATGGCCGAGCTCGACATCGCCGAGAAGCGGCTGCCGCAGGACGGCCGCATCTCCTTGCGCATCGGCGGGCGCGCCATCGACGTGCGCGTGTCGACCCTGCCTTCGTCGCACGGCGAACGGGCGGTGCTGCGTCTGCTCGACAAGACCGAGAGCCGCTTCACGCTGGAAGGCCTGGGCATGGACGGCGAAGTGCTTGCCAGCTTTGCGCGCCTGATCCAGCAGCCGCACGGCATCGTGCTCGTCACCGGCCCCACGGGCTCGGGCAAGACCACCACGCTCTACGCGAGCCTGGGCCGCGTGGACACCGCCACCACCAACGTGCTGACGGTGGAAGACCCGGTGGAGTACGAGCTGCCGGGCATCGGCCAGACGCAGGTGAACCCGAAGATCGACCTGACGTTCGCCAAGTCGCTGCGCGCCATCCTGCGCCAGGACCCGGACGTCATCATGATCGGCGAGATCCGCGACTACGAAACCGCCAGCATCGCCATCCAGGCCAGCCTCACCGGCCACCTGGTGCTGGCCACGGTGCACACCAACGACGCGCCGTCCAGCGTCACGCGCCTCATCGACATGGGGGTGGAGCCTTTCCTGCTGTCCAGCAGCCTGCTGGGTGTGCTGGCGCAGCGCCTGGTGCGCAAGCTCTGCCCGCATTGCAAGCGCCAGGGTGACGACGGCCACTGGCACCCGGTGGGCTGCGAGAAGTGCAGCCACACCGGCTACAAGGGCCGCACCGGCGTCTACGAGCTGATGCGGGTGGACAGCCACGTGCAGCAGCTCGTGCACAACCGTTCGCCCGAGCAGGAACTGGTGGCTGCGGCGCGCAGCGCTGGGCTGAAGTCGATGCGAGAGGACGGCGAGCGCTTGGTGCGCGACGGCGTCACTTCGCTCGAGGAAGTCATCCGCGTGACGCGCGACTAGAACCACCATGCCCGCCTACCGCTTCGAGGCGCTCGACGCCGCCGGCAAGTCGCACAGCGGCCTGCTGGAGGCCGACAACAGCAAGTCGGCGCGTGCGCAGCTGCGCAGCCGCGAGATGGTGCCGCTGGCCGTCACACCGGTGACGATGGCGGCAGCCGAAAGCACGGCCGCCCGCTTCACCCGGCGCGTGTTCTCGACCATGGGCCTGGCGGTGTGGACGCGCCAGCTGGCCGGCCTGGTGGGCTCGGGCCTGCCGCTGGAACGTGCGCTCACCGCGCTGGCCGACGAAGCCGAGAACCAGCGCCAGCACGAGCTGGTGGCGCACCTGAAGAGCGAGGTCAACGCCGGCAGTTCCTTCGCACGCGCCCTGGGCACGGCGCCGCGCGAGTTCGACGATGTCTACCGCGCCGTGGTCGGCGCCGGCGAGCAGAGTGGCGCCTTGGGCGCGGTGCTGGAACGCCTGGCCGACGACCTGGAGCAGCGCCAGGCCCTGCGCACCAAGGTGCTGGGGGCGATGCTGTACCCGGCCGTCGTGTCGCTGGTGGCCTTCATCATCGTCATCGTGCTGGTCACCTTCGTGGTCCCGCAGGTGGCGGGCGTGTTCGCCAGTTCCAAGCGCGCGCTGCCGCTCTTGACGGTGATGCTGCTGGCCATCAGCAGCTTCGTGCGCCAGTGGGGCTGGGCGGTGGCGCTGCTGGTGGTGGCCGGTTTTGCGGGCCTGACGATGGCGCGCCGCAACGAGGCTTTCCGCGAGCGCACCGATGCGGCCGTGCTGCGCCTGCCGCTGCTGGGCCGGCTGGCGCGTGGTTACAACGCGGCGCGCTTCGGCGGCACGCTGGCCATGCTGGCGGGCGCCGGCGTGCCCATCCTGAAAGCGCTGCAGGCCGCAGCCGAAACCCTGGGCAACCGGGCCATGCGCGCCGATGCGCTCGATGCCCTGGTGCAGGTGCGCGAAGGTGCGCCGCTGGCCAGCGCGCTGGCGGGCAAGAAGCGTTTCCCGGGCCTGCTGGCCATGTTCGCGCGGCTGGGCGAGCAGACCGGCCAGCTGCCGCAGATGCTGCTGCGTGCGTCGACGCAGATGTCGGCCGAGGTGCAGCGCCGGGCGATGGGGGCGGCGACGATCCTGGAGCCGCTGCTCATCGTCACGATGGGCGGCGTCGTCATGCTGATCATGCTGGCGGTCCTGATGCCGATCATCCAGCTGAATACCTGGGTCAAGTGATGACCCGCTGAGCGTCCTGCGACGCTCAGACCGCCTTGTCGGCCGCTTCCTCGGTCTCGTCGGGCGCCTTGCTGTTCTTGATGAGCATCTGCGCCGCGATGATGCCCAGCTCGTACAGGATGCACATGGGTATCGCCAGTGCCAGCTGCGAGATCACGTCGGGTGGCGTGACCACGGCCGCGACGATGAAGCTGCCGACGATGAAGTAGCCGCGCCACTTGCGCAATTGCTCGATGCTGACGATGCCCATGCGCGCCAGCACGATGACGGCGATGGGCACCTCGAAGGCGATGCCGAACACCAGGAACAGCGTCAGCACGAAGCCGAAGTACTTCTCGATGTCAGGTGCGGCCGTGATGGCACTCGGCGCGAAGGCCTGGATGAACTTGCTCATACCCGGTATCACCAGGAAGTAGCAGAAGGCCACGCCCGCGATGAAGAGCAGGGTGCTGCTGATCACCAGCGGCAGCACCATGCGCTTCTCGTGCGAATACAGGCCCGGCGCGACGAAGGCCCACACTTGGTAGAGCACGTAGGGCAGGGCCACCATGAAGGCCGCCATCAGCGTGATCTTCAGCGGCACCAGCACGGGTGAGATCACGTCGGTGGCGATGAAGCGCGTGTCCTTGGGCAGGTGCGAGATCATCGGCGCGGCCAGCAGGTCGTACAGGGCGGCCGGCCCGGGCCACAGGCACAACACGCCGAAGACGAAACCGACCGCGATCAGCGCCCGGATCAGCCGGTCGCGCAGTTCGACCAGGTGCGAGACGAACGGGGCTTCGGTGCCGGCGAGTTCGTCGGGCTTGTCGGTGCCGCCGCTCATCAACCGACTCTGGCGCCGGGCGGCCGGAAGCGCGCCACGCGCGCCGCGCCCGACAGCGCCTTGGTGCGGATGCCGGCGCGCTGCTTGTACCACTGCGGCATGGCACCACGCTTCAGCCGCCAGTTCTTCTTCGGGTGGCGGTAGCTCGGCACCGGGGTCGACAGGTCGCCGGTCGTGCTGCCGGTGTCATGGCCGATGCTGTTGCCGTCGCTGCTGTTCCAGCTGTTGTCGAAGGCGGCGCTGGCGCTCTGCACCTCGCTGCGCACCGTGTCCTCGACGTTGCGCGCGGCGTCCTCGAACTGGGTTTTCATCTTCTTGAGCTCTTCGAGCTCGATCGAGCGGTTCACCTCGGCCTTCACGTCGGCCACGTAGCGCTGCGCCTTGCCGAACAGCGCACCCACGGTGCGTGCCACGCGCGGCAGCTTCTCCGGGCCGATCACCACCAGCGCCACGGCGCCGATGAGGGCGATCTTGTCGAGGCCGAAATCGATCATGCGGGTGTGACGCGGGGCTTCAGCCCTTCGTCTTGGCCTCGACGTCGACGGTGTTGTTGTCGGCCCGCTTCGCCGTGGCCGTGACCTGTTGCGACGGCGGTACCGGCGCGGCGGCATCGGCTTCACCTTCGGTGCCGCCCTTGATGCCGTCCTTGAAGCCCTTGACGGCGCTGCCCAGGTCGGAGCCGATGTTGCGCAATTTCTTGGTGCCGAAGATGACCACGACCACCAGCAACACGATCAGCCAATGCCAAATGCTGAAACCACCCATGACCTGTCTCCTACGAAAGCGGAACCGATGATTCTACGAGGCCGCCGTGAATGTCATCCCTTGGCCCAGGGCCTCGGGCCGCCCATCACGTGCATGTGCAGGTGGTAGACCTCCTGCCCGCCGTCACGCCCTGTATTGACCACGGTGCGAAAGCCGTTGTCCACACCCAGCTGTTTCATCAGCCGCGGCGCCAGGCCCAGCATGCGCCCCAGCAGCGCTTCGTGCCCGGCGTCCACGTCGGCCAGGGTCGCGATGTGCTGCTTGGGGATCACCAGCACATGCACCGGCGCCCAGGGGTTGATGTCGTGGAAGGCCAGGAGTTCCTCGTCCTCGTAGGCCTTCTTCGCCGGGATCTGGCCGGCGACGATCTTGCAGAAGACGCAGCTGGCTTCCCCACTCATACGGGCATGGCCTTGTTGTCGTTCCAGTTCAGGAAACCGCGCACCACGCGGTAGATGAGCCAGATCGCGTTGGCGGCCAACACCACGAAGCCCAGGCCCAGCACCCAGATCGTGGCCACGCCCACCACGCTCCACAGCAGACCCCACCAGAAGGTGCGGATCTGCCAGTTGAAGTGGCTTTCGTAGATGGTGCCGCGGGTTTCGTCGCGCTTGATGTAGTTGATGATGATGGCCGCGATGGCGGTGATGCCCACCAGCGCCGACACGGCGTAGAGCACGTAGATGACCATGGTCAGCGTGCGCAGGTTCTGCACTTGCGCGCTGTCGCCGCCCGGGTTCTGGGTGATGTCGTTCATGAGCCCTCCTGCTCGCGTTGATGAGCCTTGCGCAGCGCAAACTCTTCCAGCCCCGAAAGGCCTTCGCGCCGCTCCAGTTCGGCCAGCACATCGGCGGGCCCGAGCCCGAAATGTGCCAGCGCGACCATGGTGTGGAACCACAGGTCGGCCACTTCGCCGACGATGCGCTCGGCATCGCCGTCCTTGGCCGCCATGACCACTTCTGTTGCTTCTTCGCCCACCTTCTTCAGGATGGCGTCGGTGCCCTTGGCAAACAGGCGCGCGACGTAACTCTTGTCGGGGTCGCCGGCGCGCCGGCTCTCGATGACGGCGGCCAGGCGTTCCAGGGTGCGGTCGCCACTCATCGGTAGATGCTTTCCGGGTCTTTCAGCACCGGCTCCACGGCCTGCCACTGCCCGGCCTGCAGGCTCTGGAAGAAGCAGCTGTGGCGGCCGGTGTGGCACGCAATCGAGGGATCATGCCCGTGCTGGGTGACGGAAAGCAGCACCACGTCGGCGTCGCAGTC
>CAYREA010000064.1:0-23380 GCA_964423075.1 uncultured Rubrivivax sp. | reverse complement strand
GGCGCGAGATCGGCTGGATCGCCAAGGTCACGCTGCCCTTCTTCTTCCTGATGATCGGCGCCGTGGCTTTGATCTGGTTCGTGCCGCAGATCGTCACCTTCCTGCCGCAGCAGATGCGCGGCTGAGGGGCGGCCGGCCTGCGCGGGCTTCATCAAGCCGGCTGATGCCTTTGCTGGGTGGCTGTGACAAGGTCGCGCCGCTCGCCCTGGTGTGCACTGGGGCGACCCAACGGAGTGCACCATGCCCAAAGCCGACAAATCCCGGAGCGCCGCTGCGCCATCGCCCGACAACTGGATGAGCCAGACCTTCGGCAGCGGCGGCCTGGGGGTTGGCCTGGCGCTCGTGGTGGTGCCGGCGGCGATGCTGATGCTGGGCCTGGCCTTCCGCTGGTTCGACAACATGCGCCTGGTGGGCCTGCCGCTGCTGGCCATCTTCGGCATCATCATCCTCTTCGGCACCCTGGCCCTGGTGGCCATGCTGTACCAGAGCCTGAACCTGACCGACCCGAGCGAGGCCCTGGCCCTGCCGTCGGGCTCGATCCGCGCGGCCATCGCGCTGGCGCTGATCGTGCTGTTCGCGATCATCGCGATCATGCTGTTCCAGTCGATGCTGGGGTCGAGCTACCTGCTGCAGGGCATGAACAAGGTGCAGCGCGACGAGATGGTGGCCAAGATGCCGCAGCGCGTGATCGAGTCCGTGCCCGCGGCCTGCGCCGCCTCGGTGCCCAGCGGCGGCAGCTGCGCCGACGCCGACCAGCGTTTTGACCTGCGCATGCAGGGCGCCGAGCCGGCCACGGGCGCCAGCGACCTGGCCAAGCAGCTGCTGGTGCTGGTGGGCACGCTGATGACCTCGGTGACCAGCTTCTACTTCGCCACCCGCGGCATGGCCGAGGCGGCAGGCAAGGACAAGGCCGATGCAGACAAGGCGAAGAACGCGCCCGCGCCGGCGCCGCCACCCCCCAGCGATGCCGAAGCGCATGTCGACGGGTGCGACGTGCCCATCACCGACACCACCGCCGACGCCGAGCTGCCGCCCGCCCGCGGCGGTGTGGCAGCGCCCGCAACGGGCACGGGAGGCTGACATGGCGTTTGCGCTGACCTGGATGCCCGCCGTGCTGGAAGCCACCGGCCTGAAGGTGGCCGAGGTGGAAGGCTGGGCCCACCGCGGCCGCGCCGAGATGGGCCAGGTGCTGGGCGTGATGATCCACCACACGGTGGGCCCGCGCACCGGCAACATGCCCAGCCTGAAGACCCTGGTCAACGGCCGCTCCGACCTGCCGGGCCCGCTGTGCAACCTGGGCCTGGGCCGCGACGGCACCTGGTACATCGTGGCCGCCGGTCGCGCCAACCACGCCGGCGTGGGCGTCTGGAAAGGCGTGAGCACGGGCAACAGCAGCTTCATCGGCATCGAGTGCGAGAACACCGGCCGCGCCGACGACCTGCCCTGGCCCGCGGTGCAGATGGACGCACTGCGCCGCGGCTGCGCCGAGCTGCTGCGCCACAGCGGCCGCGACGTGCCCTGGTGCATCGGCCACAAGGAATTCGCGCTGCCCGCCGGCCGCAAGCCCGACCCGCTGTTCGACATGGTGGGCTTCCGGCGCGAGGTGTCCGACATCCTGGCCGGCATCGCGCCCTTGCCGCAGCCCATACCGGCGGTGGAACCCGCCGCGCCCGCCGGCGGCGGCGCCCCGCGCGCCACGGTGCGCCGCGGCAGCGCCGGCCCGCTGGTGAAGCAACTGCAGCAGGCGCTGGGTCTGGTGCCCGCCGACGGCCTGTTCGGCGCCGCCACCGAAGCGGCCGTGCGCGAGTGGCAACGTGGCCAGGGCCTGGTGCCCGACGGCATCGTCGGGCCCAAGAGCTGGGCCCGGCTCGACGGGCCGTGACGAAGGCCGCGCAGGCCGATATTGCCCGCTCCAGCAGGTCCCGGTACGGCTGAGCTCGCCGATGCCGATGTCGCCGTCGCGCAGGCGGGCGCTCAGCGCGGCCGGGACTGTGTCCAGGGGATAGGCGGAAAAGGCGTTACAGCAGGCTCATGACGCCCAGCGACCGACAGCGTGGCGGCGCTGCGCAAGCGCCCATCCAGCGCGGCCACTTCATGCTGCGTCAGCACCAACGCCAGCGCGTACAACCACGATGCCGCAACGGCGGTGCCCAGACCCAGCGTGAGCGGCAGCCGGGCCGCCAGCGCGATCCACAACGGGTAGGTATTGAAAGCGAGCACGGCGCGCCCGACCGGGATCTGCCTGACGGCGCTGCAAAGGCACAGGCTCTGCACAGCCAGCAGCGCGCCGATGCCGGCGAGCGTGCCGCCCTGCCGCGTCGTGACCCTGGCGGACACGCGGCACCAGACACACAGTGCGCCCACCACGGTGGCGGTGGCGAAGCTGCGCACCGCCACGGCCGTCGGCACGCTTGTGCCGTGATCGAGGGTGATGCGAGCCGCGATCACGCTGCCGCCGAGCAGCCCGGCGAGCAGCAGCAGGACGACGAAGGCCGCGGGAGCGCGGGCCGGCTGCATCACAGACCGGGCCGCTTCGGTGCGAACGAACGGGCTGCCGGCGCGATGGCCCTGGGCGTGAAGACCAGGGGTCGAGCGGGGCAAGAGCTGCCTTCGGCCGGCAGCTGCTGTTCACTGAGGTAGGCCACGATCGCGTCGTCGGTGCACTTTAGGCCGCTTGTGGCCACGGTGTGCCCGCCGCCGCGGTAGCGCAGCACCGAGCGCGGCGAGCCGAGCGCGCTGGCGAGCTGGCGCGACCAGGCCGACGGCGTGGCGTTGTCGAAGTCGCCGGCGATGACCAGCGGCGGCACGGCAAGCTTGTCGTGCAGGTCCAGGATCACGGTCTCTTCGGCGGCCGGCCAGTCGCTGCACAGCGCCATCGCGAAAGCGATGCCGAAGCGCTCGCTGGGCAGGTTCTGCACGGTACGGCCGTAGAAGCGCGGAAAGGCGGCCGTGAACGTGGCATCGGTGGGCAGCGTTCGTTCAGCGCGTCCCCGCGAGGCGTAGGTGCCGCACATCGTCGGCGTCAGCGCCTGCAGGCCGTCGCTTTGCCCCGCGCCGGCGTTCAGCGCCAGCAGCGGCGCGTAGTCCTGGTCGAGAGCGGCCTTCAGCGAGGCGACGATCGCGGGCCAAGCCGCTTCGGTGTACAGGGCGCCGCCGATCACCGCGTTGAGCTCGATGGGCGTCAGCAGGTCCTTGCCCATTGGAACCGGCCTTGCCCTGAGGCGCGCGACCAGCTCGTCGAATGCAGCCTTGACACCCTTGGCCTGCAGCGGGCAGCGGCTGTCCTGTTGGCACAGCTGGTCCAGGCGCGTGAACGCGAAGTCGAACCCGGCGGTGTGCTCGGTCCAGAAGTCGAGCAGCGAGTCGCCGCCGGTGGCCGGCGCCACGCCGGCGTCGAGCACCATCGCACGGACGCGCTTCGGGAACATCGATGCATACACGGCGCCGAGCTGGGTGCCGAAAGACTGCCCGGCGTAGCTGATCTGGCCCTCGCCCAAGGAGCGGCGCAGCATCTCCATGTCGCGGGCGACGTTGTTCGCGCTCAGCGTGAACGCGAAGTTGCCGCTTTGCTGGCGGCACGCTGCGGCGTAGCGGCGGCCGACCTCGTCGAAGTACGCGCCCAGCGCGGCATCGCCGGCGTCGGCCGGAGGTGGACCGAAGTCGATCCTGCAGCGCACCGCGTCGCTGCGCTGCACGCCGCGCGGGTCGAAGCCGATGAGGTCGAAACGCTCGCGCAAGCGGGCGACGAGGGGCGCATTGAACGCAACGCCGCCCATGATGAAGTCGACGCCGGAGTAACCCGGCCCGCCCGGGTTCGTGAACAGCACGCCCACGCGCCGGGCGGGGTCGCTGGCCTTGGCGCGCACCACCGACATGCCGAAGCTGCGCCCGTGCGGTTGGCGGTAGTCCTGCGGCAGGCGCAACACGCCGCATTCGAGCGAGGGCAGCTCAGGGCATGGCGACCAGGCGATGGGCGCGGGCCGAAAACCGGCAAGCTGGGCCTCATGGTCGGCCGCTGGTGCGGCCGGCTGCGCCGATGCCGCCAAGGCGCCCGCCGCGAGCGCGGCCGGCGCCAGCTGGCGGCGCAGGGCTTGAAGGAGTTGACGGATCACCATGCTGCTGCACCTCGGAGCAAGAAGGGATGCGCGAATGTGTGCGATCGCGCTCGGGCCGTCTTGGACGCCTGCGACAAAGCTGCCGCCGTGCGTTGCGCGCGTGACGCCGAGCTCGGGCCCGTCAGAGCGGTGATGCCGCCGTCGACCCGGCGTCGTGGCCGTAGAGCCAGGCCACGGCCTGGAGCGACCAGTCGGTGCTGCCTTGCTGCATCTGCGCGTCGCGCTCGCGCTGCGCCTCGCCGTCGGGCAGATGAAATCGCGCCTTGTTGGCGGACGACAGTGCCTGGATCCTCGTGGTGCGCGCCAGGCGCAGCGTCTCGTAGCGCCGCAAGGCGGCGGGCAGCCCGTGTGCGTCGCGGGGCCTCAGGCAGGCCGCCAGGGTCCCCGCATCCTCGATGGCCTGAGCCGCGCCCTGCGCCATGAACGGCAGCATCGCGTGGCAGGCATCGCCCAGCAGCGTCACGCGCCCGGCGCTCCATTGCGGCATGGGCTGGCGATCGAACAGCGCCCACTTGTAGGTCTGGTCGACCGCGGCCAGGATGGTGCGGACCTGCGGGTGCCATGCGGCGAACGCGGCGGACGCTTCGGCCCCATCAGCGCGCGTGGTCCAGGACTCGGGCGCCCATTCGGACTGCTCGACCACGGCGACGAAGTTGACGAGCTCCCGGTTGCGCACGAAGTAGTGGACGAAGTGCTGGCCCGGTCCCATCCATACCTGCGCAGTCACCTCGAGTTGGAGCTGCGCCAAGCGTTCGGCGGGCACCAGGCCGCGGTAGGCCACGCAGCCGGTGTAGCGGGCTTGCTCGGGGCCGAACAGCTCGCGGCGCACCGCGGAGTGGATGCCGTCCGCGCCAATGAGCGCATGGGCCTCGAAGCGCTTGCCGTTCTCGAAGCGCGCTTCGACACGATCGCCGTGGTCGACCAGGCCGGCGAATCGATGTCCTGTGTGAAGGCGCCCGGCAGGAAGCGCGGCGGCCAGGGCATCGACCACGTCGGCTCGGTGCATCTGATAGTGCGGGAAGCCGAAGTGCGCCTCCATCGCGAGCGCAAGCGGGGTCCGAAGCAGGGTCTGACCGTCGTTCCAGCGGCGCTGGTGCCAGGCCAGGGGTTTGACGCCGGTCCTGGCCAATGGGTTCTCGAGGCCGAGCCCATGCAGCACCCGCGACGCATTCGGGCTGATCTGCACGCCTGCGCCGATCTCGCTCACTGCGTCGGCTTGCTCGAAGACCTGCACGTCGAAACCGGCCTGCAGCAAGGCCAGTGCCGCGGTGAGGCCACCCATGCCACCACCGATGACGGCAATGGAGATGTTCGTCCGAGTCACGGAAGTGCCGGCCGGTCCGGCCGCTTCGTCGTGCGCATTGAATGTCGGGGGGCATCAGCAAGTGACGCGGCGCACTCTGACGACACAGGCCGCCGCGGTCTTGGAGGTTTGCGACAAGCTGCCTGGAGCGGCTGCAGACCGCTCGGGCACCAAGCCCGGCGGCCAAGCCCGTTCAAGCTGCGCGGGTCAGGCGGCGGCTGCGACGAGCGTGCCGGCTGGCCTGTTGCGGTGACCAGCGCTCTCACTGCACAGGGGCGGGTGACTCAGGAGCGCTGATGCAAGCAAGGCGTTCGAACCACGGGCTCAGCGCTTGGACTGGCGCGAACGAACCGGGCCCATCGGCTCGATACCGGCCAAGGCCGCCGGCATCGAGCCTGAGTGAAGCGCGCGCCGCAGCAGCTCGGGGGCGCTTCGGGTGGATCCCCCGGCACCGTCGACACGCGCACGGTCATCGCTAGCTCGTGGCTGCGACCACGTGGCAGGCCACGGGCGAGCCGAACTCGCGGCGCAGTTGGGGTACGGTCTCCAGCCACAAGGCTTGCAGCCCGGCGGCGGCCAGGGCCTGCAACAGGTGGTCCTGGCCATGGGCATGGCGCCCGCCGACGCCACACACGCGCCCGCTGTCGGCGGCCTCCACCAGCGCCAGCAGGCGCCCACCGGGCGCAAGCCGGCCCGCCAGCGCCGCCAGCGGCGGCCCCAGGTCGCCGAAGTAGACCAGCACATCCCAGCAGACGACCAGGTCGGCGCTGAAACCGCGGGGCGCGGCGGCCTGGCACAGATCCTCCTCGTGCAAGGCGTCGTAGAGCCCGCGGGTGCGGGCCTGGTCGAGCATGGCGGGCGAGAGGTCCAGGCCCTTCAGGCGTGCCGCCACCGGCCGCAGCACGTCACCGCACAGGCCGGTGCCGCAACCGGCGTCCAGCACCGTGAGTGCGGCGCCGGGTTGGATGCCGCATCGCCGCAGCGCTTGCCGCAGCAGTTGCGGCCCGCGATTGTCCAGCGCTTGCAGGTGGGTGTCGTAGTGGGCCGCGGCCCGGTTGAACTCTTCGCGCAGCAAGTCGGGCGCCGGTCCGGGTTCGGGCGCTTCGTCGCGCAAGGCCCGCCACAGGTGCCGCAGGCGAGCATGGCGCAGCATGTCGTCGGCGCTGCCGGACGGTTCGGCCGGGGTCGCGATGCCTTGCAGGCATTGCCGGGCCAGATCGCGCCGACGCAGCCAGGCCCAGACGCGGGCGCCGTGTTCGCGCGCGCTGGCGCTGTCGCCCAGGCGGCCGAAAAGGGCCTGCCAGCGCGGCCAGGCCGGCTCGGCGCTACCCTGGCGCGCCAGCGCCAGCGTCAACCAGGCCAACAGCTCGTAGCTGTCGGGCTGCGCGTCGGCGGCGACTTGCAGGCACTGGGCCGCCAAGGCGTCGTCGGCGTCGTGAACCAGCAGCCAGGTGCCCCACTCGCCCGCCAGTTCAGCGCCGGCGCTGGCGTCGCCCACGCGGTCGCGGATGTGGGCCCGCGCGGCGACGCCCTGCCCGGCCGCATGCAGGATGTCCACCGCGCCGACCCACAGTGCACAGCCGTCACCCGGCCGCGGACCGGCGCCCCAGGCCGATGCGAACAAGTGCCCGGCCAGGCGCGCGGCCTGCTCGTGCAGGCCAAGTTGAAGCAGCACCCAGGCCTGGGCCAGCGTCTCGTGGCGGTCGGGCGCGGCAGGGGTCAAGTCTTCGCGGCTTGCGCGACGATGGCGGCAACGATCTGGCGGTCGCGCGCATCGGTGGGCATCTGGCCTCGCGAGATCTGCTGCACGCCCGCAGGCGACATGCCCCACTGCGCAAGCTGCTGCCGCACCTGCGGTTCGTACAAGGTGCTGACGTCCGGCGCGTAGACGAGCTTGATCGGCGTACGCGGCATGCGGGTCTCCTGGGGCGTGCTCCAAGGCCGTGCGGGGCTGGGATCGCGCGGCTTGAAACGGCAAGTGTGTGGGCTCGTCCGGTTCGACGATATCCCTTGAGCGAAGGTGGCGGGGCAGTCAGCCCGGCGCCCGGTGCACCCACCCTCTCAGTTCACGCTCGGCCGAACCGTCGGGAAGAGCCGGCAGGCTGGGCACGCGCTGCACGCAGGCCGGGTCGAGTGCTAACCCGGCCCCGGGCACGCCTGCGGCCGCCGCCGGGCCGCCACGCCAGCGACAAAGCGGCCAAAGGCATCGAGCAGCGGCCTGCCGTCGAAGGACGGCCCTTCCAGGATCGCCAAGGCCTGCACGGTGGCTTCCAGCGTCGAGACCTGGTCGGCTCGCCGCGCCGCGCGTATCGCCCGGTAGCGGGTGGCCTCCGGCGCGTTCAGCGACATGCGCGGCAGCGCGGCCAGCGCCGGATGCTCGAGCAGCATGCGCAGACTCTTGCGCCAGGTTGCGTCCAGGACCACCAGCCGCAAGGCAGTACCCGCCTTCGTTCCCGGGGCCGGTGGCGCAGGCGCGGCAGGCACGTCCGGGTACAGCAAGCGGGTCTCCCGCCCGGGGCGCCACAACAGGGCCTCCAGTGCCGCGGGTTCGAAGCGCTCGCCCACCAGCACCTCGCAGTGCGCCAGCGACAGACGCAGCAGCGCCACGCTGTTCTTCGCCTGGCGCTGCTCCTGGGGGTGTTGCAGCACCAGCACCTCGGTGCGGTGGGCGGTGGGCCACACCAGCGCGCACAGGCAGGTGGCCTGCGGGCGCAGGCAGCGCGCGCAGACCGCACGGCGGAGGGTGGGCGGACCGTTCACGCAGGCATGGTCGCACACGCCGGATGGCAATCCTCCCTTCCTGCGATGCGACAAACTGCACTGACAGTCCGCACGGCCGGCGCGACGCTTGATACCCACTCCCGGTGCCGCTCACCCCGCCGAACCCCGCTCATGCTGCAGCTCGTGCCCATAGCCGAATCGCCACCCGCGGTGCGCGCGGCGCTCGCCGCGATGCTGGCTGATCGGCCCCTGCGCACGGCCCTGTTCGGTGGATGCGCCGACACCCCGCACGACCGCGCCTGCGCCTTGTGGCTGGGTACCCGGCGCCCCGACGGCCGCCGCTGGGCCGCGCACGACGCGGCTGGCGGCGATGTGCTGGGGGCACTCGCCGTGCGGGCCGGCGAACTGTCGTTCTTCGTCTGCCCGCAGCGCTGGGGCCAGGGCCACGGCCGCGCCATCGTCACCGCACTGCTGGCGCAGCCGGCCTGGGCCGCGCAGCCGCTGACGGCCCGCGTGCAGCGCGAGAACCCGGCATCGCGACGCATCCTCGTTTCGTCCGGCTTCGTCGAAGTCGGCCTGGCGGTCCAGCGTGCCGGCACGCCCCGCCAGGTGTGCTACCGGTGGTGGCCCAGACCCCGCGCCTGAAGGCGCCCAGGAGCTTGCATGGATCAACCCGACACCCCGAAATTCACGCCCAAGCTGCTAGACACCACGTGGTGGAACACCTTCAATTCGAAAGGCGAGGAAGCCACCTACACCGCCACGCAGGAACCGGGTGATCTGCCCGCCGCGGTGCTGACGGCGATCGGCGCGTTCAAGCCCGACCGCAGCAACCTGGGCGAGGAGGACGTGAACTGGAACCTCACCTGCGTCAGCGCCGACGGCAGGCAGCGGCTGCGGCGCACCGAGTTCATACCCGGCGGCAGCCGCTCCGGCCGCACCTGCGGCGAGAACAGTCTGTGGGCCGTGCCCGAAGGCGTGAACAAGCAGAACGTCGCCAGCCCGCGCGGTTCGGCCTGTTTCGGGTACCTGAAGATCATCTACCTGATCGACGCCGGCCTGTGCCCCTGCGCACGCTGCGCCAAGTCGATGCTCGGCCTGGCCGACAGGCTGGAGTCGACCATCGTGGTGCGGCCGATGGTCGACTACCAGATGATCCGCACCAGCCGCACCCGGCTGTCGGACCAGGCCACCTTCCTGCTGCTGTTCGTGCCCGGGGCCACCCAGTTCGTCGTCTATCACTCGGCCGACGAAGAGGCGCCGAGCAAGGCCGCCCCGCGCGACGTCACCAAGGACGCGCGACGCGCCTGGATGCGGTGCCCCACCCTGAGCTGCAAGCAGGAGTTCACCTTGCTGTTCCCGAGCCAGACGGTGAAGACGCGCGAAGTCAAGGTCAAGCCGGTGGATCAGGCGGTGGGCCTGGGCAGCCAGGAGGAATACCCGGCCATCACCTGCCCGAAGTGCGCGAAGAACAAGCTGGAACTGGTGACCCAGGCGCGCGGCGGGTTCCCGAAGACCGTCATCGACTACGTCTGAACGCGGCGCGGCGCCGGCGCTCGGCACTAGAAGCGGGCGGCGCTCCAGTCGGCCCGGCTGACCCCGGGCACGCCCTGGTCCGGCGGGCGGCCGATGCCGTAGTCGCCACCGCCGAGGACGGCGCTGCCCGAGAAGAAGAGTCGGCCTTCCAGATAGAAGCCCGTGGTGGAGATCAGGCGGAAGGTGCCATCGGACTCCAGCAGCGACGCCGAAGCAACGGGATCGCCGCCAGTCGGCACGATCACACTGTCGCGGACGCCGAAGGTGAACCTCCGCAGCGTCAGATCCTGGTAGACCGGGTGCCTCAAGTCCAGCACGTAGTCGCCGTCGAAACGCTGCCCTGCCGGCGCGACGTGGACCGTGAAACGGGCCGACTGGTGGCTGAGCAGGATCGCCGCCGACACGCCGACGTTGCCGGCGTCGTGCAGGTACCCGCGCCATTCCGCATAACCTGCGCTGTCGGTGAAGTAGGTCGGATGAGACGGGCTCTTGACGGGCATCGGCTTGCTCCATTCGAGCGGGTGGCGTGCCCAGGGGGTTCCATCGCATTCGTCCACCAGGCGCAGCACGAGCGCCTGCGCCACCATCTGGTGCTGAACGGCGGCCTGGCCTTCACCCGCGACGAGCTCGACGCGAGGCTCCCGAAGCCTCGATCGTGCATGTGCGACGGCGGCTTCGGAAACCGGAAAGACGCTCGCTTCGAGCCGGACGTTGCCGATGGAAGCCGGCATGGTCCACCTGGCCGAAGCCCTGCCTTCGGCGTCGGTGATTGCAGTGGTGGGCTCGGCCACCGCGCCGCCACCGAAGACAACCGGGGCCCCCGGCGCCGGTGCGCCGTCTGCGTCGGTAACCTCGAAGGTCACCACGTCGGGCGACTGGCACTTCATGGCAACCGTCTGGTTGTCGCCCGACACCACCCGGATGGCATGGGGCACGGGGCCTGAAAGGCTCTCCAACACGATCGGAACCACGGTCTGGCCCGCCACGAGCGCCAGCACACGCTGTTCGCCGGTTGCAGGGCCGAGTGTCCATGTGAATCGGACCTCGCCCAGAGCGTCGGTCCATTGGGGCCGCAGGGGCGTGACGCGCCCGCTGTCCGGCGCGAACAGCAGCACCGCCACCCCCGGCGCGGCCTCGCCGTCTTCCTTGACGACCCGAAGCACCACCGGGTCTCGCAGCGGCTGGCCTGCGGTGCCGGCGACGGGTGCGGTGATGCTGGTGTTCAGCACACCGGGCGGTGCAGGGTCGTCACCCGGTCCGCACGCGGCGAGCAGCCACGCAAGCACGACGAGGAGGAGGAGCCTTGGCCCTGCCACAAGGCTTGCGGTCTTGCGGTTCATGGCGTCGATGCTGCGCCCGCGGCTTGCACGGGTCTTGATCCGGCTCAAGGTCCTTCACAGGCCTCCACGCCGGCAGGCTGGCGCCGGGCAGGGTCCGCGCTGGCGTACCCGAACAGCAGGGCCCCCACCCCGCTTTTCCACGCACCACCGCGGCGCGTGTTGCCTACGATCGGCCTGCCGCTCCTTCCGCCAGGCCCCCGAGAACTCGACAACCGGCCATGTCCGACCTGTCCCTGCCCCCGCTGTCGGCGCTGCCCTTCGAGGCAGCCGGCTTCGCCTGGCCGACGCCGGAGCTGCCCGGCTACCCGGCGCCGGCGCCCAGCCCCAAGCCTCTGGCCTGCACGCTGGAGGGCGTGAACGGCCATGCGGTGGCCGGCTGGCTGAACGAGTTCGACCCCGTGCGCGGCACCCTGCAGCTGCGCATGAACGCGCCGCGCCAGCCGCTGCCGCTGAAGCTGGACCAGTTCCGCCGCCTGCAGCTGGCCGAGCCGCTGCGCCCCGAAGACAGCCGCTTCGACGGCAGCGACCTGCCGCCGGTGCCCTTTGTCGTGCAGCTGCGCAACGCGCCGGCCTGGAAGGGCCAGACGCTGGGCTGCCAGGAAGAGGCCTACGGCCTGTTCCTGTTCGAGCCGCTGGACGACGCCGGCACCGTGCGGCGCTGGTTCGTGCCGCGCGCGGCCTACGTGGCGGCGCAGATCGGCATCCCGCTGGGCGAGGCGCTGGTGCAGCAGCACTCGGCCACGCCCGAGCAGATCCAGCAGATGCTGTCCGAGCAGGAAGGCCTGCGCGAACGCCGCCTGGGCGACATGCTGGTGGTGCGCCAGATCATCACCGCGGGCGAGCTGGCCGCTGCCATCGAGCGCCAGGCCAAGATGCCGATGGTGCGCATCGGCCAGGCACTCACGGCGCTGGGCTACATCAGCGAAGCGCAGCTCGAAGACGCCCTGGCGCAGCAGCGTGCCGACCGCACCGTGCCGCTGGGCGAACTGCTGGTCAAGCGCGGCATGGTCTCGCGCGCCGACCTGCAGACCGCGCTGGCGCGCAAGATGGGCTACCCGCTGGTGGACGTGCTGCAGTTCCCGGCCGACGCCGAGGCCGTGTCGCGCCTGCCCTATGCCGTGGCCTCGCGCATCCCGGCGCTGCCGCTGATGCAGCGCGCCGGGCGCCTGGTGGTGGCGGTGGAAGACCCGTCCAACCGCGCCCGCATGGACGAGATCGAGTTCGCCGCGCAAAGCAAGATCGTGCCGGTGCTGGCGCGCGCCGGCATCCTGGCCGCCGCGGTGGACAAGGCCTACGAGAAGGTGGGCGCGGCCGACTTCCTGCTGCTGCGCCCCGGCCTCGAGAGCGGCCCGGCGCCCGAGGCCGACGCCGACAACGCGCACGGCCTGCTGGCCACCATGGAGCGTGTCGACGCGCACATGCACGAGCCCGAGGACAGCCCGCTGGCGCAAAGCGACAACACGCTGGTGCGCCTGATCAACTCGATGATCCTGGAAGCGCACAAGCAGGGCGTCAGCGACATCCACATCGAATGCCCGGCGGGCCGCGAGAAGGTGCGCATCCGCTTCCGCCGCGACGGCCTGCTGCGGCCCTACCTGGAACTGCCGCCGAACTTCCGCAGCGCCTTGATCGCGCGGCTGAAGATCATGTGCGAGCTGGACATCAGCGAGCGCCGCAAGCCGCAGGACGGCAAGATCAACTTCGCCAAGTTCATGCAGGGCGTGAAGCTGGAACTGCGCCTGGCCACCATCCCCACGCAGAACAACCTGGAAGACGCGGTGCTGCGCCTGCTGGTCTCGACGCAGCCGCTGCCGCTGGAAAGCCTGGGCCTGTCGCCGCCCAACCTGGAACGTGTGAAGGCGACCGTCACGCGCCCCTACGGCATGCTGCTGTGCGTGGGCCCCACCGGTTCGGGCAAGACCACCACGCTGCACTCGTTGCTGGCCCACATCAACACGCCCGAGCGCAAGGTCTGGACCGCCGAAGACCCGGTGGAGATCACCCAGCCCGGCCTGCGCCAGGTGCAGGTGAACCCGCGCATCGACTGGACCTTCGCCAAGGCGCTGCGCGCCTTCCTGCGCGCCGACCCGGACGTGATCATGGTGGGCGAGATCCGCGACGCCGAGACCGCGCAGGTGGCCATCGAAGCCAGCCTCACCGGCCACCTGATGCTGAGCACCCTGCACACCAACAGCGCGCCCGAGACCGTGACGCGGCTGCTGGACATGGGCATGGACCCGTTCAACTTCGCCGACGCCCTGCTGGGCGTGCTGGCGCAGCGCCTGGTGCGCCGCCTGTGCGGCCACTGCCGCAGTTCACGCGACGCCACGCCCGAGGAAGAAGACGAGTGGCTGCAGGACTGGCTGCACCCGATGCAGGCGCTGGCCGAGCCGCAGCCGGCAGCGGACGTGCTGACCGGCTGGCGCGAACGTTTCGGCCAGGGCGGCCGCCTGCAGCACTACCACGCAGCCGGCTGCGAACACTGCGGCGGCAGCGGCCTGCGCGGCCGCGCCGCGATCCACGAGCTGATGATGGTGAGCCGCGAGCTGCGCCACATGATCCAGACCGGCCAGCGTGCCGACGCGCTGCAGCAGCAGGCGCTGGGCGAAGGCCTGCGCACGCTGCGCCAGGACGGCATCGAGAAGGTGCTGGCCGGCGTGACCACGATCGAGGAAGTGCGGGCCCATTCCTGAGCCGGTCACGCCGCGGTCACGCCGCGCTTCCTAGATTCGCCTGTCCATCTGGAGGACAGACGATGCAGACTCGACGTGTATGGATGCTGGCCGGGGCCGCCCTGGCCCTGGGCGCCTGCGGCGGCGGCGGCGAAACCGCGGCGCCCCTGCACCTGGAGCGCGAGGCGCCCGAGCGCGCGGTGGTCAAGCTGGCCAGCAGCAGCGCCGGCGTGGTGGCGCTGGACGAGCGCCTGGTGAGCCTGGCCGAGTGGGGCCCGCACCGCACACTGGTCATCACGCCGGTCGATGGCAGTGCGCTGCGGCGTGTCGAAGAGGCCGACGGCTGGTCGATCGTCGACTTCGCGCTGCACCCTTCGGGCGACATCAGCGTGGTGCTGACCAACCAGCGCCAGGTGCGGCTGTGGCGCCTGGCGCGCGACGGCAGCCTGCGCCGCGACCAGGCCTTCGTCGACGCCGCTGCCGCGCTCGACCCGTTCTACGACGCCGGCGGCATCACCGACCCGAACGCGCTGCAGCCCGTGTTCTCGCGTGACGCGGCGCGCGTCGAAGCGCTGGGTGAAGACCTGCTGCTGGTGCTGCGCACGGGCCTCAACGCCGTCATCGCCTACCGCCTCAACCACACGCCCGAAGGCTGGCAGCGCGCCTGGCGCACGCTGGTGGAGCCGGGCGCCAGCATCGGCGGGCGTTTCCTCACCAGCGGCAGCCACGACGTGTTCGGGCAGCTCCAGAACCACGTGCAGTTCCGCGTCGCCGTCGACGCCGCCGGTGTGCTGGGCGTGGGGGTGGTCAGTGCCGGCGGCAACGTCGTCTTCGAAGCGCACCGCTGGCACTTCGGCGGCGCCATCGAGGCCACCTTCGGCGTGGTGTTCACGCGCATCGCGCCGGACGGCTCGCGCCTGGGCAGCACGGTGGTGAACACCACGCAGCTGGCCGAACTGCACGGCCTGCGTGCGGTGCCCGGCGGCTTTGCCCTGGTGGGCCGTGTGCGCAGCGAAGTGCGGCCCGACGGCAGCGGCTGGAACGCCTGGATGGCGCGCGTGGCCGGCGACGGCAGCGGCGGCGCGGTGCGGGTGATCGACGTCGACCGTGGCGACGTGCTGTTTGACATCGCGGCCCTGCCCGACGGCGGCTACCTGGCCGCCGGCAGCACCGGCTACACGCAGAACCCGTCCGGCGCCAGCATCAGCGAAGAAGCCGCCCCGCTGCTCGTGCAGCTGGCGGCCGACGGCACGCTGCGCCAGCGCCTGGCCTTCGCGGCCGGGCCGCGCCAGAACCAGCTGCGCACGCTGCTGCGCCAGGGTGGCCACTGGCTGGTGGGCGGCCAGCGCGACGGCCCGGGCACCCATTCGGGCGACGCCGACCCGAGGCTCATCCGCGCCCGCGGCCTGGTGGCGCGCGTGGCCGGCCTGCCCTAGGCACGGCTTCTGCTTGTCTCGGCGCAGCCAGGGGCTGGCGGCAATGCCGCGAGCCCCACAATGGCTGCCGCGGCCCGCCAGAGGCCTGAAGGAGACAGACGATGCGCGCGCCTCACTCGGGCATGGCCCGGCCACTGCGTCCGATAGCCGGCGAGCTGAAGCTGCCCGGCGAACACATCGAGGCCATCGTCCAGTCGCACGAACGCTGCGCCGCCCTGGGCGTCTCGCGCATCGAGCGGCCCGACCACAGCCCCATCGGCCGCAGCGACTTCGCCCTCACGCGCGAACGCAACCAGCGCCTCTTCGACCACGCGGCGCCGGTGATGGAGATGCTCTACGAGCAGATCGTCAACTCGCAGAGCATGGTCGTGCTGACCGACGCCACCGGCGTCATCGTGCATTCCATCGGCGACGACGACTTCCTGGAACGCGCCAGCCAGGTGGCGCTGAAACCCGGCGCGGTGTGGAGCGAGACCGCCAAGGGCACCAACGCCATCGGCACGGCGCTGGTGGAGGAAACACCCACGCTCGTGCATGCCGACGAGCACTACCTGCACGCCAACCAGTTCCTCACCTGCTCGGCGGCCCCCATCCTTGACCCGCGCGGCAACATCCTGGGTGTGCTGGACGTATCGGGTGACCATCGCAGCTACCACCAGCACACGATGGCGCTGGTGAAGATGTCGGCGCGCATGATCGAAAACGGCTGGCTGTCCGACGACTACCGCAACGTGATGCGGCTGCACTTCCACAGCCGCGTCGAGTTCATCGGCACGCTGATGGAAGGCATCCTGGCGGTGGCTCCCGACGGCAAGATCGTCGGCGCCAACCGCGGCGCGCTGGAACAGCTGGGCCTGTCGGGCGCGGCGCTGCGCATGCACACGCTCAGCTCGCTGATGGGCACCAGCGTCAACGCGCTGGTCGACCGCTTCCGCTCGCCGCTGGCCACGCCGGCGCCGGTGCACCTGGCCGGCGGGCGCGCGCTGCATGTGCTGGCGCGCTTCAACTGGCCGGTGTGGTCGAGCCTGGCCGAGGCGGTGTCCGAGGCGCCGCGCAGCGAACCGGTGCCGCCTGCCTCGCTGCCGGCGGCGGCCGCCCTGGCCCAGCTGCGCACCGGCGACGCGCAGATGGACGCCGTGGTCGACAAGCTGCGGCGTGTGCTCAACCGCGACATCCCGGTGCTGATCCTGGGCGAAACCGGCACCGGCAAGGAGTGGCTGGCGCACGCCATCCACAGCGACTCCGAACGCGGCAAGCAGCCCTTCGTGGCGGTGAACTGCGCCGCCATTCCCGCGAACCTGATCGAAGCCGAACTCTTCGGCTGCGAAGAAGGCGCCTTCACCGGCGCGCGGCGCAAGGGCGCGGTGGGCAAGATCGTGCAGGCCTCGGGCGGCACCCTGTTCCTGGACGAGATCGGCGACATGCCGCCCACGCTGCAGGCGCACCTGCTGCGCGTGCTGCAGGAGCGGCAGGTCACGCCCGTGGGCAGCAGCCAGAGCGTGCCGGTGGACGTGGCCATCGTCTGCGCCACGCAGCGCAATCTGCGTGAAATGACGGAGAAGCAGGCCTTCCGCGAAGACCTGTTCTACCGCCTCAACGGCCTGGCCGTGAAACTGCCGCCGCTGCGCGAGCGCAGCGACCTGCAGGCGCTGGTGCGCCGCATCCTCGAACGCCAGTGCGACGGCGGTCACCTGCAGCTGGCGCCTGAAGTGAGTGCACTGTTCCAGCACTACCACTGGCCCGGCAACGTGCGCCAACTCTTCAACGTGCTGCGCACCGCCTGCGTGATGGCGGCGGGGCAGACGCTGATCGGGCACGAACACCTGCCGGACGACTTCCTGGAAGACGCCCAGGCGCGCCTGCCGCAGGCGGCGCTGGCCGCCGCGCCGGCGGCCGCCGTGGCAGCCCCGGCTGAAGCGCCCGCCGTGCAGCGCCTGGAAGACATGGAAACCGAGGCCATCCGTCGCGCCGTGGCGCAGGCCGGCGGCAACATCTCCGAAGCCTCCAAGCGCCTGGGCATCAGCCGCAACACCATCTACCGCAAGCTGCGTTGGAACCAGGCTCCGGGCGCCGAACCGCGGGAAACCCCTGTGCCGCGTTCGAACAAGGCGCGCTGAGCTTGTGACAGATTGACCGGCCCGGCCCGCCGATACGCGGCGCAAACAGCCACACAGGCCGCCCGTGCGCCGTTACGGTGCATCGGCATGCGGCTTGCTGAACGCCTGGGTGATGAAGATCGTCATCCTGCGCGGCACCGGCGGCGAAACCGGCATCACCGCCATCGGCACGGCCGACGGGCGCTGGCTGCTGGTCAACGTGTCGGCCGCGGTGGCCGGCCAGCTGGGCGGCGCGCCGCCCACCGCCGCGTTGCGCGGCCTGCAGAGTGCCGACGTGCGCGCGCTGGTGCTCACCAGCGCGCAGGTGGAACATGCCGGCGGCCTGCTGGCCCTGCGCGGCGGCGCGCCCATCGCCCTGTACGCCACGCCCGCGGTGTTCGAGGAACTGACGAACGAACTGCCGGTGCTGCCGGTGCTGGAGCACTACTGCGGCGTGGTGTGGCGCGTGGTGCCCGTGGCTGGCGACCAGGCCGTGGCCGCGTTCCACGTCGACGGCATGCCCTCCCTGGAATTCACCGCCATCGCCACCCGGGCGGCGCGGCCGCCGCACGCCGCGCCGCGCCGCGCGCCCTTGGTGGGCGACAGCATCGCCCTGGCGGTGCACGACCGGGCCAGCGGCCAGCGCGTGTTCTACGCACCTGGCCTGGCGCCGCTGGGCGAGCTCGAATCCGGCTGGGTGCACAGCGCCGACTGCCTGCTGCTGGACAGCCCCACCGGCGGTGGCGACATCGCGGGCGCGGTGCAATGGCTGCCCGCCGTGCCGGCACGCCACAAGGTGGTGTTGGGCGGCGAAGGGGTGCTGGCTCCGCGAGAATGGGCCGAACTGGGGGTGCAGATGGCCTACGACGGCATGGAAATTCAACTGTGAGTGCATCTTGAGCGGCGCGGCCATCGAGTTGAAGGGCCTGGTCAAGCGTTATGGCGAGCGGGTGGCCCTGGCCGGGCTCTCGGTGGCGCTGCCGCCCGGCCAGTGGGTGGCGCTGCTGGGGCCCAACGGCGCCGGCAAGAGCACGCTGTTCCAGGTGCTGACGGGCCTCTTCGCGGCCGACGAAGGCGACGTCACCGTGGCGGGTGAATCGCTGCGCCACTCGCCGGTGGCCGCGCTGCGCCACATCGGCGTGGTGTTCCAGCAGATGTCGCTCGACCTCGACATGACCGTGCGCGCCAACCTGCGCTTCCACGCCGCCTTGCACGGCCTGCGGGGCGCGCTGGCCGAAGAGCGCATCAACAAGGACTGCGAGGCGGGCGGCCTGGGCAAGGACCTGCAGCGGCTGGTGCGTGAACTCTCGGGCGGCAACCGCCGCAAGGTGGAGCTGGTGCGTGCGCTGCTGCACCGCCCTGCCGTGCTGCTGATGGACGAACCCACGGTGGGCCTGGACCCGAAGTCGCGCCGTGAACTGCTGGCCGCCATCCGTGCCGACGTGCTGCAGCGCCGCAGCACCGTGCTCTGGGCCACCCACCTGGTGGAAGAAGCCGAAGCCGCCGACCGCGTGCTGGTGCTGCACAAGGGCAAACTGCTGGCCGACGGCACGCCGGCGGCCGTTACCGCCGCCCTGGGCGGCACCCACCTCGAAGACGCTTTCCTGAAAGCCACGACATGAGACTGCTGCTTCCCCTCGTCGCCACGCTGCTCGCTGCCCCCGCCTTTGCGCAGGGCGTGGTCTACGTCTCCAGCGAGAAGGACCACGCGCTGACGGTGCTGGACATCAAGACCCAGGCCGTCACCGGCACCATCCCCACCTGCAAGCGCCCGCGCCACCTGCAGCTCACGCCCGACGGCAAGCAGATGCTGGTGGCCTGCACCGAGAGCAACGCCGCCGACGTGATCGACCTGGCCACGCGCAAGTCGGTGCGGCGCGTGCCGCTGGGCGACGACCCCGAGGCCTTCGACCTGTCGCCCGACGGCAAGACCGCCTACGTCTCGCTGGAAGACGAGGGCGCCCTCGGTGTCGTCGACCTGGCCAGCGGCAAGATGCAAAAGACCGTCGAAGTGGGCAAGGAGCCCGAGGGCGTGAAGACCTCGCTCGACGGCAAGCTGGTCTACGTCACCAGCGAGGTGGCCAACCTCGTGCACGTGGTCGACGTGGCGGCCGGCAAGGTGCTGAAGAACATCCAGGTGGGCAAGCGCCCGCGCCGCTTCGCGCTCACGCCCGACGGCGCCTTCCTGTGGGTGACCAACGAACTCGACGCCAGCGTCAGCATCATCGCCACGAAAGACCACAGCGTGGCCGCCACGCTGAAGTTCACGGTGCCCGGCGCGCGCGCGGCCGACATCACGCCGGTGGGCATCACGATGTCGCGCGACGGCAAGCGCGCCTTCGTGGCCCTGGGCAAGGCCAACCACGTGGCCTTCGTCGACGTGGCCTCGCGCAAGGTCGAGAACCTGGTGCTGGTGGGCAAACGCGTGTGGGCGGTGGCGCTGAACAAGGCCGAGACGCAGCTGTACGCGGTGAACGGCCTGAGCGACGACATGACCATCGTCGACGTGGCCGGCGCCAAGGCGCTGAAGACGGTGCCGGTGGGGCGCGTGCCCTACATGGCGCTGGTGGTCGAATGAGGCTGGCCGCACTGGCGCTGCTGGCTGCGCTGCCGGCTGTCTTTTCGGCCCAGGCCGCCACCTTCAAGGTGACGCTGCTGGTGCCCGCCGACGACCCGCGCCTGGAACGCGCCCGCCTCGACCGCGCCTTCCTGGGCCACGCCGGCGGCCCGGCCGGCGAGGCGCTGCAGATTGCACTGAACGACGCCCGCTTCGAACTCGAAGCCGCGGGCGCGAAGATCGAACTGGCCACCGTCACCGTGGCCGATGCCGCCGCCGCACGCAGCGCCGCCGCCGCCGCCGAGAAGGCCGGCAACGCCGCGCTGCTGGCCGACCTGCCCGCGGCCTGGCTGCTGGCCGCGGCCGATGGGGCAGCGAAGCTGCCGCTGCTCAACATCAGCGCCACCAGCGACACGCTGCGCCAGGCCGACTGCCGCAAGAACCTGTTCCACCTGGCCCTGTCGGAGCGCATGCGCACCGACGCGCTGGCGCAGACGCTCACCGCGCGCAAGTGGACGAACGTGCTGCTGCTCACCGGCCCCACGCCCGAAGACCAGCAGCGCAGCGCGGTGGCGCAGGCCTCGATCAAGCGCTACGGCCTGAAGCTGGCCGGCAGCAAGCCCTTCAAGCTCTCGGCCGACCCGCGCGAGCGTGACCTGGGCAACCCGCTGCTGCTCACGCAAGGCAGCTACGACGCCGTGTGGGTGGTGGACAGCGACGGCGAGTTCGCCCAGAACCTGCCCTACCGCACCGCGCTGCCGCGCCCGGTGGTGGGCGACGGCGGGCTGGTGCCGCTGGGATGGTCGGACCGCTTTGAACGGTACGGCGCGCCACAGGTCTCACGGCGCATGGTCAAGAACGCCAAGCGCCCGATGACGGCACCCGACTGGGCCGCCTGGATGGCCGGCAAGGCCGTGGCCGCCGCCGCGGTGGCCGCACCCAAGGGGCCGAACGCGGCTTTCGCCAGCGCGCTGGCCGGGCTGGAACTGGACGGCTCCAAGGGTGTCTCGATGTCCTTCCGCCCCTGGGACGGCCAGCTGCGCCAGCCGGTGCTGCTGAGTGACGGCCAGGCCGTGGTGGCCCAGGCGCCCATCGACGGCCTGCTGCACCCCAAGAACAACCTCGACACGCTGGGCGCCGACGCGCCCGAGAAGCTCTGCAAGGCGCGCCAGTGACCGACCCTGATCGCCGCAGCGGCGTGCGCCACGCCCTTTACGCGCTGCTGGCCATCGTGCAGCGCGAGCTGCTGAAGTTCAGCCGCCAGTACGGCCGGCTGGTCTCGGCGCTGGTGCGGCCGCTGCTGTGGCTGGCGGTGTTCGCGGCCGGGTTCCGCAACGTCTTCGGCGTGGCCATCGTCGAACCCTACGACACCTACATCCCCTACGACGTCTACATCGCGCCCGGCCTCATCGGCATGGTGCTGCTGTTCAACGGCATGCAGAGCAGCCTGGCGATGGTGTACGACCGCGAGATGGGGCTGATGCGCCTCTTGCTCACCGCGCCGCTGCCGCGGCCGTGGATCCTGTTCGCCAAGCTGCTGGCCACGGCCGTGCTGTCGCTGCTGCAGGCGGCGGCCTTCGTCATCGTGGCGGCGCTGCTGGGCACCACGCTGCCGGTGTTCGGCCCGCAGACGCCGGCGGTGCTGCTGGCCGCCGTGAGCTCGGCGCTGATGCTGGGCGCCCTGGGCCTGCTGCTCTCCGTGCACATCAAGCAGCTCGAGAACTTCGCCGGCACGATGAACTTCGTCATCTTCCCGATGTACTTCATGTCCACCGCGCTGTACCCGCTGTGGAAGCTGGAAGAGTCGGGTGCGTCCTGGGTCTACCAGATCGCCCGCTTCAACCCTTTCACGCACGCGGTGGAGTGGATGCGCTTTGCGCTGTACGGCAAGGACGCAGGTATTTCGCCCTACGTCGTGCTGGGCATGCTCTTCCTGTGTTTTGCGCTGGCCAGCTGGGGCTACGACCCGCAGCGTGGTTTCGGCGCTTTGAGCAAAAGGCCCGGCGGAGGCCCCCCATGACCCTGGAGTCGACTGCCATGACGATGAACCTGCGCCGCCGCCGCCTGCTGGCCGGCAGCGCCACGGCGCTGGCCTTCGGGCCTGCCTTCGGCCTGGCCCACGCGCAGGCGCCGGAACGTTTCTACCCGACACGCCCGGTCTCGCTGTGGGTGCCCTGGCCCGCCGGCGGCGCCACCGACCTGCAGATGCGCCTGCTGGCCGAACTGGCCGGCCACCACCTGGGCCAGAAGGTGGTGATCGAGAACCGCCCCGGCGCCGGCGGCACGCTGGCCATGCCGGTGCTGCAGCAGGCCGCGCCCGACGGCTACACCATCGCGCAGATGCCGCAGCCGGTGTTCCGCGCGCCGCTCCTGCAGAAGCTGCTGTGGGACCCCATCCGCGACACCACGCCCATCGTGCAGATCAGCGGCGTCACCTTCGGCATGGTGGTGCCGGCGAACAGCCCGTTCAAGAGCGTGGAGGACGTGTTCAGCTACGCACGCAACAAGCCGGGTGAGCTGACCATCGCCACCAACGGCGTGGGCACGACGCCGCACATCGTGCTGGACGAGCTCTTCCTGCGCCGCAACGCGAGCTGGATCCACGTGCCCTACAAGGGCACGGCCGAGCAGATGATCGCCGTCTCTTCGGGCCAGGTGATGGTGGGCGTCAACTCCAACGGCTTTGCGCCCTTCGTCGACAACGGCGCGCTGCGCCTTTTGGCCACCTTCGGCGCCCACCGCAGCAAGCGCTACCCGCAGGTGCCCACGCTGCGCGAGCTGGGCCTGGGCATCGTGGCCACCTCACCCTATGGCCTGGCGGGCCCGCGTGGCGTGCACCCGCAGGTGGTGCAGGTGCTGCACGACGCCTTCAAGCTGGCGATGAACGAACCGGCCCACCTGGCCGAGCTGGAACGTTACGACCAGGAACTGGCCTACCTCAGCACCGAGGACTACGGCCGCGCCATGCGCGAGGCCTACGCGGCCGAGAAGCGCGCGGTGGACAGGCTGGGCCTGGCCACGCGCGGCGGCTAGAACTGTTCCCAGTCTTCGGCGCCCGCGTGCGCGGGCACCGGGGCCGGTGCGGGTGCAGCGGCCTTCGGGCTGGCTTTCGGCGCGGGCGCCGGGGCTGCCTTCACGGCCGCCGGCTTCGGCGCGGCGGCCTTGGGCGCCTGCCTCGGCGCGGGCCGCGCTGCCACTGCCGCCGGTGCGGCGGCCTCGTGGCCGAGCTTGAACACGGCCACCGCGTCCACCAGCTGGCGCGCCTGCTGCTTCAGGCTTTCGGCCGCAGCGGCGCTTTCTTCCACCAGGGCGGCGTTCTGCTGCGTCACCTGGTCCATCTGGCTCACGGCTTCACCGACCTGGCTGACACCCGCGCTCTGCTCGGCGCTGGCGCTGGTGATCTCGCCCATGATGTCGGTGACACGCTGGATCGCCGTCACCACCTCTTGCATCGTGGCGCCGGCCTGGTCGACCAGCGTCGTGCCCTGCTCGACGCGCTCGACGCTGGCGCCGATGAGCGTCTTGATCTCGCGCGCCGCCTCGGCGCTGCGCTGCGCCAGGCTGCGCACTTCGCTGGCCACCACCGCGAAGCCGCGGCCCTGTT
>CAYREA010000063.1:0-23481 GCA_964423075.1 uncultured Rubrivivax sp. | reverse complement strand
CAGGCCGAGGTGAAGGCGGCGCAGGCCACCGAGACGGCCGAGGCCGAGTCGCTCAAGCGCCAGGTGGTGGAAGCGCGCATGGCGGCGATGCAGGCGCAGGTGGAACCGCACTTCCTCTTCAACACGCTGGCCAGCATCGACCACCTGATCGAGACCGACCCGGCCCGCGCCAGCACCATGCAGAAGAACCTGATCGCGCTGCTGCGTGCCAGCATGCCGTCGATGCGCGAGGCCTCGGGCAACGGCAAGGGCGGCACGGCGGGCGTGCGCGACCTGGGGCGCGAGCTGGCGGTGATCCGGCCCTACCTCGAGATCCTGAAGGTGCGCATGGAAGAGCGCCTGGTGACCGACATCCAGGTGCCCGAGGGCCTGCTGTCGGCCGAGTTCCCGCCGATGATGATCCAGACCCTGGTGGAGAACGCCATCAAGCACGGCCTGGAGCCCAAGGCCGAAGGCGGCTCGCTGACGCTGAAGGCCGAGATCGTGCACGGCAAGCTGCAGATCACCGTGGCCGACACGGGCCTGGGCTTCGGCAAGGCCGCCACCGCCGGCACCGGCGTGGGCCTGGCCAACATCCGCGAACGCCTGCAGCTGCTGTACGGCCCGCGCGCCACGCTCACCGTGGCCGAGAACCAGCCCAGCGGCACCGTGGTCAGCGTGACCGTGCCGTACAAGACGGTCGAGGGGACACCTGCATGAACGACGAAGCCATCTACGCGTTCAGCCCCGTACCCAAACCCCCCGCGCCGCCGCGGCGCCGGCTCTGGCCCTGGCTGCTGGGCGGCTTCCTGCTGCTGGCCGTGGTGCTGGTGGCCAGCGGCGCGGTGGCGCTGGTGTCCTTGTTGGATTCCGCGCACGACGGCGTGCACGTCAGCATCGACGGCGACGAGTGGACACCCGGCGTGCTGGACGGCGTCGGCGGCCTGATGGCCCTGATGGGCGCAGGCATCGGCCTCACCGTGGCCCTGGTCTGCGTGCTGCTGGTGGTGCCGCTGACGCTGCTGCTGGTGGCGCTGGCCCTGGCGCTGGGGCTGGGTGGCGCGGTGCTGGCGCTGGGGCTGGTGGCCGCGCTGCTGCTGTCGCCGCTGTGGCTGCTGCTGCTGATCCTGTGGCTGGCCCTGCGCCCGCGGCGGCCGGCTACCATGTCTCCATGAACATGGAAGCCACCCCCGTCGCGCGTGCCGTGCTGGCCGACGACGAGCGCCTGATGCGCGACCAGCTGCGCGCCCGCCTGGCCGAGGTGTGGCCCGAACTGCAGATCGTGGCCGAGGCCAAGAACGGCCTGGAAGCAGTGCAGCTGGTGGAAGAACACCGGCCCGACATCGTGTTCCTGGACATCCGCATGCCCGGCCTCACCGGCGTGGAAGCCGCGCGCCAGATCGCCCAGCTGGCCCCGCGCGAGGGCGAAGAAGACGAACTGCTGCCCGAGATCGTCTTCATCACCGCCTACGACCAGTACGCCGTGGAAGCCTTCGAGCAGGGCGTGGCCGACTACGTGCTCAAGCCCGCCGAGCGCGAGCGCCTGCAGGTCACGGTGCAGCGCATCCGCCAGCGCATGGCGGCCAAGGCCTCGGGCGCCGATGCGCCGGCCGGCCCCAACATGCAGCAGCTGCTGCACCAGCTGTCGGCGCGCCTGAACCCCGGGCAGGCGCCGCAGTATCTGCAGTGGATCCAGGCCACCGTCGGCCAGGCGATCCAGATGATCCCGGTGGAAGACGTGCTCTTCTTCATCAGCGACGAGAAGTACACCCGGGTGCAGACGGCACAGGTGGAAGCGCTGATCAGGAAGCCCATCAAGGAACTGGTCGACGAGATCGACCCGCGCCTGTTCTGGCAGATCCACCGCAGCACGCTGGTCAACGTGAAGGCCATCGCCGGCGTCACACGCGACTTCCGCGGGCGCCAGATCGTGGCCGTGCGCGGGCATCCGGAGAAGCTCGAAGTCAGCCGCAGCTACACGGGCCTGTTCAAAGGAATGTGAACGTCGTCGCAGGCCATCCCCTGCTTGAGGGAGGCCGCGGCGGGCAGCAGTTCACGGCGCGCCGGCTCAAGGGTTCGCGCAGCGCCCTGCCGTTCGTGATGCAGTTCACGACTGGCACCCCCGCCAGCACCGTTCGGCCGCCTGGCGGGGAACTTGAGCAGCTTCACATCTGATGCATCTGCTCGCACCTGCGCACCACAAGTCACTGCGCCGCCCGGCGCCGGCCGGTAACTTCCGCTACGCCTGAAGAGATGTGATGGGCCCAGTGGCCTCTCTGCATCCGCAGCCTTGCCACCGCCCGCGCTACCGTCGGGCCATGAACACCAGGAAGTCCGCCCTCAAGCGTCTGCTCAGCATGCTTTTGCCCACCACCAACCCCGGCCAACGCCGCTTCGACTTCATCCGCCGCCCCGACGCCGTGCGCAGCGGCTGGGTGCGACGCGACGAGGCCATCATGGGCACGGCCATCCACGTCGAACTGTGGGGCGAAGACCTGCGCCACGGCAACGCCGCGGCTGCCGCGGTGATGGACGAGATGCACCGCATCGACCGCGCGATGAGCCCGCACAAGCCCGAGTCGGAGCTGAGCGTGATCAACCGCGAGGCCGCGCGCCGCGCCGTACGCCTGAGCGACGAGATGTACGCGCTGGTCGAGCAGGCGCTGGCCTATTCGAAGCTGACGGACGGCGCCTTCGACATCAGCTACGCCGCCGTGGGCCAGCTCTACGACTACCGCCTGCGCGTGCGGCCCAGCGCCGAGGAACTGGAACGCGCCAAGGCCCTGGTCGGCTGGCAGCACCTGCACCTGGACGCGCAGTCGCGCAGCCTGCGCTTCGGCAAGCCCGGCATGCGCATCGACCTGGGCGGCTTCGCCAAGGGCCATGCAGTGGACCGCGCCGCAGCGCTGCTGCGCCGGCGCGGCATCACCAGCGCCATCGTCAGCGCCGGCGGCGACAGCCGCGTCATCGGCAGCCGCGGCGAGCGGCCCTGGACCGTGGCCATCCGCGACCCGCGCCGCGAAGGCGAGGTCGTCGCGGTGCTGCCGCTGGAAGACGTCTCCGTTTCCACCAGCGGCGACTACGAACGTTATTTCGACGACGGAGCCGAGCGGGTGCACCACCTGATCGACCCCGCCACCGGCTGCAGCCCGCACCACGTGCACAGCGTGACCATCCTGGCCGAGAACGGCCTGGCCAGCGAGGCGCTGTCCAAGGCCGTGTTCGTGCTCGGCGCCGAGCGCGGCCTGGCCCTGATCGAGACCCTGCCCGGCACCGATGCCGTGGTGGTGGATGCCCACGGCGTGCTGCACGCCTCCACCGGCCTGCTGCACGGCACGCCGCAGACCCAGCAATGAGGGGGAACCCATGAATCCGAACGAGGAGAAGAAGATGACGTCCTTATCCACTTCACCCATGCTGCAGCGCATGGCCAGCGTGATCGCACTCGCGATCCTGGCGGCCTGCTCCGGCGGCGGCGGCAGCTCCAGCAGCGACAACCTCGTCGTCAACGGCGACGTGCCGCTGGTCTACGTCAAGCGCAGTACCACGCTGCGCATCAACCCGACCGACGGCACCGGCAGCGCAGCCGGTGGCGACCTGATGCTGCGCGAGAAGAGCAGCCCCAGCGCGCCCGAGCACAACCTCACCGCGCGCTTCACCAACGGCGTGGGCGATGCGTCCGACCCCGAAGTCAGCTACGACGGCAAGAAGGTCGTCTTCGCGCTGAAGTGCCCGGCCAGCAACACCGCCACGGTGGACGGCAGCGCCAGCGGCGCCAAGGCCTGCACCGGCCGCTGGAACATCTGGGAATACGACATGACCAGCGGCGGGCTCACCGGCGGCACCTTCCGCCGCCTGACTGCCAGCACCAGCGACGACGACGTCGACCCGGTCTACCTGCCGGCCGGCCGCGGCGTCATCTTCTCCAGCAACCGGCAGATGAAGAGCAGCCGCGACCAGGCCCTGGGCCGCGCCTACTTTGCCGCCGACGAGTACGAGCGCGAGCGCGTGCTCAACCTGCACAGCATGGCCGCCGACGGCAGCAACATGCAGCAGATCAGCTTCAACCAGAGCCACGAGCGCAATGCCGTGATCCGGCCCGACGGCACCATCATGTTCTCGCGCTGGGAGCACGTGGCCGACCGCAACCGCTTCGCCGTGTTCCGCAGCAAGCCCGACGGCACCGACATGTTCGTGCTGTACGGCGCCCACAGCCCCGGCAACAGCTACCTGCACCCGCGCGACATGGACCCGATCGGCCCCAACGCCGGCAAGATCCTGTCGTCGCTGATGCCACTGTCGCGCACCCAGGAAGGCGGCTCGCTGCACCTGATCGACGCCGCGCGCTACAGCGAGTACAACACCCCGGCCAGCGCCCAGGTGCCGGCCACCGGCGGCCAGTCTGAAGTGACGAACAACTCGCTCACCGACGGCGGCGGTCTCTCGTTCAGCGGCCGTGCCACCACGCCCTACCCGCTGTGGGACGGCACCGGCCGCATCCTGGTGTCGTGGCGCCCCTGCGAGGTGACGCGCAACGGCACCGTCGTCTCCTGCACCACGCTGACCGACGCCGAGAAGGCGCTGCTGGAAGACGACAACCGCATGCAGGCCGAGCGCGCCCTCGACGCGGTGAAGGACAACGCCCCCTCGTCCTACGCCGTCTACATGTTCGACCCGGCCAAGCAGACCTGGCTCATCGTGGCCTCGCCGCCGGCCGGCTTCATGCTCACCGACCCGATCGCCCTGCAGTCGCGCCCCGAGCCCAACGTCGTCGAGCCGACCACGGTCGACCCGACCCTGGCCGCGCAGAACATGGCCCTGATCGAAGTGCGCAGCGTCTACGACACCGACGGCCTGAACCGCATGGCCGAACAGATGTTCGTCGCCGCCGACCGCCCGGCCGGCTGCGTGCGCAGCATCGCCACCACCGCGCCCGTCGACCCGGCGGACACGCGCTCGGCCATCCCCGACATCGCCAAGATCAAGAACCCGGCCGACCCGGCCTACCTGTGCGCCCCGGCCCGCTTCGTGCGCGCCATCCGTGCCATCGCGCCGCCCTCGGGCGCCTCGGGCATGCGCGAAGCCATCGGCGAGACCGACTTCGAACAGCAGCAGGTGCTGGGTTATGCGCCGGTTGAACCCGACGGCTCGTTCAAGCTTCAGGTGCCGGCCGACGTGCCGCTGGCCTTCAGCATCGTCGACTCCGAAGGCCGCTCGATCCAGACCCACACCAACTGGATCCAGGTGCGCCCGGGTGAACGCCGCACCTGCGACGGTTGCCACAGCCCCCGCCGCGGCGCTTCGCTGAACTCGGGCGTGGTGGTCAACACCCAGCCGCCCGCGCTGCGCGCCACCATCGCCGGCCAGCACCAGAGCGGCGAGACCATGGCCTCGCTGCGCACCCGCCTGGACAACACCGCGCTGCGCCTGAGCGCCGACGCCGTGTTCACCGACGTGTGGGCCGACACCGCGCAGACCGGCGTCACCGCCCGCCCGTCGATCTCGATGAAGTACACGGGCAACACCAACGCCGCCGACGACCTGGCCACGCCGGCGCCGACGAACGGCGTGATCAACTACCCCGACCACATCCAGCCCCTGTGGAGCCGCACCCGCGGCGCCGGCGGCGCCTGGACCTGCACCGGCTGCCACGCCGACACCGTCAAGCTCGACCTGAGCGGCGCTGTCTCCGGCACCGGCCGCCTGGTGTCGTACGAGGAACTGATGCTGGGCGACCCGCTGATCGGCGCCAACGGCCAGCCGGTGATCGAGGTGCGCGACGGCGTGCCGATGGTGGTGCGCGGCGCGGCGCTGGTGGAAACCAGCTCCGGCGGCTCCAACAGCGCCGGCCAGACCCGCAAGAGCCGCCTGGGCGAGATCATGTGGGGCCAGACCCTGCTGGCCGGTGCCGCGGCCCGCACCGCGCACCCGAACCCGCCCAGCACCGCGCCCGACCACAGCCAGATGCTGAACAAGGCCGAAAAACGCCTGCTTGCCGAGTGGATGGACGGTGGCGGCCAGTACTACAACAACCCCTTCGACGCCACCGGCGTGCGTGCCGTCAGCGGCCTCAGCGAAACCGTCTTCACTGCCAACGTGATGCCCATCCTGCAGTCCACCTGCGCCAGCTGCCACCAGGCCGGCATCGGCAATCCGCGCAACCGCTTCGTGCTCACCGGCAGCGAAGAGGGCGACTTCAACGTCACGCTGTCGATGGTCAACGACACCTGCAACGTGGCCCGCAACTACCTGCTGCAGCGGCCTTCGACGATTCCGCACCCCTCGGGCGCGCTGACGCAGACGACGGCCTTGCTTCCGGTGGGCAGCACCGCTTACAACACCATCTCCGCCTGGATCTCGGCGGGCTGCACCACCACTCCATGACGAGACTGTCCCCAAGACAAGCCAAGAAACTTGCTGCTGTTGTCGCAGGCTGCGCCGCCCTGGCCGCCTGCGGCGGCGGCAGCCCGCTGGACAACCCCGACACGCTGAAGAACCCGCCGGGGTTGTCGGGGCAGAAACTGTCCTTCGTCTACTTCCAGCGTTGCGTGAACCCGGTGCTCATCACGCCGCTGCCCGTCAACATCAACGGCCAGGTGTCGGTGAACACCTGCGCCGCCGGCGGCTGCCACGACAACGTCACGGGCACCGGCGGCGCCCTGCGCCTGCTGGGCGGCGCGCCCGCCATCGACCCCACGCAGGCGGCCGATGCGATCCGCCTCACCGACATGTACAAGAACTACTATTCATCGCTGGGGGAGACGGTGGTCGGCGCACCCGACCAGAGCCGCATGCTGAACAAGCCGCTCGTTCGCAGCGTATTGCACGGTGGCGGGCTGATCTTCGAGAACGAGAACGATGCCGGCGCCAAACTCTTCCGATACTGGATCAACCGCCCCATGCCCCAGGGGCAGGACGAGTTCAGTGCCGCCGCCAACACCATGTTTGCAAACAGCGACCCGGTCAACGGCGCATGCAACACCGACTGAGCCACCCTCCTCGATGCGCCGCCACGTCCCTTTTGTTCGCCGGCTGGCGCTGTGCCTGGCCTTTGCTGCCTATGCACCCGTACACGCCGCCGACGAGAAGCCGGTACCCAGGACCGAGCAGCTGCAGGTCACCGAGCCCTTCCTCGAAATGCACACCGGGCCGGGCCGCGGCTACCCGGTGTTCTTCGTGGTCGAGCGCTCGCAGTGGGTGACCATCGAGCTGCGCCAC
Organism: uncultured Rubrivivax sp.; assembly: GCA_964423075.1. Taxonomy (GTDB): domain Bacteria; phylum Pseudomonadota; class Gammaproteobacteria; order Burkholderiales; family Burkholderiaceae_C; genus Rubrivivax. The sequence continues at coordinate 16,284 of CAYREA010000063.1, read as the reverse complement.
ACCGACTGGTACCGCGTGCGCGCCGAGGGCGGCCAGGTGGGCTGGGTGCAGCGTGCGCAGCTGGAAAGCACGCTCACCGCCGCCGGCGGCACCAAGAGTTTCCGCGACCTGCTGGTCGACGACTACCTGCGCCGCAAGCTGGAATTCAGCGGCTCCTGGGGCCGCTTCAAGGGCGAGCCCATGTTGAAGCTGGGCCTGCAGTACCGCCTGGCCGACACCATCGGCACCGAGTTCACCGTGGGCCAGGTGCAGGGCCTGTTCTCGGGCACCGACTTCTGGCACCTGTCGCTCACCTCCGAGCCCTGGTCAGACCGCCGCTGGTCGCCCTTCTTCACCGTCGGCCTGGGCAAGTTCAAGAACATCCCGAACAACACGCTGGTGGACGCCATTCCCACCAACGCCAAGCTGGCGCACGCCACCGTGGGCCTGCGCTACTACGTCACCGAACGCTTCATCGCACGCCTGGACTGGACGCTGTACACCGCCTACGTGGCCGACACGCGCAGCACCGAGTACCGTGCCATCACCGCCGGCCTCGGCTTCTTCTTCTGACCGCCCCGCCATGTCGTCTGCACCGTTGATGAAAGCCACCGCCCTGCTGCTGCTGGCCGCTGCCGCCCTGCCCGCGCTGGCGCAGAGCCAGGCCACGCCCACGGCCACGCCGGCCGGTACCGAGCCGCCCAAGCCGGCCACCGACCAGGTGATCGTGCCGCAGGTCGACCGGCGTGACGTGAAGCTGCCGCGCTTCGCCTCCAACGACATCTCGCTGGGCCTGTTCGGCGGCAGCTACGCCACCGCCAACTTCGGCGCCAACACCGTGGCCGGCGTGCGCCTGGGTTACCACATCACCGAAGACGTGTTCGTCGAAGGCACCTACGGCCGCAGCACGGTGACCGACGAAGCCTTCCGCCAGATCTTCCCCAACGGCGGCATCTTCCCCGAGCCCAAGCAGACGCTGACGTACTACAACGTGATGGCCGGCTGGAACATCCTGCCCGGCGAAGTCTTCTTCTGGCGCAACTACGCCAAGATCTCGCAGGGCTACATCCTGGCCGGCGTCGGCAGCACCAACTTCGCCGGCCAGAAGCGCCAGACCATCGCCTACGGCGCCGGCCTGCGCGTGGTCTTCACCAGCTGGTTTGCGGTGCAGGCCGACGTGCGCGACCACGTCTATTCGCTCGACCTGCTGGGCAAGCGCCAGAGCAATCACAACCTGGAGGTCACCGCCGGCCTCACGGTCTATTTCTGATCCACCCTCCACCGGTCCCACCACCATGTTCTCCGCCGCCCGCCCCCTGCTGTTGCCGCTGCTCGCGGCCTTCGCCCTGGTTTCGCATGCCGCGGTCACGCCGCAGGCCGCCGCGCCCGACTTCACGCTCAAGAGCGCCGAAGGCAAGAACCTGCGCCTGAAGGAACAGCGCGGCCAGGTGGTGCTGGTGAACTTCTGGGCCAGCTGGTGCGGCCCCTGCCGGCAGGAGATGCCGCACCTGAACCGCCTGTACGACAAGTACAAGGCCTCGGGCTTCACGCTGCTGGCCGTGAACATCGACGACGACGCGCGCACCGGCAGCAGCACCGCCGCCAAGTGGGGCCTGAAGTTCCCCGTGCTGCTGGACGCCGACAAGACCGTGAGCAAGCTCTACGACCTGGGCAGCATGCCGGCCACCGTGCTGATCGACCGCGACGGCAAGGTGCGCTTCCTGCACCGCGGCTACCGCGAAGGCACGGAAGAGGCCTACGAACGCCAGATCCGCGAACTCGTCAAGGAATGAAGCCCATGCGCGCTGCCCTGCTGCTTGTCGCTGCCAGCCTGCTGGCCTCGGGCTGCTCGACCATCTCCTCCATCACGTCCATCGAGCCCTGGGTGAAGCCGTACGAGCGCGAGAAGCTGGCCGATCCCATCATGCAGTTCCAGCGCACGGCGCTCAACGAGAAGCACCGCGAGCACATCCACCAGGTGCGCGAAGGCGCGCGCGGTGCCGTTGGCGTTCAAGGGGGCGGGTGTGGCTGCAACTGACGGGCTGCGGCGCATACTGCGCGGCCTCTCCAGGCTGCTGCAGGGCCTGATGGGCGGTGCGGTGGCCACCGGCGCCGCCAGCGCCGCCACCTTGCCCGAAGACAAGGCCGAGGCCCTGTACCACGTGTACGACGGCGGCGGCGTCAAGGCCACCGGCCCGGCGCTGCTGGTGCGCAAGAGCCTGCTCGACAAGGTGTCGCTGTCGGCCCAGTACTACGTGGACGCGGTGAGCAACGCCAGCATCGACGTCGTCACCACCGCCAGCCCCTTCAAGGAAACGCGCAACGCCTACGAGTTCGGCATCGACACCGTCGTGCGCGACACCACGCTCAGCGCCGGCATCTCGCGCAGCAAGGAACCCGACTACATCGCCGACGCCGCCAGCTTCGACGTGGCGCACGAGATCTTCGGCGGCATGACCACCTTCAGCCTGGGTTTCACGCGCTCGGCCGACGACGTGGGCAAGAAGGGCGTCCAGGGCTACATCGACAAGGCCAACCACTGGCAGTACCGCACCGGCATCACGCAGATCCTCACCTCGAAGTGGTTGATGAGCCTGAACGCCGAAGCGGTGTCCGACAGCGGCTACCTCGGCAGCCCCTACCGCGTGGCGCGCGTGTTCGGCGCCGCGGTGCCCGAGCGCAACCCGCGCACACGCACCAGCCGCGCGATCAAGCTGCGCACCATCTACGACACCAGCAACCTGCTGCCGCGCAGTTCGGTGCGCGCCGAGTACCGGCGCTACTGGGACACCTGGGACGTCAAGGCCGGCACTTTCGAGCTGGGCGCCAGCCGCTACGTCGGTGAGAGTTTCCTCGTCGACGCGCTGGTGCGCGTGTACTCGCAGGACAAGGCCCTTTTCTACAGCGACAACGCGCAGGCCGAGACCACCTACATCTCGCGCAACCGCCAGCTGTCCACCTTCAAGAGCACGGCCATCGGCGGCAAGGTGACCTACACCTACCCGCGCGTTCCGGCCGGCTACGACGTGAAGTTCATCGGCGCGTACGAGCGCAAGAGCTTCAAGTTCAGCGATTTCACCGACCTGCGCAGCGGCAACAAGTTCTCGTACAACGCCGACGTGCTGCAGCTGATGGTGTCGGCCACTTTCTAGCGGGACACGCACGATGTTCAAGCAACTCACCACCTGCCTTGCGGCCCTTCTGCTGACGCTGGCCGCCTGGGCCGCCGACCCGCCCGCGGGCGCGGCTTCGGCTGCTGCACCGGCTGCTGCACCGGCTGCTGCAGCTTCCGCACCGGCAGCCGCCGCGAGCGCACCCGATGCCGCAGCCAGCGCGCCATCGGCCGCTGCGCTCGACACCCGCGTGCAGCAGCTCAAGGCCGAGGTCATCCGCCTCAACCGCGACCTGCTGATCCTGGAAGAGGAACTGCTGTTCCCCGCCGGCACGCAAGTCGCTTTGTTCGTGAGCATGGACGTGGGCAAACTCTTCGAGCTGGAGTCGGTGCAGATCCGCCTGGACGACAAGCTCATCGCCAACCATCTCTACACGCCGCAGGAGGTGCAGGCCCTGCACCGCGGCGGTGTGCAACGCGTCTTCGTGGGCAACCTGAAGGCCGGCAAGCACAACATCGCCGCCTTCTTCACCGGCCGCGGCCCCCACGAACGCGACTACAAGCGCGGCACCGCGCTGGAATTCGAGAAGGGCACCGAGCCGCGCTACATCGAGCTGCGCATCAAGGACAAGCTCGCCAAGCTGCAACCGGAATTCGAAGTCAAAGTCTGGCAGTGAAGCTCAATCGGTTCGTGATCGCCGCGGCGCTGGCCGCAGCTGCCATCGGGGCCCGTGCCGCCGATGCGCCGGCCGCTGCCGCGAAGAAAGAGCCCGGCACGCCGCAGACCATCGAGGCGCCGCACTACGGCGACACGCTGTTCCACTTCTACCTGAACCGCACCTTCGCCGCGATCACCGGCCTGATGGTGTCGCAGCACTTCGAGCGCGTCAGCCCGCACGACGAAGAAGCCGAGGTGCTGCGCGGGGGCATGCTGCTGTCATACGGCCTGCACGACGAAGCCGCCGCGGTGTTCGCGGCGCTGATCGAACGCAATGCCGCGCCCACCGTGCGTGACCGCGCCTGGTACTTCCTGGCCAAGGTGCGCCACCAGCGCGGGCTGAACGCCCAGTCGCAGGATTCGCTGGACCGCATCGCCGCCAAGCTGCCCGGCGCGCTGGAAGAAGACCGCCAGCTGCTGCAGGCCCAGCTGATGATGGAGCGCGAAGACTACGCCGGCGCCGCCGCCTTGCTGGACACGCTCAAGGCCAGCCCCAACGCGGGCCTCTACGCACAGTTCAACCTGGGTGTGTCGCTGGTGAAGATCGGCGACACCGACAAGGGCCTGGCCCTGCTCGACGCCGTCGGCAAGACACCGGCGCCGAACGAAGAACTGCGCAGCCTGCGTGACCGCGCCAACGTCGCCCTGGGCTTCGCCTCGCTGGCCACCAAGAAGCCGCGCGAGGCACGCGTGGCGCTGGAGCGTGTGCGGCTGCACAGCGCGGTGTCGAACAAGGCACTGCTGGGTTACGGCTGGGCCGCTTCCGAGCTGAACGACCCCAAGCAGGCCCTCGTGCCCTGGACCGAACTGGCCGGCCGCGCCGGCATCGGCGACGGTGACGCCTCGGTGCTCGAAGCCCGCATCGCCGTGCCCTATGCCTACGCCGAACTGGGCGCCTTCACCACCGCGCTGCAGGGTTACCAGGAAGCCGCCGACGGCTTCGAGAAGGAACAGCAGTCGCTGGTGGAATCGATCACCGCCATCCGCGCCGGCAAGCTGGTGCAGGGCCTGATCGCGCAGAACCCGAGCGAGGGCCTGGCCGCCTTCACCGGCATCAGCGCGCTGCCCGAGATGCCGCATGCCTCGCACCTGGTGCCGCTGCTGGCGAGTGACGAATTCCAGGAGGCCTTCAAGAACCTGCGCGACCTGCAGTTCCTCGACGGCAACCTGCAGGGCTGGCTCGACAGCCTGGGTGCCTTCACCGACATGCTCGACAACCGCAAGCGCGCCTTCGAAGAGAAGCTGCCCAAGGCCAAGGCCGGCAGCGGCGCCGCCGCCATCGCGGCGCTGAAGGCCCGGCGCGATGCGCTGGTGGCCGAACTGGAGCGGGTGCAGAACGACAACGACGCCGAGGCCTTCGCCACCGACAAGGAACGCGACCTGCTCGACCGCATCCAGCGCGGCAAGGCCACGCTGGAGAAAGCCGCGGGCCAGCCCGAAGCCGGTGAACTGGCCGAAGCCGCCGAGCGCCTGCGCCGCGCCGCCGGCATGCTCACGTGGCAGCTCAGCCAGGACTTCAGCGCCCGCAGCTGGACCGCCAAGAAGGGCCTGCGCGACACCACCATCGCCCTGGCCCAGGCGGCCGACCGCGACGGCGCCCTCACCGCCGCGCAGGAAGACGAGCCGCTGCGCCACGCGCGTTTTGCCGAGCGCATCGCCGAACTGGAAAAGCGCCTCAACGGCCTGCGCCCCGACGTGGCCGTGGCCGCACGCGAGGTGCAGCTGCAACTGCAGGACGTGGCCGTGGCCGAACTCGAACGCCAGCAGGAGCGCCTGTCGGTCTACGCCGCGCAGGCGCGGCTGGCCATCGCGCAGATCCATGATCGCGCCCAGTTTGCGCGCCGCGACACACCCGCGGAGGCCGCCAAATGAGCCCGCGCCTGTCTCTCATCACGCTGGCAGTGCTGGCACTGGCCGCCTGCAGCAGCGGCCCAAAGAAGTTCAAGGGTGACAACGAGCCCACGCTGGCCTCCTTGGGCAAGCGCGAGATCACCGTCACGCCCGATGCCGGTGCCCGGGTGGCCGAAGAGCAGACCATCGCGGCCTACGAGCAGTTCCTGAAAGCCGCGCCCAAGGCGCCGCAGCGCCCCGAGGCCATGCGCCGCCTGGGCGACCTGGAAATGGACAAGGCCGACCGCATCGCGGCCGAGGCCACCGGCCCGGGTGCCACCGGCGAGCCCGACTACAAGGCCGCCGTCGCGCGGTACGAGGAATTCCTCAAGGCCTACCCCGACGACCCCAAGAACGACCGCGTGCTCTACCAGCTGGCGCGCGCGCAGGAGCAGGTGGGCGACCTGGACAAGGCGCTCAAGACCCTGTCCACGCTCGTGGCCAAGCATCCCGGCACGCAGCACGCCGGCGAAGCCCAGTTCCGCCGCGGCGAACTGCTCTTCACCACGCGCGCCTACAAGGACGCCGAGGCCGCCTACACCGCCGTGCTGCAGGGCGAGGACAAGACCGCCTTCAACGAACGGGCGCTCTACATGCAGGGCTGGTCGCGCTTCAAGCAGGCGCGCCTGGAAGACGGCCTGCAGTCCTTCTTCGGCGTGCTCGACCTGAAGCTGGGGGCCTTAAGCCCTTCGGTGCGCGACGAGGCCGACCTCGAAGCCATCCCTGAACTCAAGCGCGCCGAACGCGAGCTGGTGGACGACACCTTCCGCGTGATGAGCATCAGCTTCTCGGCCCTGTCCGGCGCCGAGAGTGTGGCCAAGTACATCGACAGCCCGGTGCGCGAGGACTACCAGTTCCGCGTCTACAGCGCCCTGGGCGAGCTCTACATCAAGCAAGACCGCATCAAGGACGCGGCCGACACCTACGCGCTCTTCGTGCGCCGCCAGCCGCTGCACGCGCAGGCGCCACTGCTGCAGGCGCGCGTGATCGAGATCTACGAACGCAACGGCTTCGAAACGCTCGCGCTGCAGGCCAAGAAAGACCACGTGCAGCGCTACGGCGCCGAGAGCGATTTCCGCCGCGCCAACCCCACCGGCTGGCAGCGTGCGCAGCCGCTGGTGAAGACGCACCTGGTGGAGCTGGCACGCCACCACCACGCGCTGTCGCAGAAGACGCACCTGGCGGCCGACGTGCAGGAAGCCACGCGCTGGTACCGCACCCTGCTCACCAGCTTCCCCGACGACCCGCAGGCCGCCGCCAACCGCTTCCTGCTGGCCGAACTGCTGTTCGAAGACAAGCGCTGGGCCGAATCCGCCGTCGAGTACGAGACCGTGGCCTACAAGCAGCCGGGCGACCCCAAGGGCGCCGATGCCGGCTACTCGGCCCTGCTGGCCTACGCCGCGCTGGAAAAGGAAACCACCGACGCCGCCAAGCGCAAGCAGCTGCAGAGCGATTCGGTGGACAGCGCGCTGCGCTTCGCCCAGACCTTCCCTGCCGACACGCGCAACGGCCCGGTGCTGACGCGCGCCTCGGAGCAGCTGTTCGCCCTGGGCGACACCGAACGCGCCGTCAGCGTGGCCAAGGCCTCGCTGGGCCTGAAGCCGCCGCCCGCACCCGAACTGCGCCGCACGGCCTGGACCGTCATCGCCCACCAGGCCTTCGAGAAGGCCGACTACGCCGAAGCCGAGAAGGCCTACGGCGAGGTGCTGGCCCTCACCGCCGACAAGGCGCCGGGCCGCAACGAGATCGCCGAACGTCAGGCCGCCGCCATCTACAAGCAGGGCGAGGCCGCCCGCAGCGCGGGTGACGCGCGCGGCGCCGTGGGCCACTTCGGGCGCGTCGCGGCGCTGGGCACGTTGTCGGCCACGTCCGCCGTGCGCGCCAGCGCGCAGTACGACGCGGCCGCTGCGCTTATCGGCCTGAAGGACTGGGACAAGGCCGCCAGCGCGCTGGAAGAATTCCGCCGCCAGCAGCCGAACAACCCGCTGCAGGCCGAGGTGGCCCCCAAGCTGGCGCTGGCCTACCTGGAACTCGGCCGCTCGAGCCAGGCCGCGGCCGAGTTCGAACGTGTGGCCGCGCAGACCAAAGACCCCGAACTCGCCCGCGGCGCCGCCTGGCAGGCCGCCGAGCTGCACCAGAAGGCTGCTGACAAGGCCACGCCCAAGTCGCCGCAGCTGGCCACCGCCATCCGCGCCTACGAGCGTTACCTGCAGCAATACCCGCAGCCGCTGGACCCGGCCATCGAAGCGCGCTGGCGCCTGGCCGCGCTGACGAAGCAGGACGGCCAGCTGCCCAAGGCCACCGCCTGGATCCGCGCGGTTCAGCAGGCCGACCTGGACGCCGGCGCCAAGCGCACCGCACGCAGCCGCGCACTCGGTGGCCAGGCCACGCTGGTGCTGAGCGAGCCGCTGCTCGAGGCCTATCGCAAGGTGCCGCTGATCGAGCCGCTGGCCAAGCAGCTGAAGCTGAAGAAGACCAGGATGGAAGACGTGCTGAAAGCCTATGCGGCCGCCAGCGAGGCGCAATCCGCCGAGGTCACCACCGCCGCCACCTTCCACACCGCGGCGCTGTACCAGGACTTCGGCAAGTCCATGATCGGCTCGACCCGGCCCAAGAAGCTGAGCAAGGCCGAACTCGAGCAGTACAACGTGATGCTCGAAGAGCAGGCCTTCCCCTTCGAAGAGAAGGCCATCGAGCTGTACGAGACCAACACGCGCCGCGCCGCCAGCGGCATCTACGACCCCTTCGTGCAGAAGAGCTTTGCCGAGCTGGCCAAGCTCAAGCCCGGCCGCTACGCCAAGACCGAACGTGGCGACGTGAACCTGGGCGGCGAGGTGGCCAAGCTGAACCAGCAGGGCATCGCGCAGCGCCAGCAAGGCCAGTTCGAGAAGGCCAAGGAGTCCTACGAAGCCGCCATCGCGCTCGACCCCAATGCCACCGCGCCGAAGCTCAACCTGGCCATCCTGTACGACCTGTACCTGGGCGACAACACCAAGGCGCTGGAGCTGTACCAGCGCTGCCTGGAACTGGCGCCCGCCGACGCCGCGCTGGGCAAGTGGGTGGCCGAGGTGAAGAGCCGCAAACCCGCTCCGGGTGCAGCACCTGCCGCACCCGCGGCCCCGGCCACGCCGCCGGTGGCCGCACCCGCCGCGTCAACACCCAGCACCGCGGCCGGCACGGCCACCGTGGCCACCACCAAGAAGGAGTCGCCATGAAGCAGACCCTTGTTCTTGCCCTGCTGCTGGCCGCTGCCGGCAGTGGCTGGGCGCAGGACCGCGCCGACATCGACAAGACGCAAGTGATCGGCAACCGCGAGCTGCCCAAGGTGCTGTACATCGTGCCCTGGAAGAAGCCGCTGCCCGGCCAGTTGAGCGGCAAGCCCGTCAACAGCGTGCTCGACGAAGCGCTGGCCCCGGTGGACCGCGAGGTCTTCCGCCGCCAGGTCAGCTACAGCGGCCAGGTGCAGGCGCAACTGTCTGCAAAAGCCGAGAAGGCTGCCGACAAGGCAACCGATAACAAGCCCACGACTCCCCCTCCCTCGACAACCACCAAGCCCGCATCTCCCGGAGCCACCCGATGAACACCTTCAACACCGTCGTCAAGTTCTTCGTCGACTGCGGCGCCTTCCTCTACCCCAGCCTCTTGATGATGTCGCTGGGCCTGGCCATCGCCATCGAACGTTTCGTCTTCCTGCGCAAGGCGCGCTCCGACAACCGCCGCCTCTGGGACAAGGTGCTGCCCATGCTGCAGGGCGGCAAGTTCCGCGAGGTGGCCAGCGTCACCGCCAGCAACGACTCGGCCATCGGCAAGATCGTCAACAACGGCCTGGTGCGCATGCAGACCGCGCGCCACCGCGAGGACATCGACAACGCGATGGAAGAGGGCATGATGGAAATCGTGCCGCGCCTCGAGAAGCGCATCCACTACATCGCCACCTTCGCCAACACCATCACCCTGGTGGGCCTCTTGGGCACCATCATCGGCCTGATCAAGGGCTTCACGGCGGTGGCGCAGGTGAACCCGGCCGAGAAGGCCGAACTGCTGAGCGCTTCGATCTCGGTGGCCATGAACAACACCGCCTTCGCACTGATGGTGGCCATCCCCTTCCTGCTGATCCACGCCTTCCTGCAGGCCCGCGCCAGCGAGATCGTCGACAGCCTGGAAGCCGCCAAGATCACCTTCCTGAACCTGGCCCAGCGCATCTCCAGCGAACAACAAGCCCAGCAGCGCGAACTGCGCCCGTCGTGATCCTTCGGCAACCCACCCACGACGACAAGGCTGCACCATGAAACGACGGCGCCTGCGCAAGGGCGTTGCGCACCTGGAGATCACCGCGTTCATCAACCTGATCGTGGTGCTGGTGCCCTTCCTGCTGTCCACGGCCGTGTTCACGCGCCTGGCGGTGATGGACCTGAAGCTGCCCGCGCAACAGAGCGCGGTGGAGCAGATCAAGGCCGAGAACCTGCAGCTCGAAGTGGTGATCCGCAAGGACGCGCTGGAGGTGGGTGATCGCATCGGCGGCCTGATCCAGCGTATCGAGCGCAAGCCCGAGGGCCATGACCTGAAGGCGCTGTCGTCGCTGATGGTGCTGGTGAAGGGCAAGTTCCCCGACAAGCGCGAAGCCAACCTGCTGGCCGAACCCGACACCTCCTACGACGACCTGGTGCAGGTGATGGACACCGTGCGCGCCACCGTCACCGCCGACGGCCCGAAGGTGACACGCGCCGAGCTGTTCCCCAACATCTCCGTCGGCGACGCCCCCGTTCGCGGCGCTGCCGCGAAGAAAGCGACCTGACATGGCCTCGCTATCCCCCCGCGCCCGCCGCGCCGCGCACAAGGCGCGCAGCGACACCCAGATGGACATGAACCTGGTGTCGCTGATCGACGTGTTCACCATCCTGATCTTCTTCCTGCTGTCCGGCGCCAGCGGCGTGGAAGCACTCGTCAGCCCCAAGGCCGTGCACCTGCCGGCGGCCAACGCCGAGCAGGCACCCAAGGAGACCGTGGTGCTGGTGGTGGCCGGTGACGAGATCATGGCCGACGGCCGCGTGGTGGCCACCGTGAAGCAGGTGATGGCCAGCCCCGACGACCTGATCCCGGGCCTGAAGGCCGAGCTCGACGTGCTGGCCACGCGCCAGGCCGTGCGTGCCGAGAACAAGGACAAGATCCAGACCGATGGCCAGGCCGTGACCATCATGGCCGACAAGGACATCCCCTACCAGCTGCTGAAGCGGCTGATGGTCACCTGCGCCAAGGCCAACTTCAGCGACGTGTCGCTGGCGGTGCGCCGGAGGGACGTGTGATGGCTGCGGCGATGGTCATTCCGCACGAGATCAGTTTCCGCAAGCCGGTGCTGCCGTGGTCCACGGCAGCCGACGACGAACGCCGCTTCAAGCGCATCCTCAAGCGCGTGGTGGCCATCGTGCTGCTGCTGGGCCTGATCTTCCCCTTCGTGCCCAAGCCCAAGGTCGAACGCACCGAGGCGCAGGCCCTGCCGCCGCCCATCGCCAAGCTGCTGCTGGAGCGTGAGGTGCCCAAGCCCAAGCCGCCCCCGCCGCCGGTGAAGAAGGACGACACCGAGGTGGCGCAGGCCAAGCCCGACGCCAAGCCGGCGCCGGAAGCGCCGCCCAAGAAGCAGCCGCCGGTGCCCGAGGCACGCCGCCCCATCGAAGGCAAGCCGCCCGGCGAGGCCGACCTGGCGCGCAAGCGCGCCAGCGGCGTGGGCCTGCTGGCGATGAAGAACGAGCTGCAGCAGATGGCCGCAGCGCCGTCGGCCGTGCAGCTGAAGCAGGACATCAAGCCCGGCCCCGGCGTGGGTACCGGCGTGGGCGTGGGCGTGGGGGCGGGCACCGAAGCCGGCATCCCGGTGCGCGCCATGATCACCAGCAACGCCACCAACGGCAGCGGCGGCATCAACACCGCCGGCTACAGCCGCGACACCGGCGGCGGCGGCCTGGCCGGCCGCGGCACCACGCTGGTGGAAGGTGTGGCCGGCGGCGGCGGTGGTGGCGGCCCGGGCGGCGGTGGCGGTGGCCGCGGCGGCACGGGCACCGGCGTGGGCGGCGGTGGTGGCAAGGGCGGCACGCTGGCCAAGGGCAACAGCGGCAAGGCCACACGCAGCATCGAGGACATCAAGCTCGTCTTCGAACGCAACAAGGGCGCCATCTACGCGCTCTACAACCGCGCGCTGCGCGACGACCCGGCGCTGCAGGGCAAGGTGGTGCTGGAGCTGAAGATCGCGCCCAGCGGCGCGGTCGACGGTGTGCGCATCCTCAGCAGCGAGCTGAAGGCGGCGGAACTCGAAGGCAAGCTGCTGGCGCGCATCCGCCAGTTCGACTTCGGCGCCAAGGATGTCGACGTGATGGTCGTCACCTGGCCGGTGGACTTCCTGCCTTCGTAGCCCACAGGTCCAGCGCAGCCCGGGCCGGGCTGCGCGGGCCCAGCCGCACCAGCCCGACGTAGGCGCTGGTGACACGCGGGTTCACCTCGATCAGCACCGGGCCGCGTTCGGCATGCGCCACGTAGTCGATACCGACCAGGCCGAAGAGGCCCGGCATGGCCTGCGCCACCTGTTGTGCCAGCCGATGCAGTTCGGGTTCGGCCCTAGAGGAAACCGGCTCGACGCCCTGCTCGACCAGCCAACCCTGCGCGTCGATCGCGATGGCCTGGCGGTTGACGGACAGCAGCTCGGCACGCCCACCCGCGCACAGCAGCGACAGGCTCATCGCGGGGCCTTCGACCCAGGGCTCGAGCACAGCCCCGGGGCGCTGTGCCAGGTCGGCCACGGCGGCGGCACGCGAGGCGTGGCGCCGGGCCTCGCTGGCACCGACGCCGTCGTCGGGCTTCACCACCCAGGCTTGCACCGATGCGGCAGCTTCGAAGGCGTGCGGTGTCAGCACACCTTGGGCGTGCAGCCATTCGCTCGTGCGTGCCTTGCTGCTGGCCCGCCGGATGGTCTCGGTGTCGCAGCCCAGCCAGCGCGACGGCGGCACGGCCTCACTCAGTCGGCCGAGGATGCCGTCGGTCTCGGGCGCGATCAGCCACACGACGTCGTGCGCGAGGGCCACGCGCCGCACGAAGTCGAAAGCCGATTCGCCGGGCGCAGGGCGCAGCTGTCGCACGCCCGCCAGGTGCGCCGGCAGCGGCGCCTGCATCAACACGGCGCAGCTGATCTGCAAACCCGGATCCTGCGCCGCGCAGGCCCGCAGATCGGCCAGCACGGCATCGCGCATGCCCACGCCCTGCGCCAGCAGGCCCTCGTCCAGCGGCTCGTCCACCAGCCCGCTGAGGTACTCGCCGAAGAAGACCCGCATCTAGACCTCGATCAGCCCCCAGCGCAGCGCCACCAGCGTCAGCTCCGACTGGTTGCCCGCGCCCAGCTTCTGCTTGACGTGGTACAGGTGCGTGCCCACGGTGCTGGGGCTGAGGTTCAGGTGTTCGGCGATCTGCGCCACGCTGTGCCCGCGGGCCAGCTGCAGGAAGACCGAGAACTCGCGTTCGCTCAAGGCTTCGGCCGGGCTCGCTTCACCCTTCACCTGCGCCAGCGCCAGGGCGCGCGCGGTGTGGCCGTCGACCCAGGTCTCGCCGCGCGCCACGGCCGTCACGGCCTGCAGCAGCGTGTCGGGCGCCGAGCGCTTGGTGAGGTAGCCCAGGGCGCCGGCACGCAGCACCCGCTGCGCATGCGCCGTGTCCTCGTGCGCCGACAGGGCCAGGATGCGCGCCTGCGGCTCCTGCGCCAGGATGCGGCGCACGGCTTCCAGGCCGCCCATGCCGGGCATCGACAGGTCCATCACCAGCACGTCGGGCTTGACCCGCGGGTACTCGGTGCAGGCCTGCTCGCCACTGTCGGCTTCGGCCACCACCTCCACCTCGGCGGCGGGCGAGTTGGCCAGCAGCATGCGAAAGCCCATGCGCACCAGCGCGTGGTCGTCGACCAGCATCACGCGGATCAAGGTGCGGCCCCGGCCAGTGGAATCGACACCGCCAGCCGCGCGCCGTGCGGCGTGGCGGGCACCAGGCTCATCGCGCCGCCCAGGGCCTGCACGCGTTCGGCCAGCCAGCGCAGGCCGTAGTGGCCGGCGCGCCGCGCACCTTCGGGCGGCAGGCCCTGGCCATCGTCGTCCAGCTGCAGGTTCACGCGGCCGGCCTCGGTGCGCAATTGCAGCTGCAGGTGCTTCGCATGGCCGTGCTGCAGCGCGTTGGTCACGCCCTCTTGGGCGGCTCGGTACAGCGCCAGCGCGGCCTCGGGCGCCAGCTGCGCTTCGCCCAGCTCCACCTGCGCGTCGAAGCGCAGCTGGGGCTGGCTGCGGCGCGTGCGCTCGGCCAGGTCGGCGAGTGCTTCGGCCAGGCCGAAGCGGTCCAGCACCAGCGGTGTCAGGCGCGGGATGATGCCGTGCATGGCGTCGTACAGGCGCGAGGCCTCGTCGGCCACCAGGCGCGCCACGCGCGCCGTCTCGGCGTCCTCGCTGCGCTGCGCGATGGCCAGCGCCATGCTGCGCATGGCCGTCACCGACTGGCCGAACTCGTCGTGCAGCTCGCGCGCGATCATGCGGCGCTCGTCTTCCACATGGCGTTCGAGCCAGCGCGCCAGCTCGCGCGAATCGGACAACTGCATCTCGGCCCGCACCGCGCGGCGCTCGGTCTCGATGTGCGTCTTCAGCTCACCCACCATGCGGTTGAAGGCACCGGCGATGGCCGCGGCCTCGCGCCCCGGCAGGGCAGGCAACACCACGTCGAAACGGCCCTGCTGCAGCGTGTCCAGCGCCGCCACGATGCGCGGGAAGGGCCGCACGGCGCGCCCCACCAGCCAGAACACCAGCGCGTTCACCAGCAGCAGCATCGCCAAGGCGCCACCGCCCAGCCAGGCCATGTCGTCCCAGGCATCGAGGATGGCGCGCGAGGCGTTGGCGCTCACCACGATGCGGCCGTCGGGGAATCGGATGGACTGCTCCGAAGGTGCTGGCGCCAGCAGGGCATCGAACCAGCCGGGTGCGTCGCGGCCGGCCTTGTAGGTGGAAGGCGGCGAGCGGTAGAGCTCCTTGCCCTCGGTGTCGAAGAGCACGATGTCGTTGGCGCGCACGCGGCCCACGCTCTGCAGGAAGGCCAGCATCGCCGGGTTGCCCTGGGCGGCGTAGCGCCACACCGTGCGGTCCAGCAGCTGGTGCGCCACGCGGTTGGCGGCCACCACCTCTTCGTGCACTGCATCACGCATGCCACGCAGTTGCAGCGCCAGCACGGCGATGACGAACAGCAGCGTCAGCGCGCCGACGATGAGGTTGATCTTCAGGCGCAGCGTCATGGCGTTGCCGCGAATGCCGCCAGGGCCTCGGCGTTGGCGGCCTGCATCGCCGGGTGCGACGCGTCGTGGCCGCCGCTGTCCAGCCAGCGCAGCGTGGCGTGCGGCAGCGCAGCCTGCAACACCACGGCACCGGCGGCGGGGCAGACCAGGTCGTCGCGTGCGTGCAGCAGCACGGTGGGCACACGCGGCACGCGGGCGCACAGCGCAGGCAGCGGGGGGTGGGTGAGCCAACAGTCGTGCAGCAGGTAGTGCGCTTGCACACGCAGGCGATCCACCTGGCGTGCGAGCGCTTCGCCGGTCAGCGCGGGAGGGTCCTCGATGCCGTTGCCCAGCGCCTGTTCCCAGGCCCACCAGGCCGTGGCGGCGTGTTCCTGCTCGGCGCGCGAACCCTGCTGCAGCGCGCGCGCCAGGCTGGGCAGCAGCGGCCCGGCAAAGGCGGCCGTCAGGCGCAACCACGCGCGGGGGCGCTGTGCGGCGGCGGGTGCGCCGAAAAAGCCTTCGATGTCCTCGCGCCGCCCCAGGAAGCTGGAGCGCAGCAACAGCCCCGCCACCGTCTGCGGCTCGGCCGCTGCGTAGGCCAGCGCCAGCGTCGCGCCCCAGGAGCCACCGCTGACCAGCCAGCGCGGGATGCCCAGCATCTCGCGCACCTGCCGCAGATCGTCGACCAGGTGCGCCGTGGTGTTCTGGACGATGTCACCGCGCGGCGTGCTGCCGCCGCAGCCGCGCTGGTCGATAAGGACCACGCGCCAGCGTGCGGGATCAAAACCGCGCCGCAGCAGCGGCGAAGAACCGGAGCCCGGACCGCCGTGCAGCACCACGGCCGGCCGGCCATCGGGCGCGCCGAACTCCTGCACCAGCAGGCGATGATGGCTGCCCACGGCGAGGTGGTGGGTCTTCAGCAAGGGCAGGTCTTCGGGCACGGCCGCATCGTATCGGCAGGGCGCGGCGCACCCGGCCGCCCCTGAGCCCGATTCATGAATTTCATGAGGCTCGAATCATGGGCCGGGGGCTGGGCCCTGCGGCGGCTCGGCGCGAGCATCGCCTCGGTGCGATTCAGCACGCCTCATCGTCAAGGAGTTCTCTTCATGCAATGGCAAACCCCCACCGCCACCGACCTGCGCTTCGGCTTCGAGATCACGCTGTACGTGGCGGCACGCTGATCGGCTGACAACCCGCCGGCCCGCTCCGTGGGCCGGCCCCACATCCAAGGCCGCATGCGCATCACCATCCTCGGTTCCGCCGCCGGCGGCGGCTTCCCGCAGTGGAACTGCAACTGCCGCAACTGCG
>CAYREA010000062.1:0-23832 GCA_964423075.1 uncultured Rubrivivax sp. | reverse complement strand
GCCCTGCTGTTCCGCATCGCCAGCGGCGAGATGCTGGGCAAGGACCAGCCGGTGATCCTGCAGCTGCTGGAAGTGCCGGTGGAAGGCCCGCAGAAGGCGCTGAAGGGCGTGATGATGGAGCTGGAAGACTGCGCCTTCCCGCTGCTGGCCGGCATGGAAGCGCACAGCGACCCGATGACGGCCTTCAAGGACACCGACTACGCGTTGCTGGTCGGCTCGATGCCGCGCAAGGCCGGCATGGAGCGCGCCGAGCTGCTGTCGATCAACGGCAAGATCTTCATCGGCCAGGGCCAGGCCCTGGACAAGGTGGCCAGCCGCAACGTGAAGGTGCTGGTGGTGGGCAACCCCGCCAACACCAACGCCTGGATCGCGATGAAGAGCGCGCCCGACCTGAAGCGCGAGAACTTCACCGCCATGCTGCGCCTGGACCACAACCGCGCACTCAGCCAACTCGCCGCCAAGACCGGCAAGCCGGTGGCTTCGATCAAGAAGCTCGGCGTCTGGGGCAACCACAGCCCGACGATGTATGCCGACTACCGCTTCGCCACCATCGACGGCGCCAGCGTGAAGGACATGATCAACGACCACGCCTGGAACAAGGACGTGTTCCTGCCCACCGTGGGCAAGCGCGGCGCCGCCATCATCGAAGCACGTGGCCTGTCGTCGGCGGCCAGCGCCGCCAACGCCGCCATCGACCACATGCGCGACTGGGCCCTGGGCACGAATGGCGGCTGGGTGACGATGGGCGTGCCCAGCAACGGCGAGTACGGCATCCCGAAGGACGTGATGTTCGGCTACCCCGTCACCTGCGAAGGCGGCAAGTACAAGATCGTTGAAGGCCTGGCCATCGACGAATTCAGCCAGGGCTGCATCGACAAGACCCTGGCCGAACTCACCGGCGAGCAGGACGGCGTCAAGCACCTGCTGTGACGTCCCCCCGCGCGGTTCTGTTCGGTGCCGGCGAGGCGCTGCCGGCCCTGCCGGTGTGCGACCACTACGCCGGCGTCGAGCCGCGCATGACGAAGAGCCTGCAGCTGCAGGCCGAACTGGGCCCCGTCTTCGATGTCACGCTCGACAACGAAGACGGCGCGCCGGTGGGTGGCGAGACCGACCAGGCGCACCTCATCGTGAGCCTGCTGAACGGCCCCGACAACCACTTCAACCGCGTCGGCGTGCGCCTGCTGCCGGTGGAGCACCCGCGTTTTGCCGACGTCGCCGGCATCGTGCTGAAGAGCGGCAAGGCACCGGCCTACCTGATGCTGCCCAAGCCCGAGGGCCTGGCCGATGTGCAGCGCGCGGCGCGGGCCATCGACGCGCTGGGCGGCGGGGCGATCCCGCTGCACGCACTGATCGAAACCCACGGCGCCCTGCGCGAGGTGTTTGCCATCGCCGCGCACCCGCGCTTCGAATCGCTGTCCTTCGGCCTGATGGACTTCGTCTCGGCCCACCGCGGCGCCATCCCGCAGTCGGCCATGGGCGTGAAGGGCCAGTTCGAACACCCGCTGGTGCTGCGCGCCAAGCTGGAGATCGCGGCCGCCTGCCACGCCGCGGCCAAGACGCCTTCGCACGGCGTGGTGACCGAGTTCAAGGACACCAAGGCGCTGCAGGCCGCGGCCGAAACCGCCTGCCGCCAGCTCGGCTACACGCGCATGTGGAGCATCCACCCGAACCAGGTGCGCGCCATCGTGGCCGCCTTCTCGCCCACGGCTGCCGAGGTGGAGCAGGCCATCGAGATCATCAGCGCCGCGCAAGCAGCCGGCTGGGCGCCCATCCAGCACAACCAGACCCTGCACGACCGCGCCAGCTACCGCTACTTCTGGCACGTGATCGAACGCGCCCACCGCAGCGCGCCGCGCCACGCGCTGCCGGCCGAACAACGCCTGGCCTGGTTCGGCTGAAGGCCGTTCCGGCGCCCTGCCGGAACTTGGTAGGCTGCGCGCCATGAAAATTCTCCTCGCCCTGTTCGCGCTGGCCGTGCTGGTGCCGGTGGCCTCGGCCCAGACCCTGAAGCTGCGCATCCTGGAGACCACCGATGTGCACATGAACCTGATCGGCTGGGACTACTACCAGGACAAGCCCAGCGACGACTTCGGCCTCGACCGCACCGCCACCCTCATCAAGGCCGCGCGCGCCGAAGCGAAGAACACGCTGCTGTTCGACAACGGCGACCTGCTGCAGGGCAGCCCGCTGGGCGACACCGTGGCGCGCATCAAGCCGCTGCAGCCGGGCGAGGTGCACCCGGCCTACAAGGTGCTGAACGCGCTGAAGTACGACGCCGCCAACATCGGCAACCACGAGTTCAACTACGGCCTGCCCTTCCTGCAGCGTTCGCTGCTGGGCGCAGCCTTCCCCTACGTCAACGCCAATATCGTGGTCGACGACGGCCAGGGCAAACCCGACGAAGCGAAGAACGTCTTCACGCCCTACGTCATCCTCGACCGCACGTTCACCGACGAAGCCGGCGCCACGCACAAGCTGAAGATCGGCGTGATCGGCTTCGTGCCGCCCCAGGTGATGAACTGGGACCGCCAGAACCTGCTGGGCAAGGTGGCGGCGCTGGACATCCCGGCCACGGCGAAGAAGCTGATCCCGCGCATCAAGGCCGAAGGTGCCGATGTCGTGGTGGTCATCGCACACTCGGGCTTCGAGCGCGGCGAAACCGTGTTCTTCGCCGAGAACGCGGTGGCGCGGCTGGCCGAGATCCCCGGCGTGAATGCCGTGTTGTTCGGCCATTCGCACGGCGAGTTTCCTGGCCGCTTCTTCAGCAGCCACCCCAAGGTGGACCTGGCCGCCGGCACCATCAACGGCGTGCCGGCCACGATGCCGGGTTTCTGGGGCAGCCACCTGGGTGTCATAGACCTGACGCTGGAAAAGAGTGGCACCGGCTGGAAGGCCACGGGCGGCCGCGCCGAGCTGCGCCCCATCTACGACCGCGCCGCGCGCAAGGCGCTGGTGGCGGCCGACCCGCAGGTGATGGAACTCGTGCGTGCCGAACACGAAGCCACGCTCGCCGCGATGCGCGCCGAGGTGGCGCGCACCAGCGCGCCGATCCACAGCTACTTCGCCCAGGTGGCCGACGACCCCAGCGTGCAGGTGGTGAGCAATGCGCAACTGGCCTACGGCCGCAAGCTCATCGCCGGGACGACGTTTGCCGGGCTGCCGGTGCTGTCGGCCGCCGCGCCCTTCAAGACCGGCGGCCGCGGCGGCGCCAACTACTACACCGACATCGCCGCCGGCCCCATCGCCACGCGCAGCGTGGCCGATCTCTACATCTACCCCAACACCGTGAAGCTGGTGAAGCTGAGCGGCGCGCAGGTGCGCGAGTGGCTGGAGTTCTCGGCCGGTGCCTTCAACCGCATCGACCCCGCCGGCCCACCCGAGCAGAACCTGCTCAATCCGGCTTTCCCCAGCTTCAACTTCGACACCATCGACGGCGTCAGCTACCGCATCGACGTGACGCAGCCCGCGCGCTACGAACGCGGCGGCAAGCTGGCCGCACCCGATGCGCACCGCATCGTCGACCTGCGATTCAATGGCCAACCCATCGACCAGCAGGCCACCTTCGCCGTGGTGACCAACAACTACCGCGCCTCGGGCGGCGGCAACTTCCCGGCGCTGGACGGCAGCACCGTCATCGTCGACGCACCCGACGAGAACCGCCAGGTGCTGATGCAATACCTGCAGGACGCCAAGACCGTGAACCCGGCCGCCGACGGCAACTGGCGCATCCAGCCCGTGCCGGGCATCAAGCTGCGCTTCACCTCGGGCGCCCGCGGCCTGCCGCACCTGGCGCGCTACCCGCAGATCAAGCTGGTGAAGGACAACGGGGACGGCACCGCGCTCTATGAACTGGCGCCTTGACGCGGTGATGAAGCAGCGCGGCGTGGTCATCCTCGGGATGATCGTGCTGGGCCTGCTGGCGCTGGCGCTGCTGGCGGCGTTGGCCTTCGGCCTGGCCGCGGCCTGGTACTGGAACGACCTGCCGGCGCTGGACAAGGCCACCGACTACCGCCCGCGCCAGCACCTGCAGGTGCTCACGGCCGACGGCGTGGAGATCGCGCAGTTCGGCAGCGAGCGCCGCATCTTCGTGCCGCTGGCGCAAACGCCCAAGCGGGTCTCGCAAGCCCTGCTGGCCGTCGAAGACGCCGACTTCTACGAGCACGGCGCCATCAGCTGGCGCGGCGTGGCGCGAGCCACCGTCGCCAACGTGATGCACCTGTTCGGCAAGGGCGGGCCTCAGGGTGCCTCCACGCTCACGCAGCAGGTGGCGCGCACCTTCTTCCTGTCGACCCGGCGCACGCCCGAACGCAAGATCAAGGAAGCGCTGCTGGCCTGGCAGCTGGAAGACCGCCTGTCCAAGGACCAGATCCTGGAGCTGTACCTGAACCAGGTCTACATGGGCCAGCGCGCCTATGGTTTTGCGGCCGCTGCGCAGGTGTACTTCGGCAAGACGCTCGAACAGATGTCCCTGGCCGAAACCGCCATGGTCGCGGGCTTGCCCAACAACCCGATCTACGCCAACCCCGTGGCCGACATGGCCCGGGCCACCAAGCGCCAGCGCTGGGTGTTGCAGCGCATGAAGAAGACCGGCGCCATCACCGAGGCCGAGTTCGAGGCGGCCCTGGCCGAGAAGCTGGTGCTGCGCAGCCCCGCGCTGGTGGACATCAACGCGGCCTTCGTGGCCGAGATGGCGCGCCGCACGGTGGTGGAAAGGCTGGGCGAGAAGGCCTACACCGAGGGCATCCGCGTCATCACCAGCCTGCGCGCCGAAGAGCAGCGCGCGGCGCATGCGGCGCTGCGCCGCGCGGTGCTGGCGCACGAACGCAAGCAGCCCTGGCGCGGGCCGGAAGAGCAGAACACGCTGCCCGACGAACTGGCCGAAGCCGAGCGCGCGGCGTCGCTGGTGCTGAAGGAACAGCGTGACGACGAAGACCTGCGCGTGGCCGTGGTGCTGGCGGCCAGCCCGCGCGAGATCAGCGCCAAGCTGGCCAGCGGCGAAACGGTGGTGGTGCGCGGCGACGCGCTGAAGTGGGTGCAGGCCGCGCTGTCGCCGCAGGCACCGGCGCGGCTGGCCATACGCCGCGGCTCGGTGCTGCGCCTCATCAGCCAGGCGCGCGGCAAGACCGTCGAATGGACACTGGCCCAGTGGCCCGGCGCCGAGGCCGCCTTCGTCGCGCTGGACCCCACCACCGGCCGCGTGCGCGCGCTGGTGGGCGGCTTCGACTTCAACCGCCGCCAGTTCAACCACGCCACCTCGGCCGCGCGCCAACCGGGCAGCAGCTTCAAGCCTTTCCTGTACTCGGCTGCGCTCGAAAGCGGCGTGCTGCCCGAAACCCTGGTGCTGGACGCCCCGCTCACCGACGCCGACGGCACGCCTTCGGCCTGGGATCCGAAGAACAGCGACGACAAGTTCGACGGCGAGATCAGCATGCGCGAAGGCCTCGTGCGCAGCAAGAACCTGGTGAGCGTGCGTCTGCTCCAGCACGTGGGGCTGAAGCCGGCACGCGAATGGATCAGCCGCTACGGCTTCGACATGGCCCGGCAGCCCGAGAACCTGACGCTGGCTTTGGGCACCGGCAGCGTCACGCCGCTGCAGATGGCGCAGGCCTACGCCGTGTTCGCCAACGGCGGCTTCCGCGTCACGCCGGTGCTGATCGAACGCATCGTCAGCGCCAGCGGCGAGGTCCTGTTCGAGGCGCCGGCCGCCGAGCCTTTCACCGAAGAGAACCGCGCCGTGCCCGCGCGCAACGTGTTCATCGTCAACACGCTGCTGGCCGACGTCACGCTGCGCGGCACCGCGGCGCGCGCCCAGGCCACGCTGAAGCGGCCCGACCTCTACGGCAAGACCGGCACCACCAACGAAGCGGTGGACGCCTGGTTCGCCGGCTGGGCACCCGGCGTGGCGGCCGTGGGCTGGATGGGCTACGACGAGCCCGAGAGCCTGGGCGAACGCGAATCGGGCGGTGGTCTTGCGCTGCCGATCTGGATCGACACCATGGCCACGATGCTGCGCAAGCTGCCGGTGCAGCCGCTGCTGCCGCCCGAAGGTGTGGTGCCAGTCAACGGCGACTGGCGCTACACCGAGTTCGCCGACGGCAACTTCGTGGCGCGGGTGGGCCCACCACTGCCGGTGTCGCCGGCGGCGTCAGAACCGCTGCGCTGACGCCCTGACGAACGGCGGCGCCGTTTCATTCCGCTAGCGGCGGCCGAACTTTCCCCGATGGCCGGCCCGCGACGGGCATGACAGCCTGCAAGGCTGCGCCATCACCCACAGGGAACGCTGTATGACCCGAAGCACCATCACCGCCTTTGTTGCCGGCACCACCGGTTTGCTGCTGGCCGCCTGCAGCCACACGCCGGCGCCGCCCGATGCGGCCACGTTGATCCGCCAGGCGGAAGCCGCCATGGGCAGCGCACAGCTGAAGACGCTGCAGCTGGCCGGCCGCGGCACCGGCGCCACCTTCGGCCAGGCCTGGCAGCCGGCCATGGCCTGGCCGGCGCTGAACTACTCGACGCTGACCCGCGCGGTGAACCTGGAGACCGGCGCCTTCCGCGAGGAGTTCGGCCGCAGCCGCGCCGAAGCCAACGGTGGCGGCGCCGTGCCGCTGATGGGCATGGGCGAGCAGCGCGCCAACGGCTACCTGCGCGACGGTTTCGCCTGGTCGATGGCCGGCGCCAACGCCAACGCCGCGCCGGTGGCCACGCTGACGCGGGCGCACGACATGCTCACCAGTTCGCCCCAGGGCGCGCTGAAGGCCGCCGCGCGCTTCAACGCCACGGCGGGTGTGCGCACGGTCGAAGGCACGCGCGTGAACACGCTGACGTTCACCGCACCGGGCCAGTACGCCGCCACCATCCTGCTCGACGCCACCGGCCTGCCCACGCGCATCGAATCCACCATGCCGCACCCGGTGCTGGGCGACACGCAGGTGCTCACCGAATACAGCGAGTGGCGCGACTTCAACGGCACGAAGTTCCCCGCCCGCATCAAGCAGAGCCAGGGCGCGTCGCCGGTGCTGGACTGGGCCATCACCGAAGTGAAGGCCAACGAAGCGGTGGACATCACCGTGCCCGACAACGTGCGCAACGCACGCGAGAACGTCACCACCGAGAAGGTGGCCGAAGGTGTGTGGTTCCTGGCCGGCGGCTCGCACAACAGCGTGGCCATCGAGCTGTCCGACCAGATCGTGCTGGTGGAAAGCCCGCTCTACGACGG
This sequence comes from uncultured Rubrivivax sp., assembly GCA_964423075.1. Lineage (GTDB taxonomy): Bacteria > Pseudomonadota > Gammaproteobacteria > Burkholderiales > Burkholderiaceae_C > Rubrivivax. The sequence goes on along the minus strand of CAYREA010000062.1, from coordinate 16,616 downwards.
CCGCGCGCTGGCCGCCATCGCCGCCGCCAACAAGCTGGTGCCGGGCAAGCAGGTGCTGACGGTGGTCAATTCGCACCACCACTTCGACCACGCCGGCGGCCTGCGTGCCGCCGCAGGCGAAGGCGCCACGCTGATCACCAGCGCCATGGCCAAGCCCTACTTCGAGCGTGTGTTCGCCAACCCCAACCGCGTGGCGCCTGACCGCCTGGCCACTTCGGGCCGCGCCCCGAAGATCACCGGCGTCAGCGGCAAGCTGGTCATCGGCGACAAGCTGCGGACGGTGGAGGTGCACGAGATGCAGGGCAGCGTGCACGCGCAGGGCTTCATGGCGGTGTGGCTGCCGGCAGAGAAGCTGCTGATCCAGGCCGACGCCTACACGCCCGGCCCGCCGAACAGCCCGCCGCCGCCGGTGCCCAACGGCAACCAAGTGAACCTCGCGCAGAACATCGAACGGCTCGGCTTGCAGGTGGACCGCATCCTGCCGCTGCATGGGCGCGTGGTGCCCGTCACCGAGCTGTACACGCAGATCGGGCGCAAGCCGTCCTGAGGCTCACGCCGGGGCATCGGGCGCGATGCCCTCGGCGTAGTCGTACAGCGCTTCCAGCAGCTCCTGCGCGCGCGCGTCGCCGCTGTCGGTGGCGGCTTCGGCCAGCTGGTCGATGCGCTCGAAGTAGGCGGCCAGCGTCGTGGCACCGCCGGTGCCCCGATGCAGGCGTTCGGCGCGGTGCTGCTCCCAGCGCTGCTGCTCGTCGCTGGTGAGTGTGTCGGGGTGGTTGCGCGCGCGGTAGCGGAACAGCAGTTCTTCCAGCCGCCCGTCCTGGAAGGCCGGGCGCTTGGCCGCCAGCTGCACCGGTGACAGCTCGCGCAGGCGCTGCAGCGTGCGGCGGTCTTCGTTGCTGACGAAGCCGCCGTAGAGGTCTTCGTCGACGTCGGGCGCCTCGGCTGCAGCCGGGCGCGCGAACACCTCGGCCCACAAAGGCGCCACCCGCAGCGACACCGTCGCCGCGGCCTCGGCATGGCCCAGGGCGCCTTCGACATCCAGGCCGAAGCGCGTGGCCGCATCACCCAGCGTGCGCAGGTTGCCGATGACGATGGGGCTCTTGTTGATGTGGATGGTCTTGATGGGCAGGCGCGTCTCGCCCTGACCCGCAGCCAGCAACTGGTCCTGGCGCGTGTAGAGACGGCGCTTGATGGTCTCGGCGTCCAGCGTGGCCAGCTCGCGCGGGTCGGCCGACAGGTCCCACACGATCACTTCGTTCTTGTTGGTGGGGTGCGGCGCCAGCGGCCACACCACGGCCAGGCAACCACGTTCCACCGGGTACATGCCCGACAGGTGCACGAAGGGCCGGTTGGCGCCCATCTCGGCCATCACGGCGTCCTTCTTGCGCAGCTTCAGGCAGAAGTCCCACAGCCGCGGCTGCGCGCGCTTGATCAGCCGCGCCAGCGCCACGGTGGCGCGCACGTCGGACAGCGCGTCGTGCGCCGCCTCGTGCGACAGGCCGTTGGCCGCGGTAAGGTGTTCCAGCTTGAACGACGGCCTGCCACTCATGTCGCCGGTCTGGTGCACGGGCCACTGGATGCCCTCGGGCCGCAGCGCCCAGGTACAGCGCACCACGTCCAGCAGGTCCCAGCGGCCGCAGCCGTTCTGCCATTCACGCGCGTAGGGGTCGATGAGGTTGCGCCAGAACAGGAAGCGCGTCACCTCGTCGTCGAAGCGGATGCTGTTGTAGCCCACGCCGACGGTGCCGTCGCGCGCCAGCTCGGCCTCGATGCGCGCGGCGAACTGGTGCTCGGGCACACCCTGCTGCAGCGCCTGCTGCGGCAGGATGCCGGTGAGCAGCACGCTCTCGGGGTCGGGCAGGCTGTCGGGCGCGGGCTGGCAGAACAGCATCACCGGCTCGCCGATCTCGTTCAGCTCGGCGTCGGTGCGCACGCCGGCAAACTGCGCCGGGCGGTCGCGCCGCGGCACGCGGCCGAAGGTTTCGTAGTCGTGCCAGAAGAAGGTCGGGTCGGCCATGCGGCACGATAGCGCATGGGAGGTGCAACGATGGATCAGCCCGTGCAAGCGCCGCGGCCGCTGGCGCTGGCGGCGGTGGCCGTGGCGGCGGCCCTGCTCTACCAGTTCCTGCTGCTGTTTCCGCTGGCGCTGATGTTCGGCCTGCCGGCGCTGTGGTTCGGCAGCAGCTACCTGCTGTGGGCCAGCGCCCTGGGCTTCCTGGTCATGGCCTGGGTGGCGCAGCCGGCCAGCGGCTCGCCGCCGCAAGCGCTGGCCCGTGCAGACGCACCCGATCTCTACCGCGTGGTCGACGGCATCGCCGACCGCCTGAACGCGCCGCGGCCGCATGCCATCGCGCTGGACGACGCGCTCAATGCCGGTGCGCTGGAGCTCAACCGCGGCCTGTCGCTGCGCCCGACGCGGCGCGTGCTGGTGCTGGGCCGCCCGCTGCTGGCCCTGCTCGACCCCGATGCGCTGGCCGCCGTGGTGGCGCACGAGTTCGGGCACTTCTCACGCCACCACGGTCGGCTGGGGCACTGGCTCTACCGCACGCGCCTGGCATGGATGGACTACGTGGAGGCGGCGAATGAGCCCGACCTGTCGGCCTGGGAACGCGCCGGCGCGGCCTTCGGCCAGCGCTTCGTGCCCTGGTTCGCGAAGGCCAGTTTTGCGCACGCGCGGTGCAACGAGTACGAGGCCGACGCGCTGGCGGCCCAGGCCTGCGGCGCGGCGGCGCTGGCGCGTGCGCTGCAGCAGATCCACGTGCTGGCGGCACGCTGGGAGCCCACGCGCGAAGCGCTGCGCATCGACATGCAGCGGCAGCACGCCGAACCGCCCGCAGACTGGCTGCCGCAGCTGGCCCAGCGCCTGCGCGAGGCCGCCAGCGCCGAGACCACGGAGCCCGAGCGCCGCAGCGACGACGCCGACCCGCACGCCACGCACCCCAGCCTGGCGGCCCGCCTGCAGGCACTGTCCGCGACACCGCAGCCCATGGGCTGGCCGGCCGCCGAGGCCTGCGCCGGCGCCGCCTGGCTGGGCCCGGGCTGGCCGGCCGAAGCGATAGACAGCCGCTGGGCCAGCGCGGGCGCGCGCCAGGCCTGGCGCTGCGGGCACGTGCTGCTGCAGCACGGGGATGGCCTGCACGAGCCCGGGCCCGAGGCCGTGCGCCATCGGCAGGCCCTGGCTCTGCTGGCCGACGGTGGTGACGCTGCGGCGGCTCGCGCCCTGCTGCAGTCGCTGCTGGAAACGGCGCCATCCTGGGCCGTGCCCGTGCGCACCACGCTGGCTGCGCACGCGCAGACCCTGGGCCTGTCACCCGCCGAACGCAGCGAAAACCGGGCCCTGATGCAACGCGCGCTCGAACGCCGTGAAGCCGCCGCCGGGCTGATGCGCGAAGCACGCCAGCGCGGCGAGTTCACGCCGCCGCCGCTGTCAGCCGCCGCGCGCACCGCGCTGGCCCAGGCACTGGCCGCGCACCCGGTCTTGCAGGCGGCCTGGTGCCTGGGCCTGGCCGCGCGCCTGGACGAGCGCCGCAACTACCGCGGCATCGCCCTGGTGCTGCGCGCCGACCCGCTGCGCCTGGAGGCCGATGCCCTCAGTGCCGAACAACTCGCCGACAGCGCCGCCGACCTGCTGGCGCCGCTGTGCGATGCCGACACCGTGGTGATGGTGCCGCTGCGCTACACGACGGAATCGGTGCCCGAGGAGCTGGCCGCGCGGCCCGAGACGCTGCTCTTCAGCCGCTAGGCCATTCAGAGCTTGGTGCCGCCGCTGGCGTCGATCACCTGCCCCGTGGTCCAGGCACCGTCGGGGCCGGCGAGGAAGCTCACCACGCCGGCGATGTACCCGGGCTGGCCGATGCCGGGCAGTGCCTGCAGTTGCGCCAGCACGTCGGCGCCACCGGCTTCATGCAGCCAGGTGGCCATGCGGGTGTCGATGGCCCCCGGCGCCACCGCGTTGACCGTGATGCGCCGCGACGCCAGCGCGCCGGCCAGCTGCAGCGTGAGCACGTCCACGAAACCCTTGGTCGCCGCATAGGCCGGGATGCCGGGGAAGTAGGTGCGGCTCACCGCTGAGGAGATGTTGACGATGCGCCCGTCGTCGCGCAGCCGCGCCAGGGCGTGCTGGGTGACGAAGAACAGGCTGCGCATGTTGACGTTGGCCTGGGCGTCGAAACGCGCTTCGTCGGTCTGCTCGAAGGCCAGGTACTCGGCCACGCCGGCGTTGTTGACCAGGATGTCCAGCGGCTGCGCCGGCAAGGCTTCGAAGAGCTTACGCGGGCCGTCGGCAGCCGACAGGTCGGCCTGCACCGTCGAGGCGCGGCCGCCCGCGGCTTCGATGGCTGCGGCCACGGCGCGCGCTTCGGCTTCGCCACGGCCGTAGTGCACGATGACCTGGGCGCCGTCGCTGGCCAGGCGCTGGGCGATGGCGGCGCCGATGCCGCGCGATGCGCCGGTGACCAGGGCGGTCTTGCCTTCAAGAACTCGGGACATGAGGAACTCCAATTAGACCGATTGGTCTATAACAGGGCTGAAAAAGCGCGCCGAGGCGCGCACGGTGGGGAATGGGGTTCAGGCCGGTGGCGGCCGGTCCAGCAGCGACAGCGTCAGCGCCGCGGTCTGGCGCAGGCGCTCGGGGCCGGGTTCGGCCTGCGCGGTGACACGCAGCCCGCTGGTCAGGCTGACCAGCAGGTCGGCCAGCGCGGCCGAGGGCATGGGGTTGGCGATGGAGCCGTCCTTCTGGCCGCGCTCGACGGCGGCGCGCAGCATCTCGTGGCTGATGCTCCACTTCGACAGCAGGTCACCGCGGATGGCCGCATCGTCCACGGCTTCGAGAAGGCCCGCGCTCACCACACATTGCCGGTCGGCCGGGTTCGGGCTCACGCAGTGCGCGACGATGTGCTCGAAGAAGGCGGCCAGCGCGGCACGGCCGTTGGGGGCCTCGTTCATCAGGCGCTGCACCGGGCCGTAGCGGCCCACCGCATCGTCCAGCGCCTTCAGGTACAGGCTGCGCTTGTCGCCGAAACAGTTGTACAGGCTCTGCTTGGCCAACCCGGTGGCTTCCAGCAGCATGGCCAGCGACGTGCCCTGGAAGCCGTGGCGCGCAAAGACGTCGGCCGCGGCGGCCAGGGCCTCGGTTTCGTCGAACTGTCTTTCGCGTGCCATGGCGGCAGTGTCGTTGTTTTAGACCGATTGGTCAATATCGACATCGGCGGCAGGGGTTCCAGGCGCATGGGCGGGTCAAAGGCGAACGTCGTAAGTGCGGGGGATGCCTTCTCCGCCGTCGCGGCGTAAGGTATTCGGGCCCGCAATCCGTTTCCCCAGGAGGCGTCCATGAACCCCTCGCATCCCCTTCGGCTATTGCTGCAGTTGCTCGTGGTGCTGGTCCTGGCCGGCTGCAGCAGCTTCGCGTCGGTGAACAGCTGCCTCAAGTACCAGCCCGCCGACGGCGATTGCGCCGAGAGCCGCAAGCCGACGAACAGCCCGCCGACACGCGCCACGCTCGCCGTCGACGGTTCGCGCGGCAATCCGCGGGTGCTGATGTTCCTGGCCCTGTCCGGTGGCGGTTCGCGCGCCGCCTACCTGTCCACCGAGACCATGATCGCGCTGCGCAGCTTTGCCGGCGGCGACCTGCTGGCCGAGGTGGACGTGCTGTCGGCCGTGTCGGGCGGCACGCTGCCGGCGGCGTTCTACGCGTTGACGCGTGATGCCGAACTGCCCCTGCGCGACCCGGTGGCCCTGGAACTGCAGGCCGGGCTGAAGGAAGCGGCGGCGCCAACGCAACTGAAGCTGGTGCAGCGCAGTGCCGGCACCCCGCCCCGCACCGAGAGCTGGCTGCAGTGCGACAAGCCGCTCGACAACGAGGCGCTGGGCTGGCTGCTGCGCCGCAGCGCGGCGCAGATCGACACGGCCGAGGTCTGGCGCATCCGCGACCTCTGCGCCCAGGCCCCGCTGGGCAAGCTGCGCGAGTGGGCCGACGACGACGCGCGCGAACGCATGGGCCGCAACTACGTCGGGCGCATGCTCGGCAACTTCCTGTGGCCGAACAACTTCCTGCGCTACTGGTTCACCGCCTACGACCGCAGCGACGTGATGGCGCAGACCCTGGCCGACAACCTGTTCGACCAGCCGCTGATCGGCAAGGACCACAGCTTCTCGGACCTGAACCCGACACGGCCCTTCCTGGTGCTGAACGCCACCTCGGCCAACGACCCGACACCCGACGAGGAGCACGTCGTCAGCGACGACCTCGCCTTCGGCAGCAGCTTCACCTTCACGGTGGAAGACTTCTACGAGCGCATCTGGTCCGACCTGCCGAACTACCCCGTCGGCCACGCGGTGATGGCCTCGTCGGCCTTCCCGCTGGCCTTCCCGCACGTCACGCTGAAGAACTTCCACACGCTGAAGGCCGACTACCGCTGCAAGACCGGCGACGAGCGGCTGGCCACCTGCAGCGACGAACGCTACATGCACCTGTTCGACGGCGGCAACTCCGACAACCTGGGCCTGCGCGCGGTCAAGCGCATCCTGCTCGACATGGCGGCCGGCGGGCGGCTGGCCGACTACGACAGCGTCGTCGTGCTGCTGGTCGACGCCTTCACGCGCCCCAGCGGCGCCAGCCGGCGCGACCCCGACCCGCGCAGCCTGCTCGGCCGCCTGGTCGACCCCAACGGCGTCACCGAGGCCGTCGACGCGCTGCTGCAGGCCAACCGCCGCAAGCTGCTGGCCGAGTTCGACAGCGCACACAGCCTGCTCGACCCCGCGCGCGACTGCCACCCGGAGGAACGCCACCTGCCGGCTGCGCTGTGCGAGCGCCTGCTCGATGGCGACATGGACGAACCGCGGCGGCTGCTGGCCGACCGGCTGATCTTCCACCACCTGGGCTTCCATGTCGTGAAGGGCAGCGCCGATGAGCCGGACCTGCGGCGCCAGCTCGACCGCATCCCCACCTCGTTCGGCATCGACGACGAGCACATGGGCCTGTTGCGCAGCGCCGTGGCGCAGATGGTCAGCCGCGACAACACCTGCCTGCAGGCCATCGCCCGGCTGGTGCGGCAGGAGAGCCCACAGCAGGCCGACGTGACCGGTGTGCAGAAGGCCTGCCCCAAGGCGGCCAATGGCAACGGCCCCCGGCGGGCGCAGCCGCGGATGGAGGCGCGCCAGCAGCCGGCGCCCGGGCAGGACCCGCGCTGAGGCTGCGGCCGCTCAAACCCTCCTGACCACCACGCTGCCGATGGAGTAGCCGGCGCCGAAGGAGCAGATCACGCCCAGGTCACCCGCCTTCAGGTCGGCATGGTGCTCGTGGAATGCGATGATGGAGCCGGCCGAAGCGGTGTTGGCGTATTCGCTCAGGATGATGGGCGCCAGGTCGTCGCCCACGTCCCGGCCAACCAGCTTCTTCATCACCAGCTGGTTCATGCCCAGATTGGCCTGGTGCAACCAGTAACGGCGCACCTGCGTGGGCTCGAAGCCGAGCTGGTGCAGGTGGGCCTCGATGTGCGCGGCGGCCATCGGCACCACTTCCTTGAACACCTTGCGGCCTTCCTGCATGAAGGTCTTGTCGCGCGCGTCGGGGTCGGTGTCCTCGCAGCGGTTCATGAAGCCGGCGTTGTTGCGGATGTTGTTCGAGTACTGCGTGACCAGCTTCGTGCCCAGGATGCTCCAGCGGTCGGCCGAGCTGGCCTCTTCGGCGGCTTCGACGATGACGGCCGTGCACACGTCACCGAAGATGAAGTGGCAGTCGCGGTCGCGCCATTCCAGGTGCGCCGAGGTGATCTCGGGGTTGACCACCAGCACCCGCTTCGCACTGCCGCTGCGCACGGCGTTGGCGGCCTGCTCGATGGCGAAGGTGGCCGAGGAGCAGGCCACGTTCATGTCGAAGCCGTAACCCTGTGCACCGATTGCGGCCTGGATCTCGCAGGCCATGGCCGGGTAGGCGCGCTGCATGTTGGCGGCGGCGCAGAGCACGCCGTCGATGTCCTTGCCCTCGCGGCCGGCGGCGGCCAGCGCCTTGCGCGACGCATCGACCGCGATCTCAGCCATCAGGCTCAGTTGCTCGTCGGGCCGCGGCGTGAAACGCGGGCGCATGCGCGTGGGGTCGAGCACGCCGTCTTTCTCGATGACGTAGCGCTGGCGGATGCCCGAGGCCTTCTCGATGAACTCGACGCTGGAATGCGCGATGGCGGGCACTTCGCCGGCTTCGATGCGGCGCGCGTTCTTCGCGTTCTGCAGGTCGGCGTAGGCGTTGAAGGCCACCACCAGCTCGGCGTTGGTGATGACGTGCGGCGGGCGGTACAGGCCGCTGCCGGAGATGACGGGGTTCTGCATGGCGCCGAAGTGTAGGCGCGGGGTGCCGCCGCGCCATCGGCGGCAACCCCGGGCCCCCGGATCAGGCCAGCCCTACTTGCGGCCGGTCTTCTTGGCCGCGCCACCCGACTGCAGCGCGTCGCTCATGCCCAGCAGCACGCCGCTGACCATCGCCGTGTAGCTCTCGGCCAGGGCCTGCGCCGCCTTCAGGCTGGCCGCGCGGGTGCTGCGCATGGCGGTCTGCATCTGCTCGGCCATCTGCTCGGCGGTGCTGGCGGCCTGCGCGCCCGACAGGGTGCCGCCGGCCTGCATCTTCTCGAGCACCTGGCCCCAGGCCCCGGCCATCGGGGCGGCGGCGCCGCTGGCGCTCTTCTTCAGCGCCGAGAACATCGCGTCTTCCATCTTGTCCAGGTCGTCCAGCGCCTTGGCCAGGTGCTTCTCGCGCAGGTCGGCGCCCTGGGCGGTGAGCGTGGACAGGGCCACGCGGTTGGCCTCCACGGCCTTGAGCAGGGCTTCGTCCATGCCCGAGACGGCCTTGTCGAGCAGGGCTTCGGGGTCGACGCCGGTGACGACGTTCTTGGCCAGGCCCGTGCTGGCGGCATCGGCCACCTGCTTGAGCGCGGCGCGGATGTTCTTCAGCGTCAGCTCGCGGCCGTTCAGCGCTGCCAGCGTGGCCTCGGTGGTGGCCTTGCGCAGCTGTTCACCCTGCTTGGCGGTGGCGCCTTCGAACATCGAGATCAGCGATTCGGCATCGAACATGGGCTTGGACAAGGGCCTTCTCCTGGTTGTTGGGGGTCTTGGGGCTGCGCGATGCTCGCACCGCACTGCCCGGGCGGCAAGTCTGCAGCGCGCGGCTGTTGCCGGGCTGACAGCGTGGCCTTCAGGCCGCGGCTTCGAGTTCCAGCCGCGTGGCCAGGCCGGCGGCATCACCCGGCGGCTCGTGGCTGGCCACCACCAAGGCCTGCTGCGGGCTGCGCGCGGCCGCGGCCAGCTGCGCCAGCAGGTGCTGCAGCGAAGCCGCGTCCAGCGCGTTCAGCGGCTCGTCCAGCAAAACCACGCGCGTGTTCGCGGCCAGCGCGGCGGCCAGCCACACCTTGCGCTGCGTGCCGGTGGACAGCTCAGACAAGCGCTTGCCCAGGAAGGGCATCAGCCCGAAGCCCTGCACGTGGGCGTCGACGGCCGCCAGGTCCAGCCGCGGGTACAGGCCACGCAGGAAAGCGTAGTACTCGCGCGGGTGCAGGTGCTCGAAGGCGATGGCGCCAGGGCCGCACCAGAAGACCTCGCGGCGGTAGTCCAGCGGGTGTTCGGCCGCGTCGACACCGGCCACGCGCAGCGTGCCGGTCAGGGGCCGCAGCGCGCCGGCCAGCAGCTTCAGCAGCGTGGACTTGCCGCTGCCATTGCTGCCCCGCACCCAGGTCAGCCCGGCGCCGAAGTCGCCCTGCCAGCTGGTGAAGACATGGCGGCCCGGGTACGAGAACGTCAGCCCACGCACTTCCAGCAGTGCCACGGAACTCACGGCGCCACCTCGCTGGCCAGGGCCAGGCACAGCACCAGGCTGAAGATCCAGCGCGCGGCCTTGTCGGCCGGCTCGGCGGGGCGCGACAGCACCTCCACGATGCAGGCGCCGGCCAGCGCCGCGGCATAGGCCAGCAGCACGGCCGGGCGCGCTGCGGTTCGCAGCAGTCCGGGTGCCAGCGCCAGCGTGGCGGCCAGCAGCGGCAACAGGCACAGGGCCGCGCGCAGCCGCTCCAGCGGCAGGCGGCGCAGCGGCAGCATGGTGGTGGCGTCGAACAGCGGCGTGTACTCCTCGCGCGCCAGCGTGTGCAGCCGCGTCACCAGCATCAGCGCCGCCGCGGCCAGCAGCGCCAGCCACCAGGGCATGGCGGCGGGCCGCAGCCACAGGGCCACGCCGGGCAGGGCCAGCAGCAGGCAGGCCAGCACCAGCAGGCGGCCCGTGCGGCGCGCCGGGCCGCGCCACAGCGGGCGCAGCAGCAAGGCCAGCGGCCAGGCGCCGCGCACGCGGGTGGCTACGGGCGCAGAGCGCCCGACGGGTGGCAGCCAGCCACCTGCCGGCCGCCGCTGGCGCTGCAGCAAGGCCACACCCAGCCCCAGCGCCGCCGCGTTCGACAACAGCAGCGCCAGCAAGGCCAGGCCCTGCGCCGGTGCCAGGCCACCACGCTGGCCCGCGACCATTGCGCCCGCACCGGCGGCCTGCAGCAGCGCCAGCGGCGACAGAGCCACGGCGACGACGAAGATGTCCGAACGCAGCCGCTCGCGTGCATCGATGGGCAAGGCGGCCTCGGCCTCGCGCCAATGCACCGGCCACAGCAGCGTGCGCAAGCCCCACACGCAGGCCAGGCCCAGCAGGGCCTGCAGCAGCGTGCCGGGCAGCAGCCACAGGCCATGCTGCGCCGCGCTGAAGATGGGCATCACGCTCCAGGCCGCCACGCCGGCCACGGCATGGGCCGGGCTGTTGGCGCCGGCGCCCACGGCCGCCGCACCCACCACCAGGTAGATGCCCCAGCGGCGCAGGAACTGCAGCAGCGCCAGCCGGCACCAGCGCAGGCGCATCGCGTGGTAGCCGATGAAAGGAGGCTCCGGCGACATGCGCCGGATTACAGCATGCAGATTCAGGCCGGCAGCAGGGCAGCCGGCGTCAGCAGGCGCTCGATCAGCTCGCGCACGCTGCGGATCTGCTCGCCGAAAGGCAGCGTGCCGGCACCGCGGAAGAAGAGGCCCTTCTTCAGGTCGCCACGCAGCGCGGCGGCCAGCTGGTTGTCGATGCAGAACTGGCCCCAGCCCGGCAGGCCGTCGCGCAGACCGCACTGCGCCAGGCAGTCGAAGGACTTGGTGCAGCGGGCACGCGCATGCGCCACCGCCTGCAGCTTCGGCTCGGCCTGCAGGTAGCTCTTGAGCCACTGCGTGGCCACGGCGCGCGCCGGCAGGCCGGCCACGCTGGTGAATTCGACGATCTGCTCGGGCACGGCCTGCGCCAGCACACGCTTGAATTCGGGGTGCGCGTCACACTCGGTGGTGACGGCAAACGCGGTGCCCAGCTGCGCCGCGGCGGCGCCCAGCGCCTGCACGCGCGCGATGTCTTCGCAGCTGCTGATGCCGCCGGCGGCGATCAGCGGCACCTCCCGCTCGATGCCCGCCGCGCGCAGGAAGGCGCGCGACTGCGGCAGCACGTTCTCGAAGTCGAAACGCGTGTCGTTCAGGTCGGCCACCTTGGCCGCACCCAGGTGGCCACCGGCCAGGCGCGGGTGTTCGATGACGATGGCGTCCGGCAGGCGCTTCTTGCGTTCCCACTTCTTCACGATCAGCTGCACGCCGCGGGCGTCGCTGAGGATGGGGATCAGGGCCACCTTGGGATGGTCCTGCGCCAGGTCGGGCAGGTCCAGCGGCAGACCAGCACCGACGACCACCGCATCGATGCCCGCTTCCAGCGCGCGCTTCACCGAAGCGGCGTAGGCCGTGAGCGCGCGCATCACGTTGACGGCCAGCAGGCCGCGGCCGCCGCTGCGTTCGCGCGCGGCGGCGATCTCGCGCGACAGCGCTTCGAGGTTGGCGTCGTCGATGGTCTGGCGCGCCGCGTCACCGGGGTCCAGGCCCGAGGTGCGGGCCATCAGGTCGGGGTGGTGGCGGCGCAGGTCGACGCTGGACAGCGTGCCCACCGCGCCGGTTGCGGCCACCGCACCGGCCAGGCGCTGCGCCGAGACGCCCACGCCCATGCCACCCTGCACCACCGGCAGCAGCGTGCGGCCGGCCAGCTGCAATGCGCTGAGGCCGCTGCCGGCCAGCAACGCGGCCAGGCCGCCGGGGGCCGCCGGATTCAATGCAGCACCAGCAGCGGCAGCTTGCTGCGCGCCAGCACGTTCTTGGTGTGCGAGCCGAACAGCAGTTCGCCGAAGGTGCCGCGGCCGTGGGTGACCATCACCACCAAGTCACAGCCGAAGTCCTTGGCGGCGTTGACGATGGCGTCGTCGACACCGTCGGTGCGCTTGTACTCGCCCTTGAAGACCACGCCCTGCTCGGCGGCCAGCGCGGCAAAGCGCGCCAGCACCTCCTGCGCATGGGCTTCGGTGCGCTCGCGGTGCTCTTCGGTCTTGCGTGCGTAGCTGGCCATGCCGGTGGCTTCGTTGGGCAGCGGCGGCAGTGGCTCGGCCACGAAACCGGTGATTCGGGCACCCAGCTTCAGGGCCAGCGCGATGCTGGTCTGCGCGGCGCGTTCGGACAGTTCGCTGCCGTCGATGGGTACGAGGATGTTCTGGAACATGTTGGGCACCTACAGCCTCCGGGGAGGGCCCGGGGTTCGAGCTTCAATGTAGGCGTGCGGGCCCAGGAGGGGCTTGACGATGGTCAATCAAGCCGCGGCCGGGCGCAGCGGCGGCGCGCGGCCGCCGGCACTGCGCCGCAGCAGCCAGAACGCGATGGCGCCGTTGAGCAGGTTCCAGGCGATGCCGTTGACGAAGGCGGCCTGGTAGCTGCCCGTCAGGTCGAACACCTTGCCCGACATCCAGCCGCCCAGCGCCATGCCCAGCAGCGTGCACATCAGCACCGTGCCCACGCGCGCGCCGGCTTCGGCGGGCGGGAAGTGTTCGCGCACGATGATGGCGTAGCTGGGCACGATGCCGCCCTGGAACAGGCCGAAGAGGGCCGACACCACGTACAGCGAGGCCAGCCCGTCGAAAGGCAGGAACAGCAGCAGCGCCGTGCCCTGCAGCAGCGAGCCCAGCAGCAATGTGCGGATGCCGCCGATGCGGTCGCAGATCACCCCGCTCACCAGCCGGCTGACGATGCCGCAGGCCAGCATCAGGCTCAGCATCTCGGCGCCGCGCGCGGGGCCGAAACCCAGGTCGCTGCAGTAGGCCACGATGTGCACCTGCGGCATGGCCATCGCCACGCAGCAGGCCACGCCGGCCACGCACAGCAGGGCCTGCGCGTGGCCCATGCTCAGGCCGAAGGGGCGCTCCGAAGGCGTGGCCGTGGAACCCTTGGCCGGTGCGGCCACCGCGGCCGGCGGGCGCGGCCGCATGAAGAGGGCCAGCGCCGACATCGCGACGAAGGTGAACACCCCCAGGCCGATGTAGGTGGCGCGCCAGCCCGAACTGGCCACGAAGTGCTGCACGATGGGCGGCCAGATGGCGCCGGCCACGTAGTTGCCGCTGGCACACACCGCCACCGCGATGCCGCGGCGCTTGACGAACCACAGCGAGGTGTCGGCCACCAGCGGCGCAAAGCTGGCCGAACTGCCCAAGAGGCCGATCAGCACGCCGTGCACCGCCGCAAAGGCCCACACGCCGCCGGCCAGGCCGCAGGCGATGAAGCCGGCGCCCAGGCTGGCCGCGCCGATGAGCAGCGGCACCATCACGCCATAACGATCCGCCAGCCGCCCCATCAGCACGCCACCGATGCCGAAGCCGATCATCAGTGCCGTGTAGGGCAGCGAGGCGTCGGCGCGCGCCACGCCGAATTCGGCCTGCACCGCCGGCAGCGTCACCGCCACCACGTACATGCCGCTGCTGCCGATGGTCATCAGCAGCAACGTCACCGCCAGGCGGCTGATGGCATAACGGGAATCTGCCATGTACCGGTTCGAGACACTGTCCATGCAGCCAGCATAGCGGCAGCGCCTTGCGGGAAAACGAGGCTTGTGATGCTGCGCCGCTCACTCCGATCATCGCAAGACAAGCACAAGAGGAGACACGAGAGATGATGAGCCGAGCTTTCCGCATCTGCGTCGCCCTGGGTCTGGCCGCGGCCGCCGTGGTGGCCGCGCAGGCCACCAACTACAGCCTGTGGATCAACGGCCGCACCGGCGGCGGGCAGGTGGGCAACCACGCCGATTTCAGCTACTGGGGCCCCGCCACCACGGCCGCGGGCGTGAACAAGAAGTCGGTCAACTGGGACGGCTACAACCGCATCAGCACCACCAACGGCGGCATCCGCGACGCGCTGGACTGCTATTGCACCGGCCCCAACTGGTGCTACGTGGCCGCACACTCGGCCGGCAACCTGCAGATCGGCTACGCGCTGGCGCTTTACGGCACCAGCAGCCGCAGCATCAAGACACCCACGCCCAACGGCGCCGGCCAGTGCAGCAACAGCGGCGCCGGCACGCAGACGGGCTGGAACATCAAGTGGGTGGACATCGCCGGCGGCGCCGCCGGGGGCAGCGAACTGGCCGACGCGGGCGACTGGGCGCTTTCCGAGCCGCTGGTGAGCGATCTGAAGACCAGCACCGCACGCGCCATGTACAACCACAGCGCCACCACCGGCAAGTGGTTCTACATGTACGCCGGCTCCAAGGGCACGCTGTACAGCTTCGTGCTGCCGGGGCAGGATGACGAGGCCATTGCCTACCACTCCAGCGGTGGTGTGTCGGGCAGCAGCGGCGCTTCCTTCTGCAACCCGTCCGACTGGTTCTGCAACGACCTCACGCTGGGCACCGCCACCAACGAAGGCGGGCGCGCGAAGTGGAGCTACCACACGGTGGCCTTCCGCGACAGCAGCGAGCAGTTCAACCACTACGCGGCCGGCAACTGGGGCGGTATCGTCTCGAAGATCCGCGCTGACATGGCCGCCAACGCGCAATGACCCCGCGGCGCCGCGTGCCGGCGCTGCTGGCCGTGGGCGCCGCCTTGCTGGCGCTGTGGTCGTGGCAGCGTGGCGAGCCCGAGGCGGTGGCTGCGCAAGCCCCGCCCGAAGCGCCACAGCGGGTGGCTGGCGTGGCACAAACACCGCCGCCCGCGCCGGCCGCTAGCGCCACACCCGGCGCACCGCTCAGCGCCCTGGGCCAGGCCCAGCGCCGCGAAGAACTGGCCTTGTGGCAGGGCCGGCTGGAACGTGCGCGCATGACGCTGGACGGCTACCGCATCGCCGCCCAGTATCCGCACGAGTCGCGGCCCATCGACGAACACCCCGACCAGGTGCGCCCCTTCGAGCCGATCAGCGAAGACCGCGCCTTGCGCATGCCCGGCGGCGGCGCCACCCAGGGCGTGCACCTGAAGACCACGCAGGAGCGCGTGTTCGCCAGCGGCAGCGAAAGCAGCCGCGTGACGCTGAAGCTGCTGGACGACAACGGCCGCACACTGCCGCTGAAGGTGACCCGCGCGGTGCAGAAGGAAGTGACGCCGCCCGGCCGCACCGCCAGCACGGTGGAATTCCCCATGCCCTTCAACCACAACGACGGCCTGCTCAGCGCCGTGATGCAGCCGTCCACCCAGGGCTTCGCCAGTTTCGCCGGCACGGTGCGGCTGGAGCTGACGCTGGACTACGGCGGCCAGCCCGGCTTCATCTACTTCGACCTCCACTACAGCCCCGAGACCGCCGCCACTTGGCTGCCCGGCGTGCGCGAAGCCTCCAGTTCCGCCGGCATCGAGTTCTTCCTGAAGGCCCAGGTGCTGGTACCCGGCCGCTACGTGGTGAGCGCCCGTGTCGATGACGCGCAAGGCAAGCCCGTGGCGCTGGCCCTCTTCAATGCCGAGGTGGCCGCGGGTTTGGCCGAGTTCCGCCTGCCCGTGTTCGGCAAGCTGCTGCGCGACAAACAACCCGCCTTCCCGCTTCAACTGCGCGATGTCGAGGCCTTCCTGCTCAAGCCCGACGCCTTCCCCGACCGCGTGATGCTGCCGCGCCGCGCCGGCGTGCTGCACCAGTCGAAGAGCTACTCGCTGTCCACCTTCTCCGAGGCCGAGTGGAGCAGCGAGGAACGCGACCGTTACCTGACCGAGCTGGGCAAGGACGTGGCGGTGGCCGAACAGAAGGTCAAGGCACTGGGGCCCTGATCGGCTTTCGCTATGCTCCTGGGTCCATCTGCCAGGATCCCAGGAGCCCCGCCCCATGACCCGCGTCTTCAACTTCAGCGCCGGCCCCGCCGCCCTGCCCGAAAGCGTGCTGCGCCAGGCCGCCGACGAGATGCTGGACTGGCACGGCTCGGGCATGAGCGTGATGGAGATGAGCCACCGCGGCAAGGAGTTCATCAGCATCGCCAACGAGGCGGAAAGCCTGTTCCGCGAACTGCTGGCCGTGCCCGCGAACTACAAGGTGCTGTTCATGCAGGGCGGCGCCATCGGCGAAAACGCCATCGTGCCGATGAACATGCTGCGCGGAAAAGCCTCCGCCGACTATGTCGACACCGGCGAGTGGAGCAAGAAGTCGATCAAGGAAGCGAAGAAGTACGGCGGCGTCAACGTCGCGGCGTCCGCTTCGGACACCGGCTACACCACCATCCCCAAGCGCGAGACCTGGAAGCTGGACCCGAACGCGGCCTACGTGCACATCTGCAGCAACGAGACCATCGGCGGCGTGGAGTACCA
>CAYREA010000061.1:0-23967 GCA_964423075.1 uncultured Rubrivivax sp. | reverse complement strand
TCGGCCCCAACGGCGCCGGCAAGACGACGATGATGGACTGCATCACCGGCAAGACGCGCCCCGACAGCGGCCGTGTCTTCTTCGGCAGCAACATCGACCTGCTGCGCCTGTCCGAGCCGCAGATCGCGCAGGTGGGCGTGGGTCGCAAGTTCCAGAAGCCCACGGTCTACGAGCAGCTCAGCGTGTTCGAGAACCTCGAGCTGGCGCTGAAAGCCGACCGCGGCGTGCGCGCGGCGCTGTTCCACCGGCTCAGCGGCGAGCAGCTCGACCGCATCGGCGAAGTGCTGGTGCAGATCCACCTGAAGGACGACGCGCAGCGCACGGCGGGCCTGCTCAGCCACGGCCAGAAGCAGTGGCTGGAGATCGGCATGCTGCTGATGCAGGACCCGAAGCTGCTGCTGCTGGACGAACCCGTGGCCGGCATGACCGACGAAGAGACCGAACGCACCGCCGAGCTGTTCCTCACGCTCGAAGGCCAGCATTCGCTGGTGGTGGTGGAACACGACATGAAGTTCGTCGACCAGCTGACGCAGGGCCGCAAGAAGGTGACGGTGCTGCACGAAGGCAGCGTGCTGGCCGAGGGCTTGCTCAGCGACGTGCAGGCGAACGAGAAGGTGGTGGAGGTTTACCTTGGCCGGTGAAACCATCCTCAAGGTCGAAGGGCTGAACCAGTACTACGGCGGTTCGCACATCCTGCGCAACTTGGGCTTCGAGGCCAGGCTTGGCGAAGTCACCGTCATCCTCGGCCGCAACGGCGTCGGTAAGACGACCCTGCTGAAGAGCCTGATGGGCGTGGTGCCGGTGAAGGCCGGCAGCGTGTTGCTGGACGGCACCGACATCACCAAGGCCACCAGCTACGAGCGCGTGCGCCGCGGCATCGGCTACGTGCCGCAGGGCCGCGAGATCTTCGGCCGGCTGACGGTCGAGGAGAACCTGCGCATGGGCCTGGCCACGAAAAAGGGCGGCACGCCGGTGCCCGCCGAGCTCTTCGAGCTGTTCCCGGTGCTCAAGCAGATGATCGGCCGCCGTGGTGGCGACCTTTCGGGTGGCCAGCAGCAGCAGCTGGCCATCGCGCGCGCACTGGCCGCCGGCCCGAAGGTGCTGATCCTGGACGAGCCCACCGAAGGCATCCAGCCCAGCATCATCAAGGACATCGGCCGCGTCATCCGCATGCTGGCCAACCGCGGCACCATGGCCGTGCTGCTGGTGGAGCAGTACTACGACTTCGCCGCCGAGCTGGCCGACCAGTACCTGGTGATGGAACGCGGCGAGATCGTGGCGCGCGGTGCGGGCAAGGACATGGAAGCGGACGGCGTGCGACAGAAGATGTCGATCTGACGCCACAGTTCAGCAGGGTAGGGGAGGGTGGCGCCATCGCCGCCCCAGAGAATGTGGCGGTCAACAGCTGGAGATCGCATGACCGCCACCCACAAGATCCTGGCCGCAGCCCTGCTGGCCGCTGGCACCACCGCCCAGGCCGCCGACTTCAACGCGCTGCGCCTGCTCAACCAGACCGAATTCCGCGCCTTCAGCGAAGACGTGGCCTCGGCCATCTCGTACAAGGGCATGATCCCTGCCGAAGGCCTGGGCATCACCGGCTTCGACCTGGGCGTGCGTGCCACGGCCACCGAAGTGTCGAACCGCGAGGTGCTGCGCAAGGCCGCCAGTGGGGCGTCGGTGCCCAGCGCCGTGCCCACGGTGGGCCTGCACGCGGTGAAGGGGCTGCCCTTCGACATCGACATCGGCCTCACGCTGATGACGCTGCCCGGCACCAACGTGCGCGCCACCGGGGGCGAAGTGCGCTGGGCTTTCGTCAGCGGCAACACGGTGCTGCCGGCGCTGGCGTTGCGCCTGTCCACCGTGGGCCTGAGCGGTGTGGACGAGCTGAAGATGCGCAGCACGGGTGTCGACCTGTCCATCAGCAAGGGTTTCCTGTTCGCCACGCCCTATGCCGGCATCGGCCGCGTGCAGGTCAGCAGCAAGGCGCCGGGTGCCGGGCTGCAGGACGAGTCCTTCGGCCAGAGCAAGGTGTTTGCCGGCGTCAACATCGCCTTCGTGCCGATGGCCCTGGGCATCGAAGTGGACAAGACCGGCGAGGCCACGAGCTACGGCGTGAAGCTCGCGATCCGTTGGTAGCCATAATCGCGCCCGTGAAGCAGGCCAGACCGCCGCTGGTGCAAGCGCCGAAAGGCGGCACTGGAGGAAGGTCCGGACTGCATAGAGCGGCGTAGCAGTTAACGGCTGCCCACCGCGAGGTGAGGATCAGAGCAACAGAGACGAGCCGATTCAGTTCGGGTGAAACGGGCAATCTCTACGTGCAGCAACACCAAATAGGCACACGTTGATCCGGCTCGGGGAGTGTGCGGGTAGGTGGCACCGAGCCGAAGGGTGACCTTCGGCCCAGAGGAATGGCGGTCACATGCCGGCCTGCGCAAGCAGGTTGGCATGCACAGAATCCGGCCTATCGGCCTGCTTCACACTTTTATCTTCAGGCGGGCACGATGAGCGTGTGCCGCACCAGCCAGCGCAGGCCGCTGGCTTCGGGCGCCGGTTGTAGCTGCATCGCCAGCGCCTTGCGGTCTTCGTTGGCGAGGGCTCGCCACAGGAAGTCGCGCGCATTGCCGGCGTCGCCCTCGATGAAGAGCTGGCTCGTCATTTCGCCGAAGCTGGCATGGCGCAGCTTGACGTGAATGTGCGGCGTGCGGCCCGGGTAGGGCACGGGCCTGATGGTGCGCAGGCGCGCCAGGCCGGCGCCGTCGCTGCGCGTGGCGCCGAAACCCTGGAAGCCGGGGTCGAAGCGGCCCGGTTCGGCTGTTTCGCGCGGGTGGCGGTAGACCTGCAGCGTGTCGCACTGCCAGATCTCCAGCTCGGCGCCGTCGATACTGCGGCCGCGGCTGTCGGCCACTACCAGTTCCAGGCCCAGGTGCTCGCCGCGCGCCACCAGGGTGCGGGCGCCCTGCGTCACGCGGGTGAGGTCGGCGTCCTGGTCGGGCCAGGCCTCGCGCCAGGCGCGGGGCGGGTAGAAGGGGCCGTCGGTCATGGGCGCCATCGTGCGTGCGCTCTGCGCCTGCACGGGCGCACCGAGCGTGGCGGCACAGGCGAAGACAAGCTGGCGGCGCGACAAGGGCATGGCTCGCATTGAACCACCACGCGCACCCGCCGCCCCTAAACTGCGTCGTTTGACCCTGATCCGATGAATCCCGACGCACAGAAGCTGTGGCCCGGGCCGCGCTGGACCCTGGCCCTGCTGCTGGCCTGCCTGGGCATGCTCGGGCCCTTCGCCATCGACACCTACCTGCCGGCCTTTTCCGGCATCGCGGTGTCGCTCAATGCGTCGCCGCTGCAGATGCAGCAGACGCTGTCGAGCTACCTGCTCGGCTTCGCGGTGATGAACCTGTTCCACGGTGCGCTGTCCGACAGCCTGGGCCGGCGCCCCATCGTGCTGGCCGGCATCGCCCTCTTCACGCTGGCCTCGCTGGGCTGTGCGCTCAGCCAGTCGATCGGCCAGCTGGTGGGCTTCCGCGCGCTGCAGGGGCTTTCGGCCGGGGCCGGCATGGTGGTGTCGCGCGCCATCATCCGCGACATGTACCCGCCGGCCGACGCGCAGCGGGTGATGTCGCAGGTGACCATCTACTTCGGCATCGCGCCGGCGGTGGCGCCGCTCATCGGCGGCTGGCTCTACGCCCATGCCGACTGGCATTCGATCTTCTGGCTGCTGGTGGTGCTGGGTGCGGCGCTGTGGGTGGCCATCGCACGCTGGCTGCCCGAGACGCTGGCCGTGTCAGCGCGCCAGCCCTTCGAGGCCGGCCACCTGCTGCGCGGCTACTGGCAGATGCTGCGCAGCGCGCGCTTCGTGGCGCTGGTGCTGGCCAGCGGCATTCCCTTCAACGGCATGTTCCTCTACGTGCTGTCAGCGCCGGTGTTCCTGGGTGAACACCTGCAGCTGGCGCCGACGCAGTTCTTCTGGTTCTTCATCCTCACCATCAGCGGCATCATGGGCGGCGCCTGGCTGTCGGGGCGGCTGGCAGGCCGGGTGCCGGCGCGGCGCCAGATCCGCTACGGCTTCCTCATCATGTCGGCCACCTCGCTGGTGAACGTGGTGCTGAACCTGCTGTTCACGGCGCACGTGGCCTGGGCCATGCTGCCAGTGGCGGTGTTCGCCTTCGGCTGGTCGCTGATGGTGCCGGTGGTGACGCTGCTGACGCTGGACCAGGCACCCGACCGGCGTGGCATGGCGTCTTCCATCCAGGCCTGCGTGGGCAGCCTGGCCAATGCGCTGGTGGCTGGCGCGGTGGCGCCGCTGGTCATGCATTCCACCGTGGCGTTGGCGTTCACTTCGCTGGGGATGATGCTGATAGGCGCCGTGGCCTGGGGCTGGGTGAAGACGCGGCTGGGTTGAGATCTCAAGTCCTCGTGGGCCGGGCCGATATGGCAACGAGGAGCCTGACCCGCCATGACACCCCGCCGCATCCCGTTCGCTTTCTCTCTGCTGCTGCTGGCCGGCCTGCTGGCCGCTGCCGGCGCACGCGCCGAAGACCACGGCCACGCCAAGCCTGCGGCCAAGGCCGCTGAGGCTGCACCGGCGGCGAAGCCGTCCGCGGCGCCGGTGGCCGCCGCCCCGGCAACGCCGGCTGCACCCGACCCCATCGAACAGCTGCGCCAGCGGCTGGCCGAGCGTCTTTCAGCCACCAAGCACACGCCCACCAGCGGCCCCTACGACCTGAAGGTCACCGCCAAGGGCGAGCCGGCTGCCGCCACCGCGGCCGCCACGGCAGCGCCTGCCGCGCACGCGGCCCGCGGCGCCAAACCGGCCGCCAAGGGCGCGGCCAAGGCCACCGAGCATGGGGCCGACGGCCACGCTGCCGGGTCCGCCCATTGGGACTACAAAGGCACGGCCGGCCCGGCCGCATGGGGCGGGCTGAAGCCTGAGTTCTCGCTGTGCAGCGTGGGCCAGCGCCAGAGCCCCATCGACATCAAGGGCGGCTTGGCGGTGGACCTGGAACCGGTGCGCTTCGAGTACAAGGCCAGCCGCTTCGGCGTGCTCGACAACGGCCACACCGTGCAGGTGAACCTGGCCTCCGGCAACCACATCGATGTGGGCGGCAAGCGCTTCGAGCTGCAGCAGTTCCACTTCCACCGGCCTTCGGAAGAGCGCATCGACGGGCGCCAGTTCGAGATGTCGCTGCACCTCGTGCACAAGGACGACCAGGGCCGCCTGGCCGTGGTGGCGCTGCTGTTCGAGAAGGGGCCGGCCCACCCGGTGCTGCAGAAGGTGTGGAACAACCTGCCGCTGGAGCGCAACGAGGAGAACACCGCGCGTGCGCCGCTGGAACTGGCCGAGCTGCTGCCCACCGATCGCCGCTACTTCACCTACATGGGCTCGCTCACCACGCCGCCCTGCAGCGAAGGCGTGCAGTGGATCGTGATGCGCCAGCCGGTGACCCTGACGCCCGAGCAGATCGAGATCTTCGCGCGCATCTACCCGATGAACGCGCGGCCGACTCAGCAGCTCGCGGGGCGCCGCATCATCCAATCGAACTAGGTGGCTTGCGGCTGCCTGCCCGCAGCAGCAGCGGCCACAGCCACAGGCTGGCCAGCCACAGCAGCACACGCCCGCCACTGAGCGGGCGTTTCTCATGCTGGGCCACGCGCGTGAACAACACCGCGGCCCCCACCACCACGTACAGCAGCAGGGCGCCGTAGAGGCCGGCGCGCCAGGCGTAGCTGTCGCCGAAGGCATCACCCAGCAGGCGCCCCAGCAGCGCGGCCACGAACACCGACAGCAGCAGCGCCAGCGCGACGCCGGCGATGGCGTGGCGCAGCTTGTAGAGCGGGTCTTCGATGGGCATGTCGGTACGGGCGGCGTGGCGCCGGGTCGGCACAGGCCGCGAGTATCAGGGCGGGGCCCTGCCAGAATGCCAGCTCAAGCGCCCGGTGGCGCGGGCCTTCCATGCACGAGCCCCACGAGACCCTGCAACAGCTGTGGCTGAAACATGCGCGCGGCATCGGCATCGAGGCCCCTTCGATGGCCTTGTTGTCGCGCCTGGTTGCCGCCTGGAGCCAGCCGCAGCGCCACTACCACGCGCTGCGCCATCTGCAGGAATGCCTGCAGGGTCTTGAACGCTGGGGCCGCGAGCTGCCGGCGCGCCACGAGATCGGCATCGCGCTGTGGTTCCACGATGCGGTCTACGAAGCCGAGCGTGACAACAACGAGGAGCGCAGCGCGCGCTGGGCCGGCCGCAGCCTGCGCGAGCTGGGTGTGGCCGACGAGGTGGCGTGGCGCATCGGCAGGATGATTCGCGCCACTCGGCATCTGTCGGCCCGCGCCGCCGACGCGAAGATCGACGGCCTGGACCTGCTGCTCGACATCGACCTGTCCATCCTGGGTGCCGACCGCGCGCGCTTCGAGGAGTACGAGCGCCAGGTGCGACTCGAGTACGCCCACGTGCCCGACGAGGCCTTCGCGCGCGGCCGTGCCGACTTCGTGGCGCGCATGCTGCAGGCGCCCAGGCTGTACCGCACCGAGGTGGTCCATGCCGAGCTCGAAGCGCGGGCGCGCGACAACCTGCAGCGTTCCCTGCGCAGCTGGCGTCCGGCCTGAGCCCGCACGGGTGCCGCACGCCTGACGTCCTGGACGAGGCCTCGCTCCCGCAAGCCGCCGCTGTCGGCTGATTCCCACACCGCGGCGACGCCTTGTCCGGCACGCAAAGGGAGCGCGGGCCGATGGAGTTGCCGCTGCGCGCTGGGCACAGTGCTTGTGAACCAAGCACCCAGGAGATCGTCATGAACCACGCTCGCCGTGCCCGCCTGCCGGCGGCCGACCGAGAACCCTTGCGAGCCGTCCGCGGTGTATCGCCCGCGTCGCTCAAGGCGCTGATCGAGAGCCTGCACGAGAGACTGCGCGTGCTGTTCGCGACACGCTCGCAGGCGCGCGACGCCGGCGCGGTGCAGCGCCAGTTGCTGCTGGGGCTGGAGCTGCTGTGGAAGATCGAGGAACAGGTGCTGCTGCCGGTGCTGGGCGGCGCGCAGACGGGCGTGGCGGCCACCGAGCTGCGGCACGCGATCGATGAACTCGAGCTGATGCGTGACCTGGCCCAGCTGTCCACCCAGACCAACCCCGCCAACCGCGAGGCCGCGCTGGCTGCCCTGGAAGGCCTGGCCATGCTGCACTTCGCGCGCGGCGCCGAGCTGCTGGACGCGGCGCGCGCCGACGCTGCCGGCTGGCCTGCGCTGGAACACGAGGTTCGGGGCCTGCTGGGCCGCTGGCCGCTCGAGGTGCAGTTGAACGGCGGGGTCGAGGACGAAGGCCGGGACCCTGTCGGCCTGCCGCCTCGCTGACGTAGGACCAGGCCCACGTGCACGCGTCTGCAGCGCCGCCTGTCGAACGCGGCGGCAGACGACAGCGCCGGAGCGCCGGGCCGACCAAGATGCAGGCATGTCTTCACGAGGCCTTGCCATGCATCCGGATTCCCTCGCGCATCGCGCTCCACACGGCGTGCTGGCCGTGTCGCGCGCGGCTGTCGCTGATCCGGTGGCGCACGGCGGCAAGCCGATCGCCGTACCCATCCCCACCAAGGCCGGACCCCGGTGCCACCGGGCGGCCGTCCCGATACAGGAGTGAGCCTATGCCTACCCATTCGAAGCCCACCGACAACCTGCTCCTGGCCGCGTTGGCGCCAGAAGCCTGGGAACGCCTGCTGCCGTCGCTGGAGCGGGTGCCGCTGCAGCTGCACCAGTCCCTGCACGAGTCGGGGCAGACCATGGACCACGCCTACTTCCCCACCGGCGCGCTGGTGTCGCTGATGTACTTCACCGAAGACGGTGCGTCGGCCGAGTCTGCCGAAGTCGGCAAGGACGGGATGCTGGGCGTCTCGCTGCTGATGGGCGGCCAGTCCACCTGCAGCCGGGCCGTGGTGCAGGCTGCCGGAGAGAGTTACCGCCTGCCGGCCGACGTGTTGCTGCGCGAGTTCTGGCGCGGCGGGGCCGTCATGCGGCTGCTGCTGCGCTACACGCAGGCCTTGTTGACCCAGACCTCGCAGCGCGCCATCTGCAACCGCCATCACAGCGTGTCGCAGCAGCTGGCGCGCTGCCTGCTGCTGAGCCTGGACCACACCGAGGGCGGCGAGATCGTCACGACCCAGGAGCGCATCGCCGAGCGCCTGGGCGTGCGGCGCGAGGGCGTCAACGAAGGCGCGTACTTCCTGCAGAAGCTAGGGCTGATCCGCTACGCGCGCGGCCACATCTCGGTGCTCGACCGCCGCGGCCTGGAGCGCCGCGCCTGCGAGTGTTATGCCCTCGTCAAGAACGAGTGCCATCGGCTGATGGCCACGGAGCCGCAGGTGGCAATGAAAACGAAGGTGGGATACGTATTGGCCGCCTGTAGACGGCCTTGTGTGGGCAATCGGGATACGCCAGGGTACGGTCATAAATAGCGGGCGCTTAGTGCCCTGGAAGGCAACCTGGATACGCTTCGAGCAAGAGTGGGATACGCTCCCTGGCAGTGGAGGAGGAGGGTCATTCTGCGCCGACCTTGCGACGTCACGTATCGGCCGAGGGCGTGTGAGAACTGTTGCGAAGGGCCTGCCCGGGCCCGCATTTGTCCGGCTCCACACTCAGGGCCTTGTGAAGGCTTCATTCGGCCCATTTGAGCATCCAGTGCGCTCATCTCCGCGATATGCCCTCCAGCGCCGATCCCTTCGCTGTACAGCCCCGCTTAGGGCATAAGAAGGCGCTCACGCGCCCGCCAACCTCATCGCCTTCATCGTTCTGGCGATGCCCAGGATCTTCAAGACCCGCTTGAGGTTGTATGCCAGCACGTGCAGGCTCATTTCCGTGCCGACGTGCTCGAGTGTTCGCGTCAGGAAGTGCGTGGCGCCCATCCAGTGTCTGAGTGTGCCGAAGACGTGCTCGACGGTCCGTCGGCGTAGCGTCATGGCGTCGGGCTGGTGGTCCAGACGGCGCTGCATCGACTCCAACACCGGCTCATGCTCCCAGCGCGAGATGCGTCTGAAGTCGGCCGTCGTGCATTGGGACTTCATCGTGCAGCCGACGCATTCGCTGCTCCAGTAGCGCCTGATCTGCTGACCGTTTTCCTCTGCGGTGTAGCGGTAGATGGCACGCTGCCCAGCAGGACACTGGTACTCGTCTTCTCGGGCGATGTAGATGAAGTCGCTCTTGTCGAACCGGCCCAGGGCCTTGGCGTTGGATGTCATCGGTTTGGGCACGAAGGCCTTGATGCCGGAGTCGTGACAGGCCTTGATCTCAGGACCCATGAAGTAGCCACGGTCGGCGTAGGCCTTCAGTTGCTTCTTGCCCATGGCCTCTCGTGCGGCCAGCGCCATCTTGCTCAGCTGCGCACGGTCGTGGCCGACGGTGGTGACCTCGTGCGCGACGATGAGGTGGTGCTTGGCATCGACGGCCGTCTGCACGTTGTAGCCCACCAAGCCGGTGCCCTTGGCTTGCGACATCATGGAGCGAGCGTCGGGATCGGTCAGCGAGAGTTGTTCGTCGGGCTCTTGCTTCACACGCTCCTTCATCTCGTCCATGCGGCGCATCTGTTCGCGCAGGATCTCGATCTTGGTTGTCAGCTGCGCGTACCGCGGGCCGAACTCCAGCAGCGGCAAGGTGCGATCGGCGGTGTCCAGCGCCGCCATGTAGCGCTGGATGCTCTGCTCGATCTGCTCCTTGCGCTTGTCGATCTTGGCGGGCGTGAAGTTGCGGTCGCGGCTATTGACCGCCTTGAATTTGCTGCTGTCGATGGCCACGGCGCCCTGCGTGAACAGCTTGAGATCCCGGCACAGGACCACGAAGCGGCGGCAGACGTTGCGGATACCGGCGCCGTTGTCATGCCTGAAGTCAGCGATGGTCTTGAAGTCTGGCGCCAAGCGGCCCGTCAACCACATCAGCTCGACGTTGCGCTGGCACTCGTGCTCCAGCCGGCGGCTGGACTGGATGCGGTTGAGGTAGCCGTAGATGTAGAGCTTGAGCAGGACGGCCGGGTGGTACGAAGGCCGCCCTGTGCGGGCGGGCGCCGTACCGTCAAACCCCAGTTCTTGAAGATCGAGTTCATCGACGAAAGCATCTACGACCCTGACGGGGTTGTCCTGGGCGACGAAGTCCTCCAGGCACTCGGGCATCAGGGTGACCTGACTTCGCTCCTGACCTTCGATGAATCGCTTCATGCGGCGCCCCGCTCAGTCGCGTTGCTCCAATTTAGGCGATGGGGAGCGTTTTCACACACCCTCGGCCAGCAGCAGTCTGTCGCTGCGGTCGCCTTGCGCGGTTGGCCAGGCCAATGGTGTCTTGCCTCAGTCGGACGCACAAATTGGGCGTTCCACCGACCCAGATTGAGCTTTAATCAACAGCCATCGGCGAAGAGCCCCCGTGTCCAGCCCTGGAGACAATTTATGAGCCGGCCCTTGACGCTTGTTGTTACGGTGGCGCTTCCAATGCTCATTGCTTGCGCGACGCCGGATGAGATTTGCCGGGTGCGCAGCCTTTCTGACGTCACAGATCCGGTGGCGCGAAACCAATGGAGCGGTACGTTTCCGGGGATTGAGTCGATCCGTACCAAATCCGGTGCCAAGAACGTCAACATCCTGTACATCCACGGAATCGGCTGGACGCAGCAACTTGATCCAAAGCATAAGGTCGCCTTCGATCTGGCTCAAGTGATTGCCGATCACGCGAATGTGAAGGCTCGATGGCAGGATGCGACGGGGCTCTGTCCTCGTTCAACCCTTGGTCAAGGCCAGCAAGTTGCGACGGCGGACGATCCGGGTGTCCGAGGCCTAATGTTGACTACGACAAAGAGCGCGGATTTCGGGACTGACGACCCGCGTGCGCGGGTTCAGATTTCCGAGTTGGGCTGCTTGGACCGGATTCTGCTGGACTTGGGCAATGGTTACACCGTGTCGATCTACCGCTTCTTCTGGGACGATGCATTGTGGGACTCGGTGGAGTGGTTTCACACCGGATATGACGACCCCGTAGAACTCGACACGCGCGGACGGAAATACGGCCATGCTGGCTACGACGACGTTGAAGAACTCCGGATCCAGAGAAACTCTGACCTCAAGAACAACGTCGTAACCTGGGGCCTTATTGATGCAGCCACCTACCTAGGACCTGCAGGGCCATACGCCCGGGAGGCCGTCGGCGCGGCCATATGCGCCGCGGTGGGGGGCATTGGAGGTAGCGCGGATTGGAAGGGCACACAGGTAGTAAATCGCCAGACCCGGGACGGCAAGGCATATAGGCAGCGCACGGCAACGTCGGATGCCGTCTGCAACGCACCGGCCGGTCGTCCCGATCCGTTCGTCGTTGTGTCGCATAGTCTCGGCAGTCGCGTGGTGTTCGATGTCTTGACGAAGGATCTGGACGTAGATCGGCCCGGGGTCAAGGCAAGCGTCGATGCGCTTCCGGGCGACAGGTTGCACGTTTTCATGCTGGCCAATCAAATCCCGCTGCTGGGCGCAGGGAGGATGACGTCGTTGAATCCGGGACCAGAGAGGAAGAGGCTAGCAAAGCCGCCTCAGTTCGTGGCATTCTCAGAAATCAACGACCTGCTGACCTACGAGTTAGTGCCTTACTTCGAGCATATGGCCTACCTGCGAGATCGGAGCAACTACGCCGACCGCGCCGCCAAGCTGCTTCAAAGCAAGGCAGAGCGCGATGATCTGGTTAATGCATTGGGATTTGACGTGGTGGATGTCCGAGTGGCTTTTGTCGGCGAGACGCCATTGATTAATCTCGCAAATCCCGCCGAAGCCCATTCGGGCTTCCTCACGAAGTCAAAACGAGTGCCCGCCGTACTACTTGAGGGTGTATCGAACGGGACGCCCGTCAGCAGCAAGGTTCTCAAAGGTGATTGCCTGCCACAGCGCCGTGGCCCGCCCTAGTTTCTTACGCTGTATTTAAGAAAACGATCATGCTGTGTTTCAGGTCTAGGCAGTCGCGATCATTTGGCAAAAGGTGTTGCTTCGGTGATGGATCTAAGCTTGGGGTCGAGAGTGCCCCGTCGCCAGGTCTGCAAGCTAGTCCTCGCTGAACCCAAGCATTGAACGACGCCTTTCTGACGCATCGCTGGCCGTGGTCGCGTGGGCGGTCAATGACCGCTATCGCTGCGGAGTCACAAGCCCAGGAGCGGCCGCTCCTCCATGCGCAGGTAGCCCGCGCCAAGGCGAGCAATGGCGACTCGAGAGGCGCATGCTGTGCGGCCCACAACCTCGATGGGAGACCATCATGGGAACCTCAGGCACCATCAGTGTTCGCGACCCGTGGAACAAGGGCAAGATCGTTGGGCAGAAGGCACCCTTCAAGCTGCAGGAGATCTGGGCACTGCGCGTCCGCCTTCAGCTTGACAGCCGAGTGCGCGAGCTCGCGCTGTTCAACCTCGGCATCGACAGTAAGCTTCGCGGCTGTGATCTGGTCGCACTGCGTGTCCGGGACGTCTGCCACGGCGACCAAGTGGCAACGCGCGCCATCGTCATGAAGCACAAGACGCAGCGACCAGTGCAGTTCGAGATCACCAAGGCGACCCGGGACGCCCTGCACGCGTGGATCAAGCAGGCTGGGCTCAAGTCGGAGGACTTCCTGTTCCCCAGCCGCCTTCATGATTCGATCCATCTTGGCACGCGTCAGTACGCCCGGATCCTTGAGCACTGGGTGGAGGAACTTGGTCTGGACCGCGCCGCCTATGGGACTCACTCGATGCGCAGGACCAAGGCGACGTTGATCTACCGACGGACCAAGAACCTGCGAGCAGTCCAACTACTCCTTGGACACTCGAAGCTGGAGTCAACGGTGAGATACCTCGGCATTGAGGTCGACGACGCCTTGGAGATCTCCGAGCAGACGGAGATCTGATCTACCGCGGCCGCCGCGGCATCGTGCCGAGACGGCCGCGTAGAGGCAGGTTGTCGGGCAGGCTACCGAGCTGGCGGTTTCGACCAGGAGCAATCACCTGCGATTCATCCCCAAAGCGGTCCATCCACTTTGCTGAGGCCACCGACAGGTCGGGTAGATTTCGCGAACCGCTTTGACATGCTGCGTTCCAATGGAAACCGAGCTAAAGCAACTCGAAGCCGGCATCCTGGCCCTTGAGGCCCTGCGGGGCTCGCTCGGCGATGCAGTCGTCGATGCGTCCGTTGCCGGTCTGCGCGCGAAACTGGCAGCGGCGACCGCGCCGCACTCCGTGGGCTCGCAGAGCCTCAGGCAGGTCAGCATTCTTTTTCTGGACGTGGTGGGCTCGACCTTGCTGGCCCGGCAACTGGATCCGGAAGCCATCGGCGCTGTCACGGACGATGCGCTTTCGCGAGGTACGGTCATCGTCGAAGCCCACCGCGGCAAGGTGCTGCGGTACGCCGGTGACAACATCCTGGCTGCCTTTGGAGCCGAGGCCAACTCCGAGGACGACGCTGAACGCGCCGTGCACTGCGGCCTGGTCCTGCTCGAGCTTGGCAAGGTGCTGGGCGCTGAAGTTCAGGCCGCCTACGGTCATGCAGGCTTCAACTTCCGCGTCGGGGTCCACACCGGGCGCGTGCTGCTCGGAGGCGGGGTCGACGCCGAAGGCACCATTCACGGCATCGCGGTGAATATCGCCGCACGCATGGAGCAGACCGCGCCGGTCGGAGGCTTTCGGATCAGCCACGACACATACGCTCAGGTGCGTGGCCTGTTCGAGGTCGAGGCCCAGGGGCCTCTTCTGGTCAAGGGCGTGGATGCTCCTGTGCAAAGCTATCTGGTGCTCCGCGCCAAGCCGCGCAAGCTTCGCATTGCCAAGCGGGGAATCGAAGGTGTCGCAACCCGCATGATCGGCCGCGACGCCGAGCTCGAAACGCTTCAGGCCGCCTACAAGCGCCTTCTCGCCGAACGCGGCTTTCTGCCGTGACGGTCGTCGCTGAAGCCGGCATCGGCAAGAGCCGGCTGCTTGACGAGTTCGAGGCCTGGGCCGAGGCCCGGCCGGAGAGCTACATCATCTCCCGCGGCCGGGCCAACCCGCAGACCTCGAGTCAACCCTATGGGCTGCTGCGCGACACCATGGCTTGGCGATTCCAGATCAGTGACGACGACAGCATCGAAGAAGCTCGGGCAAAGGTCGAAAGTGGCGTGGTGCACCTGTTCGAGCACGACGACGGGTCGGACCTGGCTGAAGGCCGCGCCCATCTGCTGGGTCACCTGATAGGCATCGATTGGCAGGACAGCCGCCATGTCAAAGGAATGCTGGGCGACCCGAAGCTGATTCGAAACCGAGCTTTCGATACGGCAGCGCAGATCTTCCGCCGCATTGGCGCCAGCGTCGGCTCGCCGGTGGTGCTGCAACTCGAGAATCTGCACTGGGCCGACGACGAGAGCCTGGACTTCCTGAACTACCTGACCGAATTCGACCAGGACATGCCGCTGCTGGTGCTGGCCTCCACCCGGCCGACGCTGTTCGAGCGCCGGACAGACTGGCGCGGCACCGAAAGCATGCGGCAGCGCATCGACCTGGCCCCACTGGACAAGACCGACAGCCGGATGCTGGCAAACGAACTGCTCAAGAAGTTGCCTGAGATCCCGGCCGCGCTGCGCGAACTCGTCACCAGCAGTTCCGAAGGCAACCCCTTCTATATGGAAGAGCTGATCAGTATGCTGATTGACCAGGGCGCCATCCAGACTGGCGAGTCCTGGAAGGTCGACGCCGAACGGTTGCTCGTGACCCAGGTCCCGCCTACGCTCACCGGTGTGCTGCAGGCCAGGCTGGACCAGTTGCCTGCTCCAGAGAAACGCGCGCTGCAGCAGGCCAGCGTCGTCGGCTCGGTGTTTTGGGACCAGGCGCTGCTGTCGATCGATGCTCGCGCGGCAGAACAGCTTCCTTCGCTGGTCCAACGCGAGCTGACCCTGCCCCAAGCCGGCATGGCACTCGACGGCCTGCGCGAATACGCCTTCCGTCATCAGATGCTGCACCAGGTGACCTACGACACCGTGCTCAAGCGCGCTAGGCGTGAATGGCATGGAAAGGTAGCTCAATGGCTGGCCGACCTGTCGGCGCAACAGAGCCTGCGCGCGGGCGACTTCCTGGGCGCAGCGGCCGAGCACTTTGAGCAGGCAGGCGACGAGCCCAACGCCGCGGAGTTCCACGCGCGCGCCGCAGAGGATGCAGTGCGGCGCTTCGCGCATGAGCATGTGCTGTTGCATGTGGATCGGGCGCTGGCGCTGCTGGGCGAGGCAACACCGGATGCGCTCCTGGCGCAGGCCGAGCTGCGCTGGCGGCTGCTTGTGGCGCGTGTGCGGGTGCTAGGTCTGCAGGCACAGCGCGACGAAGAGGCGGCCGACCTGGCCGCAATGGATCAACTGGCCGACCTTCTCGCCGACGACCAAAGGCGCGCCGACGTGGCTTGGCGCCGGAGCCTTCGAGCGATGCGTATGGGGAATTGGGCGGAGGAAGAACGCTATGCCCGTCAAAGCCTGGCCTGCGCAACGAGGGCCGGCGACGATTTCCTGCAGCTGCGTGGGTTGCGGCTGGTGGCAGTCTCGCGGCTGCTTCAGGGCGACATCGAGGCCGGTCGGGCGTTTACCCTTCAGGCCCTTGACCACGCGCGCAGCCGCAAGCTGCGTGGGATCGAGCTGCGTGGGATCGAAGCGATGCTCCTCGACAACCTCGCCTTCGCTGCCGGGAGGGAGGGCGACTGGGTGGCCATGCTTGACCTCATGCAGCAATGTCTGGCGATCCATCGTGAGACCGGCGACCGGGTCAGTGAAGCCATCGCGCTGATGAACCAGGGCGTGGGCTGGATGGCACTGGGCGACCTGGAGCAGGGGCGGCGCGATCTGGACGCCGCACTGCACATGCTGAGGGCCAACGGCCAACGGGACATGGAAGGAGCAGCGCTCGGCGAACTGTCGAGGCTCGCGCTTTGGCAAGGCGACGAGACGCGGGCTCTAAGCCTGGCTCGGTCGGCGCTCGAAATCGCGGAGGCGACGAAGGCGCGCGTAGGGGAAGTGAAGGCGATGCTGAGGCTGGGTGATGCCGAACTATCGTTGGGCCGCCTGGGCGCCGCAGTGCAGGCCTACACACGGGCGCGGGCGCGGGCGCTTGAGATTGACAGCCCCAGGCAGTTTGACGCCTGCGCCGGTCTGGCGCGGGTGGCGCTGGCTGAGGGCAACGTCTCAGCGGCGCTGGCTGCCGTGCAGCCGGTGCTGGACCATGTGGCGATCGGCGGCGAACTGAAACTACTCACTGACGCGCCAACTTGGATCGAGCTCACCTGCCATCAGGTCCTCGCTTGCGCAGGCGACCCGCACGCAACGCAGTGGCTGGCCCGCGCGCACGCCGCGCTGATGACCGAGGCCGACGCGATCAGCGATGCCTCGCTGCGCAAAGGGTACCTGCACAACGTCCCGTTCCATCGCGAAGTCGTGGTTGCGTGGTCGAAGCGGAGCACGTCGAGCCCCTAGACGGGCCAGGCCCGCGAGAGGCGAGCAGCTAAATGTCAGCAATGGCTTGGATTGAGGGTCAGCAACGGGTCGGTACTCCCAGTTCGCGCCGCATGGCAGCGGTCATTGAGACCTTGACCGGGCGCGTGCTGTCGTGTGGCCGCTTCGCCTTGGATAGCGGCCTTTCAAGCTTGCGCTTGTCGCCCGACCCAATGGCCGCTTAGTGCCAGGCAGCGTGAATAGAGCCGCTGGTGGCGACGGACCGCAACCGCTGCAATGCGTGCCGAGCCATACATCCCGGAACTACTACTGCACGTAGCTGGATCGGATCGCATCGCCATCAAGTGGCGTCAAGGTGCAGCTGCGGCTGATGCCAAACGTCGTCTCTGCGTCCTCCGCACGGCCTACCAGCGTGCCTCGAGCCCGTGCATGCAGCGACAGCAAGGTGTGCAGGTCCGGCTTCACCATCGCGTCCAGCGCTTGCAGCATCAATGACACGCCGGCCACCCGCTGCGATCCTCATCGTCGAGCCGGAGGCATCGAGCTGGTATTCACCTTCGCCGGCAATCACGGTCCACGTGTCCTGGCCGCTGGGATGCACGTGCGGGCTGATGCGCTGACCAGGTTTGACGATCCAGGCGACGATGGCGGCATCGTCGGTCTCGTGCACCACCGAGCGAATGGGTTCCCCGTCATTCGGCTGTAGGTAGGCGGCAACTTGAAAGACTCGTCGAGACATGGCGGAGCCCTGAAGCACGAGATGCGCGTGATGCTGAAGCAGGGCGCAGGTGCCATCGTCAATCTGTCGTCCATCGCGGGGCAAGTCGGTATCGCCGGTGCTTCGGTCTACGCGGCCAGCAAGCACGCTGTGGAAGGCCTGACGAAGAGCGCGGCCCTTGAAGGTGCCGCTGCCGGCGTGCGCGTCAACGCCGTGGCGCCGGGGCCAATCCAAACCGACATGCTCGACCGCTTCACCGGCGGCAGCGAAGACGCCAAGAGCGGCTTCCTGGCCAGTCTGCCGGCGCGCCGTGCTGGCACGCCCGAAGAGATCGCCCAGACCATCGTCTTTCTCGCCAGCGACAAGGCGCGCTTCCTCACGGGGCAGTGCCTGGCGGTCGATGGCGGCTTCACCGCGCAATAGCCTGTCACTGGTAACGCTGCGCCATTTCCCTCGACTGACTCTCAAACCCTCGACATCCGGAGAACTGCCATGACCACCATCAACGTCCCCACCCGCGACCAAGTGTCCCCCGCCAACCAGGCCCACTTCGACACCCTGAAGAAGGGCCTGGGCATGGTGCCCAACCTGTACGCCACGCTGGCGCTGTCCGAGCATGCGCTGGGCAACTACCTGGCCTTCCAGAACGCCAGGAGCAGCATCAACGGCAAGGCCCGCGAGGTGGTCAACCTCGTCGTCAGCCAGGTCAACAGCTGCCAATACTGCCTGTCGGCCCACACCGTCATCGGCGGCATGGTCGGCTTCAAGCCCGAGCAGATTCTGGAGATCCGCCGCGGCGGCGCCTCGTTCGACGCCAAGCTGGACGCGCTGGCCAAGCTGGTGAAGAACATCGCCATCGAGCGAGGCCATGCCGACCCCGCACGCGTGCAGGCTTTCTTCGACGCCGGCTGGACGCCGGAGAACCTGGTCGACGTCATCGTCGTCATCGGCGACAAGACGGTCACCAACTACCTGCACGGCACAACGCAGGTGCCCGTGGATTTCCCGGCTGCCCCGGCGCTGACGAACTGACCCGCACCCGAACGAGCGCACCACCGCAAGGAATGCCCACCATGAACGCCGCCAACCCCGCGCTTCCCATGACCACCGCCACCGGCGACCCAACCAAGCTGCTGGCCGGCGTGGCCGTGGGGCTGCTGGCGGCCAGCATCGGTGCGCTCTACACCGTGTTCGCCCGCTGGGGCATCGCGCACGGGCTGCAGTCGCCCGACCTCACCGTGCTGCGCTTCGGCGTGGCCGGCGTGCTGACGCTGCCGGTGTTGTGGTGGGCCTGGCGGCGCGACGCGGCCCAGTTCAGCAACCGCTGGCGGGTGTGGGCTGCGGTGGCGCTGCTGGCAGGCACGCCCTTCGGTTTGCTGATGTTCGGCGCCTTGCAGTTCGCTCCCGCCAGCCACGCGGCCGTCTTCCCGTTCACCGCAATGAGCGTGATGGGAATGGTGCTGGGCGCGGTGGTGCTGGGTGAACGGCTCAGCCGGCGCAAACTGGCCGGCATTG
The DNA here is from genome assembly GCA_964423075.1 of uncultured Rubrivivax sp. Taxonomy (GTDB): domain Bacteria; phylum Pseudomonadota; class Gammaproteobacteria; order Burkholderiales; family Burkholderiaceae_C; genus Rubrivivax. Next base: position 5,318 of record CAYREA010000061.1, on the reverse strand, counting down.
GCGTGGTGCTTGTCGGATTGGTGCTGGTGTCGGGCGTCGACGCCGCCAGCTTCACGGCGCGCGCTGCGTTGGGCGACTTGATGTTCCTGGCCGCGGGCACCCTGTGGGCCGGTTTCGGCATCGTGCTGCGCAAGCATCGCCTGGACCCACTGCTGGCCACGGCTGTGGTGTCGCTGTCGGCACTGTTGACCTATGTGCCGGTCTACTTCCTGTCTGTTGGCGTTGACCGACTGATGGCGGTCGCACCGCAGGTCTTCTGGACCGAAGTGCTTGTGCAAGGCGTGATCGCTGGCGCCGGCACCTTGTTCACCTACGCCAAGATGGTCTCGCTCCGGGGCCCTGGTCGCGCCGCCATCTTCCCGGCTCTGGCGCCGGGCCTGGCCGCCTTGATGGCCTGGCCCGTTCTGGGGCATGTGCCGACCGGTGCAGAGGCCGCGGGTCTGGCCATGGCCATGGCCGGCCTGATGCTGGCCGTCACCGCGCCGGCTCGGCGCTGAACTGTTCTCCCACATTCTTCCAACTGCACCGGAATGTCTTCATGCAACCGAACACTTCACTCAGCGAACAACTGGCAGCCTACAAAGCCGGCTTCGTTCAACGCGCGGCACCCGAGCGCGTGGCGATGATGGAGGCAGCCACCGCCGACCTGCGCGCCACGGGCATCGAATCGCAGGCTCTGCAGATCGGCGCTCAGGTCCCGGACCTGACGATGCCCGATGCCTTGAACCAACCGGTCAGCTTGTCGTCGCATTGGCAGCGTGGCCCGCTGGTGCTGATCTTCTACCGTGGAGGCTGGTGCCCCTACTGCAACCTGGAACTGCGGGCTTGGCAGCAGCACTTGGCCGAACTGAAGCAACTCGGTGGACAGCTTGTGGCGGTGTCGCCGCAGACATCCGACAATTCGCTGTCCACGGCCGAGAAGAACGAACTCGCCTTCCCTGTGCTGAGCGACTCGACTCTGGAAGCGGCTGCGGCCTTTGGCGTGGCGTTCGAGATGCCCCCTGAGTTGATCGAGCTGTACAGCCGGGTCGGCAATGACCTGCCGGTGCTCAATGGCAATGGGCGCTGGGTGCTTCCCGTGCCCGCCACCTACGTGATCGATCGCAACGGCCGCGTGGTCTTTGCGCACGTCGAGGCGGATTACCGTGAGCGAGCCGAGCCCCGAGATGTGCTGGCGGCTGTAGCAGACCTGAAAGCCACGGGCGTCGACGGACTTGCTGGATGAGGCCGGCGCCCCGAGAAGCCGAGCGAGAACTCTTCGATGCTGGAAACGGTCCGCTCGACTTCGTTGGTTCTGCGCCTCGGTGACTGACTGGTTTGGGCCGCACGGGTGGGCGACCCGAGCGACCGCAGCGGGTCGATTTGGTGAGCTCGCCCGAAGTCGAAGCAGTCATCCGCCCGGCGCTGGTCATGCGGGGGCCGGCGACCGTTCGCTTTGTGAGTGCAGCGGTCGCTCGTGACGCGGGCCGCCGAGTGGCGGGTCTCGGCGGACGCCGACGTTCGACCCGCGAATGCGAACGTCTCAGATCAGTCTCAAGCGGCCGAAGGCACATGCCTTGCTCCTTACGACGGCAGTGAGACGGCCCTGAGCCAATCACGCCAGTCTTCGATTAGAGCGGCCGGGCCAATCCCATCAACAATCAATCGCGCGTGTCTGCTCTCGAGGCTTGCCCAGAACTGATCCCGCCAGGGCATCGGAATGTCGGCCATCACGACGTACTCGAATCCGAGCGGAGTACGTCGGACCGGTATCGATTCCAGTGCAGTCGAGTCTTGCATCGTCCACCCCCGCATCGATCTGCCGTTCATGATCTAGCGTAACGGTAGGCGCCCCAGCAGACGCCCGACACGCGCACCGCCCTCTTTCCGGCCCAGTTCCCGAAGCAACACCGCCGCTGCGCCAGCTCAGGCAGCACATCGCGCCCCCTGTCGCGCCCTGTCGCAGAGTTTCCGGAACGTGCGTTTGTCAGCTGTACGCGCCCGACTGCATTCGCATGATCAAAGTTCGGAAGAGCGCCCTGCCTTCAGGCGTCGCCATGTACTCCGCCGGACACGCCCCGCCCAACGCTGGCACCGGCCGATGAAGCCAGTTCGTGGTCCAGGCGAGCGCGTTGAACCCCACCGGATCGCCGCTGTCATCCACGACACGTTGGACGAGCGCAACTAGCACTGGCACATCGCGAGGATCGGCCGAACCCATTTGTGGAATGTAGCGCTTGTGCGCCTCCTTCACCGTCCGGAGCATGCACGGCTTCACCGTCGCCGTCATCGCGTCGTGCTCCCATCAGTTGCCCAGATATCAGATCCCCGGATCCGCGGGGCCGCTCGTCGGCCGCAGAAGGCTCAGCGGGCATCGGGGTCATGACAAGTGGTTCGCGGCCGTGATGCCGCTGGAAGTCATCGACACCTCCGTGCCGATCGCAGACGGAGGCCGATATCGGAGTTCAGGCCCTCACGCAGGTCACGAGGCGGCCATGCTGAGCGACCTCGGCCCTACCAAACAGGACAATGCGTCCATGCCCATTGGCTTGCGCACCGACACTGCTGTCCCCGGCCACTTCCGTCCGCGTCTGACCCTGCAGACGCTCACTCGCGGCGACGGCCTGCTGGGTTTGCGCGGCGTGCCCGGCTTCGGCCCGCGCAGCGTGCAGGTGACCGTGGCGCAAGCGTCCTGGACGTACGCGACCGCCGGCGGCCTGCGCTGGGAGACGCCCGCGCCCACGCGCTTGTTCGGGACTCGAGCCAAGCCGACCGAACTGCTGCGCGGGGCCTGGGACGAGCGCGTGCTGTTGCTGCGCGACCTCACTGCCGAATCCGACGCCCAAGATGCCCTGTGGGCCAGCGGCTTGCGGCCTGTGCCCGGCGAGGCGCTGCAATGGCGCCGGCCGGAAGCGGCCGAAGGTCACGACTCGCTGTGGAGTCTGGCCGAGGAGTCGCACTTCGGCGACTTCTGGGCCGAGCAGGTGCCCCGCCTGCAGGCGGCCGGTTGGCAGATCGTGGTGCGGCCGGGCTTCGCGCACGAGAGCGTGCCGGTGCAGAGGTGGCGCCTGGTGATCGAGTCGGCCGGCGACGAGCCGGGCCGCGAACTCGCCGAGTTGGGCGAGCGCGCGCCCACGATCGCCGCGCTACGCCAGCCGTATCGCGAAGGCTCGTGGATGCTGAGTCTGGGCATCGAGGTCGACGGCGAGGTGCTGGACCTCGTGCCCCTGCTGGCCGACCTCATCAAGCGAGACGCACGCTGGCTCGACGCACGCGAGATCGCGGCCATGCCGGACGACGCGATCGTGCGGCTGCGCACGCCGAACGGGCGCCACATCGAGGCGCAGGCCGCGCCGCTGAAGGCCATCGTCGGCGCAATGGTGGACCTGTTGACCGATCCGCACCGCTCGCAGCACGAAGGCCCGATCCGGCTCTCGACCTGGGAGGCCCATCGGCTCGAGATGCTGCGCGACGGACTGGCCCAAACGCAGGCCATGCAGGCCGCGCGCGCCGGTGAGCAAGGCGCCTGGCAAGTGCAAGGCGAAGCTGGTATTGCGGCCCTGACCCGACGCCTGCGCGAGGCGGGCACACCACCGCCGGTGGGGGCACCTGCCGGGCTGGGACTGACGCTGCGCCCCTACCAGCTACAGGGCCTGGCCTGGCTGCAGTACCTGCGTGAGCACCACCTGGCCGGCATCCTGGCCGACGACATGGGCCTGGGCAAGACGGCCCAGGTGCTGGCGCATCTGCTGGTGGAACAGCAGGCCGGGCGGCTCGATCGGCCCGCACTCGTCGTGCTGCCCACGTCGCTGATCGCCAACTGGCAGGCCGAGGCCGCGCGCATCGCGCCCGCCTTGCGCACGCTCACGCTGCACGGTGCCCGGCGACACCAGAACGTCGAACGCATCGGCGAGCACGATCTGGTGTTCACCACCTATCCGCTGCTCTGGCGCGACATCGAGACGCTGCAGCAGCGGCCCTGGCACCTGCTGATCCTCGACGAAGCGCAGATGGTCAAGAACGCGGGCACCCGCGCGGCGGGTGCACTGCGGCGCCTGGACGCGCGCCATCGCCTGTGCGTGACCGGCACGCCGCTGGAGAACCACCTGGGCGAACTGTGGACGCACTTCGACCTGCTGATGCCGGGTTTCCTCGGCGATGCGCGTACGTTTGCGCGTCAATGGCGCAGGCCGATCGAAGCCAACGGGGAGACGCTGCGAGCCCAACTGCTGGCGCAGCGCGTGCGTCCCTTCATCCTGCGGCGTCGCAAGCAGGAGGTCGCGACCGAGCTGCCCCCGAAGACGGAGATGATCCGCCGCGTGCAGCTGCACGGCCAGCAACGCGCCTTGTACGAAAGCGTGCGCCTGGCCGCCGACGAGCAGGTGCGGCGGGTGCTCAAACGCAGCAGCTTCGCCGGCGCGCAGATTGCGATCCTCGATGCGCTGCTGAAGCTGCGCCAGGTGTGCTGCGACCCGCGGCTCGTGAAGGGTGCAACGACGCCGCCGGCGACGGCGGGCGCGAAGATGGAGTTGCTCATCGAGATGCTGCCCGAGCTGGTGGCCGAGGGCCGCCGCGTGCTGGTGTTCAGCCAGTTCACCGAGTTGCTCGGGCTGGTGCAGCAGGCCTTGTCGGCGCTGGCGCTGCCGCATCTCACGCTGACCGGGGCGACGCCTCCAAGCGAACGCGGCGACATCGTCGCGCGATTCCAGGCCAGGCAGAACGAGTCCGTGTTGTTGCTGAGTCTGAAGGCCGGTGGCGTGGGCCTGAACCTCACCGCGGCGGACACCGTGATTCACCTTGACCCGTGGTGGAACCCGGCTGTTGAGCGTCAAGCCACCGACCGCGTGCACCGCATCGGGCAGGACCAACCGGTGTTCGTCTACAAGCTAGTGGTGGAGGGCAGCATCGAGGAGCGGATGCTGGCGCTGCAGGAGCGCAAGGCAGCCCTGGCCGAGGGCGTGTTGGGCAGCGACCCGGATCGTGCGCTGAAGTTTGGGGAAGCGGACTTGCAGGGGTTGCTCGCGCCGCTAGACGCATCGTAGTCAACCGCTGAATGAGGGTGCGCGCGTTGCCTGCGGGCGTTCGCGCCAGGCCGATCGCCGATGCGACTCCCCTCCCAACCCGGCGGCAAGTGGCAACGGTGCAGCGGAAGCTGCTGCAACACCTGCCAGCAGGCAGCGAAGTCATGCCAACTCTTTAGCAGAGGCAGGTGTCGCAAAAGCCTCAACTGAAGCACCAACCCAGGGGACCCGACCTGTGCAAGACGGAAGTCCACGCCGCCGATGGCCAGGATCAGAACACGGACAACCCGGTGCGCGAGACGAACATCTCGAGCGCCT
>CAYREA010000060.1:0-24091 GCA_964423075.1 uncultured Rubrivivax sp. | reverse complement strand
GACGTTGCCGTACTCGGTGGTGAACTGGCTCGCGTTCTCGCCCACGTACTGCAGCGCGGCGCGCAGGTCTTTCATGTCCAGGATCAGGAGGCCGTTGTCGTCGGCGATCTTGAACACCAAGCTCAGCACGCCGGCCTGCGTCTCGTTGAGCGCCAGCATGCGGGTGAGCAGCAGCGGGCCCATGTCGGAGACGGTGGCGCGCACCGGGTGGCCGGCGGCGCCGAACACGTCCCACAGCGTGGCCGGGCAGGTGACGGGCTCCGGCTCCGCCAGGCCCCGTTCCTTCAGGATGGCGGCCAGCTTGGGGCTCACCGTGCCGGGCTGGGTGACGCCGGTGAGGTCGCCCTTCACGTCGGCCATGAAGACCGGCACGCCCAGCTTGCTGAAGTTCTCGGCCAGGGTCTGCAGCGTGATGGTCTTGCCGGTGCCGGTGGCGCCGGTGATCAGGCCGTGGCGATTGGCCAGGGCGGGCAGCAGCTCGCAGGTGATGTCGCCATGCTGGGCGACGAGGATGGGGTCGGGCATGCGGGGCGCTCCGTGGGGGTCCAACGCCCGCGAGTCTAAGGGCGCGCCCTGGGCCCTGGGCCCTGGGCCGGCGCCACCGGGTTGCGCTCAGCCCAGGCACTCGGCGTCCATCAGTTGGCGCGACGCCGGTGAGAGGATCAGGTTGGTGCAGCGGCGAAACGCCATCACGTCCACCCGTTCAACGCCGGACAGGTACCAGCCGCCGCTGCCGCAACGCGTGATCCAGTCACCGGGCTGCTTGCGCGGCAGCCCGTTGAAGGGAAACGGGTGGCTCATCGTCGGGATGGAGTCGCGGGCCACGCAGCCGCCCTGCACGAACCCGGTGGGCTCGAAGGCGTAGTCGCGCACGGTCTCGATGTTCAGGCCCGCAATGACCTCTTCAAACGGCGCGAAGTTCAAGCCGTGCTGCGGCCTGGCTTCGTGGGCGGCCAGCCAGCGCTGCATCGCGTCGAGCGAGCGCCGCAGGTCGTCCTACGCCATTGGCGGGCTGGCGCCTTCGGTCGGCGCGCTGACCGCCGGGGCATGCATGCCGCCAGCCGAAGCGGCCGCCAGCGGGGCCAGGGCCAGCACGGCGGCCCAGCAGGTGATGGCACAGGCGCAGGCTGGGAGGTACGGGTTGCGCCTGGTGTCAGCCCCCCGTGTTCACCTGGTGCCACAGGATGACGTTCTCGAAGTCGGCCCGGCCCTGCGTAGACACCAGGAAGCGCACCTCGGTCGGGCTGTCTTCGTCCGGGCTGCTTTGATTTTCCGGGAATGCCACGCTGGCGTTGAAAGGTCCCCACAGGGCTTTGACGCTGTCTGGCCCCAGAGTCCAGGACAACACTTCGTGCAGGTTGACGAACACCTTCAAGCGGGTCTCTTCGTGCACACGCACTTGGAAGCTCAGCACCGGCTTGCGCGCGCCGTCGCTGTGCGCGAAGTTGTCGGGCTTGAAAAACTTGAGCTTCATTTCCTTCGTGATGCTGGCGGCGTCGAGCGTGAACTTGCCGTGGTGCAGCACTTGGTAGTCAGCGAATGAGGTGGCGGGCATCGTGGGTCTCCAGAGGTGGTTCAGTCGCGCAGGTGGGTGAAGTTGAGTGCGTACTGGTCGCTGGGCGCCGAGTGGGCCGTGTCCTGCACCATCACCAGCCGCATGTCGAACTTCATGCGCATGCGCGCGGCGGCCTCGCGGACCTTCTGCACCGCCGGCAGCAGGGGTATCAGCGCCGTCGGCCCGGCCGGCGCGCTGACGAAGCCGATGCCGGCGGCGCCTTGCGCTGCGCCTTGGGCGTTGGGCCAGACCAGCAGCGAGGGCAGGGCGCCGACGAAGGAGCTGGCCTTCGGCAGCCCCACCGCCACACCCGAGCGGCGCAAGGCGGCCAGCGTGGCCTGCAGCGCAGGACCCTGTGGGCCCAGTGCGATCGCCGTGGCGCCATGGCCTGAGAGCCTCAGGGTCTGCACCAGCGATTGCAGCGTGACGGCCGGGCCGACGCCCTGCGCAAAGCGCACGCTGCCGTCGCCGAAGGCCACGTTGAGGCCGCCGTGGTAGGTTGCCATCAGGAACTCCTTGGCTCAATGGCCGGTCATGGGGTTGGGACGAGCGGCGCTGCAGCGCCAAGTTGAGTGGGGGCGTGCACTCAGGTGCCATGGCGGCGCCCACGTCCCGTGGCGGCCAGCAAGCCCAGCGCGGCCAGCGACAGCAGCGCCGTCGACGGCAGCGGCACGGCCGCCGCACCGATGCGGATGTCGTCCACCCAGGCGAAATTGCAGCTGTCGCCGGTGCCGCCGGAGGGGCAGTCCAGCAGCCCGGTGACCCCGCCCTGCGACGCGCGGATGCGCAGCTCGTCGAAGTCACCGCCGGCAAAGCCGAACCAGCTTCCGGTGAAGCTGGCGGCCAAGGTGCCGGACAGCACCACCACGCCGTCGTCGGCCAGTTCGAAGTACAGGCTCTGTGGTGCGGCGATCCAGCTCGAGCCGCCGAAGAAGGACACGGCGTCGAAGTTCTCACCGCCGGCGCGGCGGATGCGCGTCCAGCCGTCGTCGCCGGCGTCCGGGTACCAGGCGCGGCCGTGGCCCAGGCCCGACGCGCTCCAGATGTCGCTGCCGCCGTCGCCGGCAATCTGCTGGATGCGTATGCCATCCCCGCTGCGGCCGATGGCGCCGTTGAAGTTGTCGGGGGCGTCCTCGAAGTCCATCACGCCCGTGGGCGCGGCCACGATGTCGGCCAAGTGCACCGTGGCAGCCCGTGTAGGGCGCAGCGGCGCCATCAGCGCCACCAGCAGCGCCAGCGCCACCAGTGGCGCGCTGCCGGGCTCGGGCACCTGCTGCGTGCCCAGGATCTGGAAGGCGGCGTCAAGGGCCGCCGGGCCTTGCAGATCGGCCAGGTGCTGCCCGTCCCTGAAGAACCAGCGCTGTTCGCCTTGCTGGACGGGTGTGCCCATCCACAGCACCTCGCTGCCGTCCATCGCGCTGCCGCGCAGGCCTTCGCGGATGCCCAGCCAGGTGCGGCCGGCGGCCAGGTTCACGGGTGCGGCGAAGTTCACCGTGACTTCGAAGATGTCGTCGAGGAACGGCCCCACCGCGTCCTGGCCGCTGTCCACCACCTGCGGCGCCAGCGCATCGCCCGATTCCAGCAAGGCGCCGGGCGTGCCGTTGTTGTCGGCGAAGAGGTACCACGACAGCACGCCGCTGAAGTCGGTGAAGACGCCGTTGGCCAGGCCGTCGCCCGGGTTGACGACCGAGTTGGCGCTGTTGTCGCGCATCCAGACCCGAAAGCCGCTGACCGCCGTGGGTGCCAGCAGTTCGAAGTCGTTCAGCGGCACGGTCGTGGAGGCGACGGGGCCGATGCCGATGCCGAAGTTGCTCTGGTCCCACAGCACAACCGGCTCCGCATAGGCCGGGGCCGTGGCGGCCGCGGCGCTGAAGGTGATGGCGGCCAGGGCGCGCCCGGCGCCGCGGCGCCGGCTCCACATCAGCAGGGCCAGCAGCCCGGCGGCGGTGGTGGCCCAGGTGCCCGCTTCGGGCACCGCGCTGACATGCAGGTCGACGTAGGTGGCGCCGACCTCGGCCCACACCTGGTACAGGTTGACGTCCAGGTTGTGCGTCAGCGACGCCAGGCTGCCGCTCACGCCGCCGGCGGCGCTGAGCACGCGGTAGGTGGCCTTGGCGCCGGGCGCGAGGTGGAGGTCGAATTCGGCGTCCAGGCCACCGGCCAGCGTGAGGGTGCCGGTGCTGTCGATGCGGTCCCATGCCGAGTCGACCAGGTCGACGTCGAGCACGGCGTCCGCACCCAGCCGCCAGACCGCGGCCTCGATGTTCCCCTGCCCGATCCGGCTCGCATCACCCGCGCCGAAACGGCCGCCGATCAGTGTCACGTTGGGTGACTGCAGCAAGCCGTCGAGCCACGTGGCTCCGGCGGTCTGGCGAAAGTTGCCTTCCGTGCGCAAGCGGCTGCCCTGGCCGATGAGCAGGCTGCCGGACTGCTGCAGCCCGGCCGTGCCCAGCAGCAGCTGCGCGCCGCCGGTGAGATGCAGGGTGCCGCGCTGCTCGGCCAGGCCTGCCATGGCGTCCACCGCCAGGTTGTCGTTGACGCGGTTCAGCAGCGTGGCCTGCGGCCCGTCCAGCAGCACGGTGGCGTTGTTGACGCGGATGAGCCGCGGCTGCGCGTCGCTGCCCAGTTCCAGCGCCATCACGCCGAAGCTGTTGACGCGGTAGGTGCCGCCCTGCAGCGTCTGGGTGCCGGGCTGCCACTGCGCCAGCCCCGAGACCCGGATGCGGCCCCCATCGGCGTGCAGCGTGCCGGTGTTGTCCACGCCGTACAGCCGCAGCTGCCCCTCTTGCGCCACGATGCGGCCGCTGTTGCTGAACTGCAGGCCCGAGCCCAGCGACGTGCGGTGTTCGCCGCGCTTGATGTAGGTGCCGGCCACCACGAACTCGGCGCCCGGCACGTTGGGGCCCTGGATCGACCGCTCGCACGGGGCGGTGCAGGCCTCGTCGCGGAACACCCCGCTGGTGCCGATGCTGAGGCGCGAGTTGCGCCCGTTCACCGTGCCCCCCGAGGGGTTGTCCACGAAGATCAGGGCATCGCCGCCGCCGCGGCTGTCCCAGCTGCTGTTGCCGTCGAGCGCCAGGCGCGAGCCGCCCCACACCACGGTCTGGCCGCCGAGCACGGCCGTGCCGGTGGCCGTGATGCTGGGGCCCACGGTGCCGGAGAGCGTGCCGATGGCGACGTAGGAGCCCGTGGCGGGCAGGATAGCCAGCGCCACCGTCTCGAAGCTGCCGCTGCCGAGCAGGCGGGAGTGTTCACGCAGGTCCAGGCGGCCCGTCTGCACGCTGCCGTCGTTGGTGACGACGCTGAAGATGTTCAGGTTCTGGGCGCCGACCACGCTGAGGCTGCCGCTGCCCACCCACTGCGTGCCCGCGTCGATGGTGGCGTCGGCGGCAAAGCCGACGTCGCCAATCTGCACGCCGCCGTTGTTCACGACCTGGGCGCCGACGAACTCCAGGGTGGTGGCGGGCGAGCGCAGGGTGCCGCCCGCTGCCGTGCTCAGGCGGCCGGTGATGGACTTGCTGAGGCCCCACAGCGTGACGCTGCCCTGCTCGACCGCCAGTTCGCCGGCCACCGCCAGGTTGATCTGGATCGAGGTGTCGCCGCTGCCGCCGGCTTTGCGGTACACGCCGTCGACCTGCAGGCGCGGCATCTCGGTGCCGCCGGGCGCCTGGAAGCTGCCGATGATGCGCGTGCCGGCGCCGGCGCCGTGGTCGGTGAAGACGCCCGTGGCATCCACCCACAGAGCGGCCTGGGCCAGGTGGTTGCCGCTGGCAAAGCGCAGGTCGCCGTTGCCGGCCGCCCAGCTGGTCTGCCCGCTCAGGCGCAACGCCCAGGCGCCGCTCACGGCCAGGCTGCCGGTGAGCGTGGCCCCGTTGTCGGCGCGAAGCTCGCTGGTGCCGCTATCCAACGGGTCGCCCACCACCGCGTTCTGCAACCACAGGCCGCCGGCGCGCACGTTCGATTCGAAGCCGGCGATCATGCTGTCTTCCAGGCGCAGCGTGCCGATCAGGCTGCCCACGCCCGGTGGGCCGTACATGCCGAGGAAACTGTTCTGCACCGTCAAGGTGCCGCTGCCCTGGAAGGCGCGCACGAACTGCCCCTGGCTGATGAAGGTGTCGGCGTTGCCCAGCAAGGCCCGGTCGTTGGAGTCGGGCAGCTGGCCATCGGCCCAGTTCAAGGCGTGGTGCCAGTGGGGGCCGAGCAGCGACCCACCGGTCCAGGTGACATCGGCCGTGGCGGCCGTGGCGGTGCACAGCAGCAGCATGGGCACGAGCCGCGACCAGCGCGTGGCCGTGACGGGCAGTGACAGTGGCTTGGGCATCGGGTCCTCCTGAGTGATGTGCAGCAGCTTCCGGCTTCAGTGCACGAAGCGCGGGCCGAAGATCGACTCCGGCCGCTCGGGCAGCTGCAGCAGCGCGGGCGCCTGGAACAGCGGCGTGCGCGGCAGCGCCAGGCAGCTCTGGGCGGCCACCAGGTCCAGGTTCTGGCCGCGGCGCTTCAGGTCGTTGAAGTGGCGCATGGCACCGGGCAGGGGCGGAATGCCGTACTCGGCGTCGTCGGCGTCGATGCCGGTGAGGAAGCCCGCCAGCGGGGCCGGCGCTCCCAGCGGCGCCTTGGCGCCGATCATCGTGAAGTTGGTGTCGGTCTCGTCCTTGTGGCAGCCGCCGCAGGTGTTGGACGAGAAGCGGAAGCGCTTCTGCGTGATGTTGTCGATGTCGCCGTTCCAGGGCGGGTTGGCCGGGAACGCGCCGGGGCCGTAGCGGTTGGCGGTGCCGATGAAGTCCTGCCCCAGGAACTGGCGCGGCACGGTCTCGCCGGGGTGGTTGCCGATCCATTCGCGCAGCCGCGGCGTCTTGTTGTGCGACGGATCGGGCGTGTTCTTCACCGTCGTATGCAGCAGGCTGCCCCAGACCAGGTTCTTCTGCAGCGTGAATTCGCGCATTTCCCATACCGGCTCGGGCAGCAGCCGCTCGTTGGTCCGCACCTGGCCGATGGCGCTGCCGTTCAGCCGCGCCGGGGCGGCGCCGGGCTTGGTGACCATGTCGGTCAACGCCTGCAGCTGGGCGTTGTAGGCCGGCGTGCCAGGTACCTGGGCGTCGAGTGCGATCCACTGGTCGGCCAGCATCTTCAGGCCGGTGCAGTTGGTGTCGGGCAGCTTGTATTCCAGGATCACCGTCATCTCGTCGGCGGGCACGCACTGGCCCACGCCATTGCGCTTCAGCACGCCGAAGACGAAACGCAGCTCGCCGGCACTGGCGTGGCCGGCATAGCCCGATTCGGCCAGGTCGAGCCGGTTCACGATGGCCAGCAGGCGGAAAGGCAGCCGGTTCATGTTCAGCGTGGCCGGCACGGCCGGGTTCCAGCCAGGCTGTAGCGTGCTGATGACGGTTTGCAGCTGCGGCCGCGGCGGTATCGGGAAGCTGGGCACAGGCATGCCGTCGTCGTGCTTGACGTTGACGGCCGGCGCCAGCCACAGGCGCAGCCAGTCGTTGACGAAGGTCTGCGCCGGAACGCCGGTCAGGGGTGTGTTGGCCATGGCCGACATCAGGGTCTTGAAGGACCAGGGGCCGTCCACGGTGCCGATGGGGGTGGGTGCGCCGGCGTTGTTGCAGGGCATGTAGCTGCGGCCGGGGTCCTGCACCACGCCGGGTGCGTTGATGAGCAGGGTGCGGTCGGCGGCCGTGGTGGGCGGCAGCAGGGGCTTGAGCAGCGCCATCGGCACGCCCGTGGTGGACACGCGCCCGAAGCCCGGCAGCGTGAAGCTGAAGCTGCGCGGCGCGCCGGCGGGCTCGAAGGGTGCCGCCGGGTCGAAGGGCCGGGTCTCGGCCGCCACGCGGCCGTTGAAGGCGATCACCTCCTTGGCCTGCTTGCTGCGGGCGCGGGCCAGAAAGCGCTGGGCTTCGGCGTCGATCAGCGCCGCGTCGATGCGGGCCAGGCCGCTGTAGATGCCGTCGCCGGCCACCTCGTCGCCCATCACGCCCAGGTCGTTCAGCAGCACCAGCTCGCCGGCCTGGGCGCCCAGGCCGTGGGCGTGGCCCAGGTCGGTGGCGCTGTAGCCGGCGCGGCGCAGGGCCTGCGCGTCGCCGTTGTTGAACAGCACCACCTTGGCCGGCGGCGGGTTCGCCGTGTCGGCACGGAAGAAGGCGCCGAAGTCGGCCAGCACCAGCGCGTTGCGGCCGCCGGGCAGGGTGGCGCTCAGGCGCAGCACCTGCACGCTCTCGGCCGTGGGCGGGCTGCGGCCGTCGCTGGTGGTCGGGTTGCGGCCGTTGCGCGTGGGCGGGTTGCGGCCCATGGCCGAAAGCCCCGGCGGCATGCCCAGCGCCCCGGTGAGCTGGTCCACGTCCACCTGGTCGACGACGCCGTCGCCGTTGAGGTCGCCCAGCGCAGCGCGTTTGCCCAGGTTGGCCAGCAGCAGGGCCATGTCGGTGGCGTCGACCGCGTTGTCGTTGTTGACGTCGGCGTCGCAGACGTTGCCGATGCCGTCGTTGTCGGCGTCGGCCTGGTCGGCGTTGGCCACGGTGATGCAGTTGTCCAGCAGGTCGGGTACGCCGTCGCCGTCGGTGTCGGGCAGCACGGCCTGGGCGGCGCAGGCGCCGACTAGCAGCAGGCCGGCGAGCAGGGTGCGGGCAGGGCGGGAAGTGGTCATCAACAGGCTCCTGGGTGTCAGGGGCCGGATGTCTGCGCCCCTTGTTCCCAAGGTAGCGGGCCGCGTCCTACGGCAGTCCTACCGCTGGCGCTGCTTCTGGGGGGCTCGTTCGCGGGGGGTCAGACCAGGCCCAGCTCGCGCGCCAGGGCCTGCGTCTCGGCGTCGGGCTCCAGGCCCCCGTCGAGCTGCAGCATGGCGCGGCAGTGGCGGTAGGCGCGCAAGGCCTCGGCGCGGGCACCGCGCTGGGCCTGCAGGCGCATCAGGCGCCGGTGCAGCGACTCGGCCAGCGGGTCGACGTCCAGCGCGCGCTCGAAGAGGCGCGCCGCGGCTTCGGGCGACGCCGCTTCGAGCACCTGCGCCAGGCGCGCCACCGCCAGCACGAAGCGGCGTCGGCAGCGTTCGCGCGCGGCCACGGCCCAGGGCGCGCTGCTGTCGGGCAGCAGCGGGCCGCGCACCACGGCCAGCAGGGCGTCGGCGGTGCGCTGCGCGGCGGTGGCGTCGGGCGCGCGTTCGGCGCGGTGCATCAGGTCGGCCAGCGCGCCCACGTCGCTGTAGACCAGGCTGCGGTCGAGCACCAGCATGCCGCTGTCCAGGCGCACCAGGCGCTCGTTGCCCAGCAGTCGGCGCAGGCGCAGCAGGGCGGCGTCGAAGGCCTTGCGCTGGGCATCGTGTTCGGCCTCGGGCCACAGCCACTGCAGCACGGTGGCCACCGGCAGCGGCGCGGTGTCGTGGGCCAGCAGCGCGCGCAGCAGGTCGAGCGGGCGCTGCGGCGTGCGGCCGCCGGTAGGCAGGGGCTGGCCTTCGAGTTCGACGCGCCACTCGCCGAAGGCCAGCACACGCAGCGGCCAGGGCCAGCCGGGCAGTGTGGGGTCGGGGCAGCAGAGGCCGGCACGGCGGGCGAAACGCGCGGCGTAGGCGGGTTCGATGCCGAGTTCGATGGCGCGCGCCAGGCGCTCGGCCACCCAGTCGGGCTTCCACCAGCCACTGGTGACGGCGTAGTCGTGCGCCGCGCCCAGCGGCAGGGCGGTGCGCAGCGTGGCGTCGGCGGCGGCGCCGTCGCCCCGCAGGGCCTGGGCGCGCGACAGCATCAGCCCGGCCGAGAACACCAGCAGCGTGGCGTCGATGCCGCGTGCGGCGTCCAGCGCCTGCTGCAGTTCGGGCAGCGCGGCGGCCGGCTCGTCCAGCGCCAGCCGCGCCATGCCCAGGCTGCAACGGTGCACCGCGGTGCGGTAGGGGCCGCCGATCTCGTGCGAATTGGCCAGCGCCATCTGGGCCGAGGCCAGCGCCTGGTGGGCGTCGCCGCGCAGCAGGGCCAGTCCGCTGTGCATGTGCCAGTAGTGGGTCTGGTCGGCCTGGGGGCGGCCTTCCAGCGTGGGGCGCATGGCGTCCAAATGGGCACGGGCGCGCGGCTCGTCCAGCGCCGCCAGCGCCAGCGCGGCACCATGGGCATGCAGCGCGTAGAGGTGGCGCTCCAGGCCATGCCGCTGCACCAGCTGCAGCATGGCGGCGATCACCTGGCGCCCGCGTTCGTGCTGCGCGGTGAAGCGGGCATGGCTGGCCAGGCTCTCGTACCAGACCATGGCCTCGCCCGGCAGCAGGCCGTCGGCGTCGGCGCCCGGCAGCAGGTCGGCGATCAGGCTGCTGGCGCCGAATTCGCCGCGCCACAGGTGGTACTGCAGCAGGAAGGTGGCCAGCTTCAGCCGCAGCGCGCCCGCGGGCAGCCGGCGCATCAGCGTCAGCCCCTCGGCGGCCCAGCTGGCCAGCAGCGGGTGGGCCTGGTCGCGCAGCAGGATGGCCAGGCCGCAGGCCATCACCTGGGCTTGCAGCTCGGGGCTGGGCCAGCTGCCGGCCGCGGGCAGGCGCGCCTGCAGGGCCTCGATCCACGGGTCGAGTGCGTGCAGCGAGCCTTCTTCGACATAGAAGGTCTCGATCAGCGCCGCCAGTGCGAGCAAGGCGCCGGTGGGTTGCTGCTGGGCGTCGAAACCCTGCAGGGCGGCGGCGTAGAAGCCACGTGCCGCAGCCGGGTCCAGGCTGGGGTGCAGGCGCGTGGACCAGTAGGCCGTCCAGGGCTCGCGGACTGCCAGGTCGGCGTCGGGCGGCTGCAGCCGCAGGGCCGGCCACAGCCGCGGCCGCGCCAGCAGGCTGGCCGCGGCTGCTGCAAGCACCTCTTCCCCGGGCGCCTGGGCCGCTGCGCCGGGGTCTCCCACGCTACTGAACGAAGCGCCCGTCGCGCCCCACCAGGGCCAGGTCGACGAAGCTGCTGCCGCTGTGTTCGCCGCGGCGCCAGCGCAGGTTCACGCCGCCCAGGTCGGCATCGAAGCGCTGCAGCGCCCCCAGCAGCGACGAGCGCGTGGGCGCGGTGCCGGCGGCGCGCAGCGCGGCCAGCAGGGCCTTGGCCGTCATGAACCCTTCCAGGCTGCCGTAGGAGCGCGCCATGCCGGGCCGGGCCTGCTCCAGACGCTGCTGGTATTCACGCACCAGCGCGGTCTTGCCGGCGTTGGGGTTGGGCACGATCTGCGCGAACACCATGCCATGCGCCAGCGGCCCGAGCTGCGCCGCCAGCGGCGTGGAGCCGCTGTTGACGCCCCACATCGCGATGCGCGAACCGGCGCCACGCGCCTGGCGGATGAGCCGCCCGTAGATGCTGGCAGAGCCGTGGTTGATGAGCAGGCTCACGCGCCGGTCTTCCAGCGTGGCCACCACGCCGGCCAGCTGCTCGTCGCTGATGTCCGACTTGAAGGGCACGCCGCCGCCGAATGCCACGCCCGCCGCGGCCGCCAGCTTCTCGACGTTGCCCAGGTGCTCGCGCCCCACCGCCGAATCGGCGTGCAGCAGCGCCACGTTGGAAAGGCCGATGCGCTTGCCGTGTTCGATGAGGGCGCGGAACTCGTCGCGGTGTTCGGCACGCACCGGAAACACCAGCGGCTGGTGCGGGCGCCGCAGCCCGGGCGAGCCGGCCATCGGGCCGATGAAGGGCAGGCCGGTGTCGACCGCCGCCTTCATCACCGCCGTGCTGGGCCCGCCTTCGAGCGAGCCGAAGAGCACGAACACGCCCTGGCGCGCCAGGGTGCGCGCGTTGGCTTCGGCCTTGGCGCTGTCGTTCTCGTCGTCGAGCGTGCGCAGCACGACGCGCCGGCCGGACACGCCGCCGCTGCGGTTGGCCTGCTCCAGGCAGGCCTGGATGCCGGCCATGGCTTCGGCGCCGTAGACGTTCTTGCCGCCCTGCAGCGTGATGTTCTGGCCGATCACGATCTCGCTGCCGCTGACACCTTCTTCGGCACCACGCACCACGCCGGCGGCGCCCAGCCATGCTGCCGCGCCCAGGCCCTGCAGCACGCGGCGCCGGGCCGGGGGATTCATTCGATCTTCTTCTTGCATGCTGAGCAGGGCTCCTCCTGGCGGCGGACCTTAGCCCAGTGGCGCCGCACTGTGAAGCGACGCCTGTACAGGTGCCGCAAGTGGCACCCCCCGACAACGGGGGTGTCGGCGGCGGCCGGCCTTCAGCCGCGTGGGTGCAGCCGCACCGGCAGCCGGCTCGGCAGCATGGTGAAGGCAGTGACCTCCTGCACGTCTTCGGGCCGGCACATCAGCTCGACGCGGAAGTGCCGCAGCAGCATCGACAGCACCAGGCGCAGTTCCACTGTGGCCAGGTGGCGCCCCGGGCACACACGCGGGCCGGCGCCGAACTGCAGGAAGGCGCGCGGGTCGTGCAGCGCCTCGCCGGGCGGGCGCAGCCAGCGCCAGGGGTCGTAGCGCAGCGGCTCGGCGTAGTGGCGCGGCGAGGTCATCGCCGGCCGGCTCAGGAACAGCAGGTCGCTGCCCGCCGGCAGCGCCACGTCGCCCAGCACCGCCGGCTGCAGCAGGCCGAGGCCGAAGGTGGGCACCACCGGCTTCAGGCGCAGCGCCTCGAAGGCCAGGGCCTCGAACACGTCGAGCTGCCGGATGCCTTCGTGGTGCGGGCACACCGGCGCGTTGCCCACCAGGGCCCGGGCCTGGCCGTGCAGGCGCTCCTGCAGCAAGGGGTCTTGCGTCAGGAACAGCATCGTCCAGGCCAGGCTGTGCGCCGTGGTGTCCTCGCCGCCCAGCAGCAGCGTGATGACGTTGGCGACGATGGTGGCGTCGTCGAAGCCGCCCTCGGGGCGGCCGGCCATCATCAGCATCGCTTCCAGCGCGTGGCGCGGCTGCGCCGGGCGGTCCTGGGCCAGGCGCTGGCGGGCACGGGCGATGGTTTGGTGGGCATGGGCGTGCACGGCGGCCAGGTCGCGTTCCAGCCGGCGGTCGGCCGGCAGGCGGACGTGGCGCCAGTAAGGCCAGGGCGCCATCACGCGCTTCATCACCATCGGGAAGATGGCGGCCAGGTGGCGCTGGAGGGTGTCGCTGCCGCGCTCCAGCGTGTTGGGGTCTTCGCCGAAGGCCAGCGCGCTGGTGACGTCCACCGTGTAGCGCACCAGCTCGTCGGTCATCTCCAGCGTGCGGCCTTCCTCGGCCGCGGCGGCCCAGCGCCGGTGCAGGCGTTCGGTGATGGCCAGCAGCGTGGGGTGGAAGGCGCGGAAGTGGCTCGGGTTGAGCGCCTGCATCACCAGCCGGCGCTGCGCGTGCCAGCCTTCGCCTTCCACCGAGAACACACCGTTGATGCCCATCTCGGCGAACACCGGCTGGATGTTGCGGTTGCGCCGCACGCCCTCGGGGCGGCTGCGCAGCAGCGCCTGCATGGCCTCGGCGTCGTCGAACACCACCAGCGTGCGGGGGCCGATCTTGAGTCGGTAGGGTGTCCCGATGTCGCGGCCCCAGTCTTCCAGCTGGCGCGCCAGCTGCAGCGGCTTCAGTGCCAGGGCCTGGCCCAGCAGCGGCAGGCCGGGTGGGGTGGGCAGGTCGGCGAGGGTGCGCTGGGCTTGTGGCGGGCAGGTGGCGGATGCAGTCATGACGGGCTCGTGTGGCGGCGATGTGGGCACCTACGGGGTCGCGGCAGGCGGCGGATGCCCGGCGCGGCGCAAGCCGGGGCGCCGGCCCCAGGGCCGATGCCGGGTTCTGGCGCTGGCGGGGCCGCAGCCCCGTCCGGTTTCAGCGCCGGCGCCGCCGCACCAGCGCAGCGGCCAGCAGTGCCGCGCCGGCCAGCGCGGCACTGCCGGGTTCGGGTACCTGCGCCACGGGCGGCGGCAGGGTCGGGTCGAAGCTGGCGCCGATCAGTTCGGCGCCCGCGTTGAGGGTGAAGCGCCGGCCGGTGTCGTCGCTGGTGTCGTTGATCTCGGCGCCGCGGCGGGCGCCGGGGGCAGCGAAGGGCAGGAAGGCATCGAACAGCTCCTGCGAGGCGGCAAAGAGGAACTGCAGCGACACCTCGGTCTCGTCGTCGAAGGCCAGGATCTCCAGGATCGCCGGCACCGACTGCACCGTCTGCGTGCTGCCGGCGAAAGTGCCGCTGTCGAGCAGGCGCACCGACTGCAACTCGCTGGCGTCGAACTGGGCGTCGGGCAGGCGCGCGTTGCCGCTGAAGCTGGCCTCGAAGGCCAGCACCTCGGCCAAGCCGGCGCTGCCGGAAGGCAGCACAAAAGGCGGCGGCAGGGTGGCGCTGGGCAGCAGGGTGGCCGTGAGGCTGCCCGACAGGAAGCCGCCGCCCACGAAGTCGGCGGCGCCGAAACTGTAGGTGGCGACTGGCGCGGCCTGGGCCGTGCCGAGAGCCAGCGCCGCCAGGGCGGCGGCAGCGGTGCTGCGAAAGGTGGCAAGCAGGAACATGAAAGACCTCGGGTTGAGTGGATGTCGCCACCACCTACGAGGCCGCCACGCCGGCCGCGGCGCACTTCAGTGTTGCAGCGGATGCAAGGCGAAGTGGCGCGCGCGCAGCCGCCAGGCCGCCAGCGCCGCCAGCAGGCCGAAGAGACCCAGCCAGGCCGCCGCGCCGGCGCTGCTGCGGAAGACGCCCAGGTGGGCCAGCGATACGGCTGCCACGCCACTGCCCAGGGCCAGCAGCCCCAGCAGCGCCAGCCGCCGCGCGGCGCGCCGGCGCTCGCGCGCCAGCATGGCCGCGGCCGTGCCCCAGCCGGCGAAGGCCGCGGCATACAGCAGGGCGGCACGCGGCGGCAGCGGCCAGGGCCACAGGCGCGCCGCCCAGGCCGGCGCCAGCGCCAGCGCCGCGGCGGCCAGGGCCAGTGTGGTGCCAGCGGCCACCAGCGCGGGGTCGGCGCGTTCGGCCGGCGCCTGCAGCATGCGGTCGTGCCACAGCAGCAGCGCGCTGCCGGCCCCCGCCAGCGCCGCGCCCAGCAGCGGCGGCCAGGCGGGCACCTCGCCGCGCGCCAGCGGCGCCAGCACCAGCGCCAGCGCCGTGGCCAGGGCCTGGGCCAAGGGGATGCGCAGGCTGGCGCTGTCGCGTTCGCGCAGCGCCAGCAGCCACGGCAGCGCCTGAGCCAAAGCCATGGCGCCGATGCAGCGCGCGTGCAGTGGCGGCAGTGCGCCCGGCGCCAGCAGGCTGGCCAGCCCCAGCCCGGCGAAAGCGGTGCCCAGCAGGCCGAAGTACAGGCGGTGGGCCGTGGTCACGTCACCCGGCTCGGCCAGGCAGCGCTGCGGTTTCATGCCGCCAGCCGTTCGCTGCCCGGTAGCCGGAGCTGGCGTCGCAGCTGCGTGACGGCGCGGCGCAGCGGCAGCCGGCCCTGATCGGCGGGCAGGCCACTGGCGCGCGCCGCCTCGGCGGGTGTGCAGCCCTGGTACAGCACCAGGCCCGCGGCCTGGCGCTCGGCGCGCGGCAGGGCCGCCAGCGCGCCTTCCACGTCGCGCCGCATGCGTGCGAGCAGGCAATGCTGCTCGGGGGTGCCGGCGGGGTCGGGCAGGCTGTCGGCGAGATCCTCGGACAGCGGCACCGTCGCTGCCAGTTCACCCTGGCGCGCGCGCCACTGGTCGATGGCGGTGTGACGCACGATGCGCATCATCCAGGTCATGGGGCGCGACAGCCGCGGGTCGAAGGACTCGGCGTGGCGCCACACCTTGAGGTAGGCCTCCTGCAGGGCTTCTTCGGCGCGCTCGCGCTGGCCCAGCACTTCCAGCGCCACCAGCAGCAGGCGCTGGTGGGTGGCCCGGTGCAGGCTGCGGAAGGCGGCGGCGTCGCCGGCGGCGCTGGCCTGCAGCCAGTGGGCCAGGCGCTGGCTGGCGTCGGGGTCGGGGTGGGTGCTGGCGTGCTGCATGCCTGCACTGTCGCCAGCCGCGGCCGGGCTGTCGCGTGACCAGGGCCCCTGGCCCGCGGCCCGGCGGCGCCCAGGGCCGGCAGTACAGGGACCAGCGTCCCGAAACCCCTGCACATTGCATCGCCTGCATCACACAAATGCATGCAGGCGCAATCCGGCGGGCGCTGACAGAATCGCCGCCACCTGATTGCGAGGCCTATCGTCCATGCCCACGCCGACGCAGAAGATCCGCTTCCTGCGCAGCCACGACGGCGCGCGCCTGGCCTATGCCGCCAGTGGCCAGGGGCCGACGGTGATCAAGGCCGCCACCTGGCTGTCGCACCTGGAGTTCGACGCCGAGAGTCCAGTCTGGCGCCATGTGCTGGCGCACTTCTCGGCTCGCCACCGCCTGCTGCGCTACGACGAACGCGGCTGCGGGCTGTCGGACTGGGACGTGGCCGACCTGTCCTTCGACAGCTGGCTGCGCGACCTGGAAGCCGTGGCCGACGAGGCGGGCGGCGAACGTTTCGCGCTGCTGGGCGTGTCGCAGGGCGCGTCCATCGCCATCGCCTACGCCGTCAAGCATCCCGAGCGCGTGACGCACCTGGTGCTGCAGGGCGGTTACGCGCGCGGCCGCCTGGTGCGCAGCGCCACGCGCCAGCAGGCCGAAGAGGCCGAGATGATGTGCCGCCTGGCGGAACTGGGCTGGGGCCGCGCCGACCCCTCGTTCCGCCAGTTCTTCACCACCCAGTTCATCCCCGGCGGCAAAGCCGAGCAGCACGCCTGGTTCAACGAGCTGGAGCGTGTGTCCACCTCGCCCACGAACGCTGCGCGCTTCATGCGCGCGTTCAACACCATCGACGTGACGGCGCTGCTGCCGCGTGTGCGCTGCCCCACGCTCGTGCTGCACAGCCGCGAGGACGTGCGCGTGCCCTTCGAGGAAGGGCGCCTGCTGGCCACGCAGATACCGGGTGCCACGCTGGTGCCCATCGACAGCCGCAACCACCTGCTGCTGGAAGACGAGCCCGGCTGGGCGCGGGCGCGCGAGGCCATCGAGCAGTTCCTGCCCGCCGCCGGCGCGGCCCAGGCCGAAGGCCCGCTGGCCGCGCTGACGCCGCGCGGCCGCCAGCTGCTGGAGCTGCTGGCGCAGGGCCGCGACAACGCGCAGATCGCCGCCACGCTGGGCCTGGCCGAGAAGACGGTGCGCAACCAGGTCTCGCTGTTGTTCGAGCGCCTGGGCGTGGCCTCCCGCGCGATGGCCATCGTCACCGCGCGCGAGCACGGCCTGGGGCAGGCGCGGCCTTGACGCGCGACCTGGCCGCGCTGCAGACCTTCGTCACCGTTGCCGAATGCGGTGGGTACGCCGAAGCGGCGCGCCGGCTGGCGATTTCGCCTTCGATGGTGAGCCGGCGCATCGCGCGCCTGGAAGCCGAACTGCATGTACGCCTGATCCACCGCAGCACGCGCGGCATGGCGCTGTCCGACGCCGGCCGGCGTTTCCACGAACGCTGCCGCGCCCTGCTGGCCGAGCTGGACGCGGCCTGTGACGACATCGGCGGCGACGGCGACGGCGTCAGCGGCACCGTGCGCATCACCGCGCCGCAGTCGCTGCTGGGCGTGGCGCTGATCGCGCCGGTGGTGGCGCGCCTGATGGCGGCGCACCCGGCGCTGCGCTTCGACCTGGCGCTGGACGAGCGCAAGCTCGACCTGGTGTCCGGCGCGGTGGAGGTGGCGGTGCGCGTGGGCCCGCTGCCGGATTCGCGCTTCATCGCGCGCCGCCTGGCCGTGCTGCACGGCCAGATGGTGGCCGGCAGCGCCTACCTGCAGCGCCACGGCGTGCCGCGCGAGGCCGCCGACCTGGCCCGGCACGTGGGCCTGGACCACAGCGAGCTGGGCCCGCGCGGCCTGTGGGCCATGGACGACAGCCCGCCGCCGCAGCGCGTGCGCGTCAACAGCTTCGAAGTGCTGCTGCAGCTGGTGCGGCTCGACATGGGCATCGCGGTGCTGCCGCTGTTCGCGGTGCAGGAGGACCTGCGCGCGGGCCGGCTGCAGACGGTGCTGCCCGAATGGCGCAGCGTGCCCTTCGAGCTCTATGCCGTGGCGCCGCCGGCGCCGCGCCTGTCGGCACGCGCCAGGCTGGTGATGGACGCGCTGGCCGACTACGCCGCACGCCCACCCGGCGAATGGGGCCAGCCCTGAGTCAGGGCGCGGTGGCCTCGACCTTGATCGACGCGAACCAGGCCGCCAGGTTGGCGATGTCGGCGTCGCTGAGTGGTTTGGCCATCAGCGTCATCACCTCGTGCTTGCGCGCGCCGCTGCGGTAGGCGCGCAGCTGCGCCGCCAGGTACAGCGCCGGCTGGCCGGCCAGGTTGGGCGCATCGGGCGCCACCGAGATGCCCAGGGCGCCATGGCACACGGCGCAGGGCGCGGCCTTGGCGCGGCCGGCTTCGGCATCCTGCGCCGCGGCGCAGGATGCCGCCGCGGCCAGGCCCATCAGCAAGGCAGCCCGCTTCAAGGCGCCGTGTAGGTGACGCGGTAGATGGCGCCGGCGAAGTCGTCGCTGATCAGCAGCGAGCCGTCCTTGGCCACCGCCACGTCCACCGGGCGGCCGCGGTAGATGCCGGTCTCGTCGAGCCAGCCGTCGGCGAAGACCTCGGTCTTGTCGGCCGTGCCGTCGGCCTTCAGGCTGGTGAACATGATGCGCGCGCCGATCGGCTTGGTGCGGTTCCACGAACCGTGCTGGGCCGAGAAGATGCCGCCCTGGTACTTGGCCGGGAAGGCCTTGGCCGTGTAGAAGCTCATGCCCAGGTCGGCCGCATGCGCGTCCATGTAGACCTGCGGATCGGTGATGTTGGCCGGCAGCGGGTCCTTGTCGTAGCCGTGTTCGGTGATGCGCGTCTTGCCCTGCTTCCACGGATAGCCGAAGAACTGGCCGGCCCGGGTGGCGCGGTTCAGCTCGCCGGCCGGGATGTCGTCGCCCATGCCGTCGGTCTGGTTGTCGGTGAACCAGAGGCTGCCGTCCTTGGGGTTGAAGTCCTGGCCCACCGAGTTGCGCACACCGGTGGCGTACACCTCGCGGCCGGTGCCGTCGAAGGCGTTCAGGCGCACGATGCCGCCGATGCCGGTGTCGGTGTAGAGCTTGATCTTGTCGCGCGGCTGCACGTTGTGCGGCTGGCCCAGCGTGATGTAGAGCTTGCCGTCGGGCCCGATGCGGCAGGTGCGCGCGCCGTGGTTGTAGCTTTCCTCCTCGGGCGGGATCAGCTTGCCCTGCGGCACCACTTCGATCACCGCCACGTCCGGCCCTTCGTAGAAGAACTCGGCGGCGGGGAAGTTGAGCACGCGGTTGTGCTCGGCCACGATGAGGAAGCCGTCCTTGGTCCAGCACACGCCGTTCGGGTTGCTGAACTTCAGGCTGGGCGCGAAGGACTTCACCTCGTCGGCCACGCCGTCGCTGTTGCGGTCGGTCACGGCCCAGACCGTGGTCTTGCGCGTGCCGACGAAGAGCATGTTGGTGCTCGGTGCCACCGCCATGTGGCGCGCGTCGGGCACCACGGCGTACAGATCGATGGCAAAACCCGGCGGCAGCTTCACGCGCTTGAGGTTGGCCTTGATCGCATCGGCGTTGCGGCCGGTCTGCGCCACCACGGGGATGTTCAGGTCGGTGGTGGCGACCTTCATCTGCTTGAGCTTGTCGATGTTGGTCTGGGCCAGCGCCAGGCTGGCGGCCAGGCTGAGTGTGGCGGCGGCAAAGGCGGTGATCTTGTGGTGCACGGCGGTCTCCTCGGATCGTTGTGGGCGTGGCTGTTCGCCACACGGCACAAGGTACGGGGCCCAATCCGAGCCACCAATCCGGGAACACCCTCGGCTGGTGACAGCCTGTCAGGCTGAAGCCCGTATCAGCTCGGCCGCCTTCTCGGCGATCATGATGGTCGGCGCGTTGGTATTGCCACCCACGATGCGCGGCATCACCGACGCATCCACCACCCGCAGCCCGGCCAGGCCATGTACACACAGTTCGGGGTCTACCACCGCCAGCGCGTCGCTGCCCATGCGGCAGCTGCCCACCGGGTGGTAGACGGTGTCGCAGCGCTGGCGCAGCACGGCGCGGATCTGCTCGTCGCTCTCCACGCCCTCGGTGAAGAGGTCGCGGCAGGCGTGGCGCGCCAGCGCAGGCTGGCGCAGCAGGTGGCGCGTCATCCGGAAGCCCTGCACCATGTCGTCCACGTCTTCGGGGGCGCTGAAGAAGCCGGGGTCGATCAGCGGAGGCTGGTCCATGCCCGGGCCTTGGAGCCGCACCGTGCCGCGGCTCTTGGGCCGCAGCAGCACCGTGTGGCACGAGTAGCCATGGCCCAGATTGAGGCGGCGCGCGTGGTCGTCGACCATGGCAGTGACGAACATCAGGTGGAAGTCGGGCGCCGGTGATGCCGTGCACTTGCGCAGGAAGCCACCAGCCTCGGCGTAGTTACTGCTGAGCATGCCGCGGCGCTGCTGGCGCCAGCGCATCACCTCGCGCAGCAGGCGCAGGCTGCCGCCCAGCGACACACCCATCAGCTCGGTGCTGCGCACGCGGTGGCCGAAGATGAAGTCGATGTGGTCGTGCAGGTTGCGCCCCACACCGGGCAGCGCGTGCCGCACCGGCACGCCGTGGGCGGCCAGCGCCGCCGGGTCGCCCACGCCCGAGACCATCAGCAGTTGCGGCGACTGCAGCGCACCGCAGCTCACCACCACCTCGCGCCGCGCGCCCAGCGTCAGCAGCCGGCCATCGCGCCGCACCTCCACGCCGGTGGCGCGGCGGCCGTCGAATAGCAGCCGCTGCGCGCTGGCACCGCCGAGCACGTGCAGGTTGGGGCGCTTGAGCGCCGGCTCCAGGTAGGCGCGGAAGGCGCTGTGGCGCTGGCCGTCCTTCTGCGTCACCTGGTGCAGGCCCAGGCCTTCCTGCTCGGCGCCGTTGAAGTCGGGGTTCAGCGGGTAGCCGGCCTGGCGCGCCGCGGCCAGGAAGTGGGCGTGGAAGGGGTTGTCGGTGCGCAGCCGGGCCACGTTCAGCGGGCCGCCGCGGCCGTGGAAATCGTCGTCGAACTGCTCGTTGTTCTCAGCGCGCTTGAACAGCGGCAGCACGTCCTGCCAGCTCCAGCCGGGGTTGCCCTCGGCGGCCCAGCCGTCGTAGTCGCTGGGGTGGCCGCGCATGTAGACCATGGCGTTGATGGCCGAGCTGCCGCCGAGTGCCTTGCCGCGCGGCTGGTAGCCGCGGCGGCCGTTCAGGCCGGGCTGCGGCACGGTCTGGAAGGCCCAGTTGTTGATGCGCGTGGGCAGCATCGCCACCAGCGCGGCGGGGATGTCGATCAGCGGCCCGGTGCCCGCGCCGCCGGCTTCCACCAGCAGCACGTGGTTACGCGGATCCTCGCTCAGGCGCGCGGCCAGCACGCAGCCGGCGCTGCCGCCGCCGACGATGACGTGGTCGGCCTCGTGATGCAACACATGGCTCATGACCTGCCCCCCGGGTGCGACAGCGCGCGCAGTCGCTCGACGTAGACCATCAGCCGCGGGTGCGCTTCCACGAAACCGCGGCTGGCGCGGGCGCGCAGCAGGAAGGCCAGCTGCCCGAACAGCGCGAAGTCGCACAGCCAGGGCTGCTGGCCGAGCAGGAAGGCGCTGTCGGCCAGCAGGGCGTCGGCATGCTGCAGGTGGCGCTGCAGGTCGGCTTCGATCTGCGCCGGCGTCTTGCGCCCCGTGCCCTGGCCGCGCACCTGGCGGCGTATCAGCCAGCGGTAGGCCGGGTAGGCGAGACGCCCGATCAGGTTGCTGCCGAACAGCGGCGCCACCTGGCCGGCGGCGCGTGGGTGCAGCCACAGGTAGTGCAGGCCCACGAAGTACATCGACTCGTCGGCCCACTCCTCGATGGCGTGGCTGAGCGCGGCAGCACGCGGGTGCGTGGGCAGCACCGGCTGCTGAGGGAACAGCGTGTCCAGCAGGTAGGCGATGTCGGTGGAGTCGCTGACGAACCTCCCGCCGATGTCCAACGCCGGCACCTTGCCGCTGCCGCGGCGCTGCACCTCCAGCCAGTGGCGCGGGTGCAGCGGGTCCAGCGCCTCGAACTGCAGGCCCTTGTGGCGCAGGATGGCGCGCAGCTTGATGCAGAAGGGCGAGCTGGGGAAGTCAAAGAAGCGGATGTGCTGGGTTTGTTGCACCGGCGCGGGCGGGGAAGGCAGCTCGCGCTCGGGCAGCGGCCGCTGCGGGGTGAAGGCGTGCAGGGCAAGGCGGCGGCGCACGGGGTCGCGGATGAAGGCGTAGTCGGATTCGAGGGTGCTGTTCATGGCGTCGGTGGAGCGGGCTGTCGATGCCAGGCAGTGTGGTCAGCGGCGCCGGCGCTGTCGTGGGCCTGCTGTCCCGTTGCCGGCGCGCCGGGTGGCCTTGCCGCACGGCCGGGGGACCCTGGTCCCGGGCGGCGCTGCGGCCCGGGACGGTCGTCCCGGCTGCACGCCCGGGGCCGCGCCGGTGCCGCCTGGACGGGGACATGCGCCCGCAGACGCCCCGCGCGGCGCTGCCGACAGTGCGGCCCCTACCCAACAACCTGGAGTGACATCCGTGAAAACCGTCTTCGTGGCGCGCGCCGCCCTTCTCATGCTGGCCAGCCCGCTGCTGCACGCGCAGGGCAGCGAGCCCGCGCCCAGCTTCAAGCTGGGCTATGCCGCGATCCGCTTCAACACCGAGTCCGGCGACCTGCAGGGCGCGCCAGGCACCACGCCGCCCGGGGTGCAGGCCGACATCGCCGACGCCGGAACGCTGGCGCTCACCTACACCCATCCGCTGGGTGGGCGCTGGTCGCTGCTGGCCCAGGCCGGCACGCCGCCGACCGTCAAATTCAACGGTGCGGGCGCCGCCGCGGCGTTGGGGCAAGTCGGCAGCGCCCGCGCCTGGTTCCCCGCGCTGCTGCTGCAGGGCGAGATCGGCCGCCTGGGGCCGCTTGCGACCTATGGCGCCTTTGGCGTCAACCGCACCTTCTTCACCCAACGGCGCGTCACCGACGCCTACACCGCCGCCTTTGGCGGCAGCAGCAGCCGCGCCGAACTGAAGTCCGGGTGGGGCGGGGTGATCAAACTGGGTGCCGAATGGCCCCTGGCCCCGGGCTGGGTGGCCGACCTGGCCTGGTCGCGCTACACCATCCGCACCACCGCCACCCTCACCACCACCACGCCGGGGTTGGGCGAGGTGGCGCGCCAAGTGGACGTGAAGGCCGACCCTGATGTCTTCAGCCTGATGCTCGGCCGCCGCTTCTGAACCCGCCTGCAAGGGCCGGCGGGTAAACTCACCGGTCTTCCACAGCGCTTTCAGTAGACCCTCATGGCTGGTCATTCCAAATGGGCCAACATCCAGCACCGCAAGGGGCGGCAGGATGAAAAACGCGGCAAGGCCTGGACGCGGGTGATCCGCGAGATCATGGTCGCGGCCCGCCTGGGCGGCGGCGACGTATCGGCCAACCCGCGCCTGCGGCTGGCCATCGAGAAGGCCAAGGCCGTCAACCTGCCGGTCGACACCGTCAAGCGCAACATCGACAAGGCTACCGGCAACCTCGAAGGCGTGAACTACGAGGAGATCCGCTACGAAGGCTACGGCATCGGCGGCGCGGCCATCATCGTCGACTGCATGACCGACAACCGCGTGCGCACCGTGGCCGAGGTGCGCCACGCCTTTTCCAAGCACGGCGGCAACATGGGCACCGAAGGCAGCGTGGCCTTCCAGTTCAAGCACTGCGGCCAGCTGGTGTTCGCACCCGGCACCAGCGAAGACAAGGTGATGGAGGTGGCACTGGAAGCCGGCGCCGAAGACGTGATCACCGACGACGACGGTGCCATCGAGGTGCTGACCGGCCCCGCCGAGTTCGAGGCCGTGAAGGCCGCGCTCGAAGCCGCCGGCCTGAAGCCCGAGGTGGCCGAGGTGACCTGGCGCGCCGAGAACCCGGTCGAGGTGAGCGGCGAAGACGCCGTGAAGATGCAGAAGCTGCTGGACGTGATCGAGGACCTGGACGATGTCCAGGACGTCTATCACAACGCCTTGATCACTGAATGAAGGTACTAGTCATCGGTGGCGGCGGCCGTGAACATGCGCTGGCCTGGAAGCTGGCGCAGAGCGAACGCGTGCAGACCGTGTTCGTGGCGCCCGGCAACGGCGGCACCGCGGCCGATCCGGCGCTGAAGAACGTGCCGCTGGCCAGCCCCGAGGAACTGGCCGACTTCGCGGCCGCCGAGAAGATCGCGCTCACCGTCGTGGGCCCCGAGGCCCCGCTGGCGGCCGGCGTGGTGGACCTGTTCCGTGCCCGCGGCCTGCGCATCTTCGGCCCGACGAAGGCCGCGGCCATGCTCGAAAGCTCCAAGGCCCACGCCAAGGAGTTCATGCAGCGCCACGGCATACCCACCGCGCTGTATGCCAGCTTCACCGAAGCCAAGGCCGCGCACGCCCACGTGGCCAAACACGGCGCGCCCATCGTCATCAAGGCCGACGGCCTGGCGGCGGGCAAGGGCGTGGTGGTGGCGATGGACGAAGCCGAGGCCCACGCCGCCATCGACGACATGCTGGGCACGAACAGCCTGGGCGTGGCGCACAACGCCGGCGGCGCGCGTGTGGTCATCGAGGAGTTCATGGCCGGCGAAGAGGCCAGCTTCATCGTCGTGTGCGACGGCAAGACCACGCTGACGCTGGCCACCAGCCAGGACCACAAGCGCATCGGCGAAGGCGACACCGGCCCCA
>CAYREA010000059.1:0-25130 GCA_964423075.1 uncultured Rubrivivax sp. | reverse complement strand
CCTCGTCGTCGCTCAGACAATTCTCTGCTCCGCTGTCGTACGCAGCGCTGCCGCTGCCCGACGACACGCCGCTGCTCTGCCACGACGACGGCGACTTTCTCGCCAGCCTGTCCGCGTCGCCGGACAAGCGCGCGCCGCAAGTCATGTCAGCCACTGACATTGCCACCAGCTTTGCCGCTCTCCAACAGCAGCCGCAGCAGCAACTGTTCCAGCGGCCGTCCACCGACAGTGGCAGTGCAGTTGAAGCGATGCCCGGCGAGCATCAGCTCCATCCCGTGCTCGTCGTCGACTCGCCACTCGGCCAGCCAGCCATGTACACTTATCCCGCTTACCACTACCACAACTCCCAGCTGGCCGCACTGGCCGCCCAGCAGCGGCTGATGCGCATTCACGCCTTTCTGGGCCGCATGTTCTCGCCGACCAGCGACCGGGCCCAGCTGCTCGACGAACTGCAGTCGTTCTCCGACCATGAGGCCATGGAAATCACCCACTTCATCTCCAACCTCATCCAGAGCTTCAACTGCCACTCCGAGCATCTCGCCCACTTTCAAGAAATCAGCGCCGAGCTCCGCCTTCGCCGCTCGGCCGCACCTGCGCGCCATGAGCAGCCACATGGCGCAGCAGGCCGACCTGCACGGCGTGCTGGTGGAAGCCGTCGACGGGCTGGAAGACCTGAAGGCCGCCGGCGCGCAGGGCCGCTTCCTGCGCCTCTACGAGAACGCCACCGCCGCGGCCGCCACCGCGATGCTGAAGTCGCGCAGCATCACGGCCTGGACCATGAACCTGTCGGCCATCTCGCAGCAGCTGGTGTCGCTGGTGATGCTGGTGTGGGGCGTGTACCTGATCGACGAGAAGGTGATCACCGGCGGCGCGCTCATCGGCGCCGTGATGTTCGCCAGCCGCGCGGTGGCGCCGCTGTCCAGCGTCACGAGCCTGGCCACGCGCTACCAGGGCGCGCGCGCCGCAATGCGCGCGCTCGACGACGTGATGCGCAAACCCATCGAACGCGAACCCGGCCGCGTCTACCTGCCCAAGCGCGAGCTCACCGGCAAGGTGGGCCTGGCCGAGGTGGGCTTTTCCTACCCCGCGAACAAGGGCGCCGAGGGCCCGCGCGTGCTGAAGGGCGTGACGCTGCGCTTCGAGGCGGGTGAACGTGTGGCCGTGCTGGGCCGCATCGGCAGCGGCAAGAGCACCGTGCTGCGCCTGATGGCGGGCCTGTACCAGCCGAGCGAAGGCCATGTGGAAGTGGACGGCATCGACCTGCGCCAGATCGACCCTTCCGACTTCCGCGCCCGCGTCGGCTTCGTGGCCCAGGACCCGCGCCTCTTCAACGGCACGCTGCGCGACAACGTGCTGCTCGACCGCCCCGCCGCCGACGCGGCGCGCCTGGTGGAAGTGGCCAAGGTCACGGGGCTGGATCGCCTGGTGGCTTCGCACCCCAAGGGCTGGGAACTGCCGGTGGGCGAGGGTGGCACGCTGCTGTCCGGCGGCCAGCGCCAACTCGTCGCGCTGGCGCGCTGTCTGGTGACGCAGCCGCAGATCCTGCTGATGGACGAGCCCACCAGCTCGATGGACGCGCAGAGCGAAGTGGCCTTCCTGCGCCAGCTGAAAGAGGCCTGCGGCCGCTGCACGCTGGTGATGGTGACGCACCGGCCCGCGGTGCTGGAGCTGGTGAACCGCGTGGTCGTCGTCGACGCCGGCCGCGTGGTGATGGACGGCCCGAAAGACCAGGTGCTGGCCGCGCTCTCGGGCCAGCGCCCGGCCGCCGCGCCGGCCGCCGCCGGCAACGTGCACATGCACCCGAGCGCACAGCCGGTGCAGCGCGAAGCCACGGTGTGAGGCCGTAGCGCGATGGGCTTTCCGGTCTTCCGCCGCCGCCGCGGCCCCGAGCTGCACAGCGACGACGTGCCCTTCGTCAGCCCCGTCAATGCCGCGCAGATCCTGGAGCCGGCGCCGGGGGCGATGTGGGCCGTCTACCTGCTGCTGGTGGGTATTGCCGTGGCCGTGGCCTGGGCCTCGGTGGCGCAGGTGGACATCATCGCCAAGGCCAACGGCCGCGTGGTGCCCGACGGGCGCGAGCAGATCATCGCCAGCCTCGAAGGCGGCATCCTGCGCGAGCTGATGGTCAAGGAAGGCCAGCAGGTGGCCGAAGGCCAGGCCCTGGCGCTGCTGGACCCCACGCGCGTGGAAGCGCAGCAGGCCGAGGGCCATGCGCGCAAGCAGGCGCTGCAGGGCACGCAGGCGCGCCTGCAGGCCGAGGCCGGCGGCAAGGCGCTGGAGTTCCCTTCCGAACTGCCCGAGCCCATCGTCGACGCCGAGACCGAGAGCTACGACGCACGCCAGCGTGCGCTGAACGAGGCGGTGGAAACCAACCGCCGCAGCGCCGGCCTGCTGCAGCGCGAGCTGGGCATGGCCGAGACCATGTCGGCCAAGGGTCTGATGAGCGAGGTGGAGGTGATGCGCGTGCGGCGCCAGCTCAACGACCTGCAGCTGCAGACGCAGGAGCGCATCAACCGCTTTCGCCAGGATGCGGTGGCCGAACTGGCGCGTGTGCGCACCGATCTTGCGATGCTCGAAGAGCAGATGGTGGTGCGCGACGACGCGCTGCGCCGCACGACCCTGGTGTCGCCGGTGAAGGGCGTGGTGAAGTCGATCAAGGCCAACACGCTGGGCGGTGTCATCGGTCCCGGCGCGCCCATCATGGAACTGCTGCCCATCGGCCCGCGCGTGCTGGTGGAAGCGCGCATCAAGCCGGCCGACATCGGCTTCGTGAAGACCGGGCAGGACGTGCAGATCAAGCTCAGCAGCTACGAGTACACGATCTACGGCGCGCTGCAGGGCACGGTGGTGTCGATCAGCCCCGACGCGATGGGCGACCCTGACCGTGCATCGCTGCCCGAGGGCACCTGGTACCGCGCCCTGGTGCGCGCCGATGTCTCCACGCTGAGCCCGGCCGCCGGCGGCAAGCCGCTGGCGGTGCTGCCGGGCATGACCGGGCAGGTGGAGATCCGCACCGGGCGGCGCAGCGTGCTGGGTTTCCTGCTGCGGCCGATGTTGAAGTCGCAGGAGGCGTTCAGGGAGCGTTGAGCGGGCGGCGGTTCATCGCCGCTTGACACCGGCTGTCCATGTGTACTATTGTACTAGTACACGTTGCCAGCCCTCTCCGTGGACGCCACCCACTTCGTCAGCATCAACACCGGCTCGCCCGAGCCGATCTACCGCCAGCTCATCGAGCAGGTGAAGCGCCGCGTGGCGGCCGGGCAGATCAGGGCGGGTGACGAGATCCCTTCGGTGCGCGAACTCGCGCAGGCGCTGGCCGTGCACCCGATGACCATCTCCAAGGCCTACTCGATGCTCGAGGCCGAAGGTGTGCTCGAGCGCCGCCGCGGCCTGTCGATGGTGGTGGCGGCGCAGCACCGCCGCGCCCAATCCGCCGCTACGCGCATCGAACTGCTGCGGCCCACGCTGGCGCGCGCGGCGCAGGAAGCGCAGCAGCTGCAACTGCCCAAGGCCGAAGTGCTCGGCCTCTTCAAAGCCCTGCTCGACGAGGAAGACCCACAACCATGAGCGCCGCCGACCTGCAACCCGACACGCCCTGCGCCGAACTCGCCGGCATCACGGTGGCCTATCCCAAGGGCCCCGGCGTGCTCGACGCGCTCAGCTGGCGCCTGCTGCCCGGCCAGGTGGTGGGCCTGCTGGGCCGCAATGGCGCCGGCAAGACCACGCTGCTCGAAACCCTGCTCGGCCTGCGCCAGGCGCAAGCCGGCCGGGTGCAGCTGTTCGGCCAGGACGCCGCCGTCCTCGACGACGCCGTGCGCGCGCGCATCGGCTACGTGCCGCAGCACAGCGCGCTCTTCGAAGGCTTCAGCGCCAGCCAGCTGCTGGCCTACTTCAAGAGCTTCTACCCGCGCTGGAACGAGGCCAAGGTGGAAGGGCTGATGTCGCGCTGGGACATCCCGCGCCACACGCCCATCCGCAAGCTGTCGGGTGGGCAGCAGCAGCGCCTGTCCATCATCCGCGCCCTGGCCCACGAGCCCGACCTGCTGGTGCTGGACGAACCCGTCGCCAGCCTCGACCCCGCCGGCCGGCGCGACTTCCTGCGCGAGCTGGTCGAGCAGGTGCTGAGCCGCGGCACCACGGTGGTGTTCTCCACCCACATCCTGTCCGACCTGCAGCGCGTGGCCTTCAACGTGGCTTTCCTGAACGCCGGCCGCATCGCCTTGCAGGCGCCGCTGGACGAACTGCTCGACGAAGTGCGCCTGCTCACCGGCCCCAGCGCCGACGTGCGCGCGCTGCTGGCCCGCCTGGGCGTGGGCGCGCTGCGCAGCACCGCGCTCGACGCCGGCCGCGAGCGCGTGCTGGTGCGCCTGCCGCGCGAGAGCCGCGTGCCCGCCGGCCTGCAGGTGGACAGCGTGAACCTCGAAGACCTGTTCCTGGAGCTGACATGAACTCGGTGCCGGCCCTGCTGGGCATTCCGCATCCGGCCGCATCTGCGGCGCTGCTGATGCCCTGGCGCCAGCTGGGGCGCGGCGCGCGCTGGGCCTGGGTGGGCGTGCTGCTGATGCTGGTGGCCGCCGCGGCTGTGGTGGCCTGGCTGGCCAGCCCGGTGCCGCGCATGCTGATGCTGATCAGCGTGGCCGTCGCGCTGGCGCTGCTGGTGTGGGGCGGCCAGATCAGCGGCCTGCTGGAACAGAAC
This sequence comes from uncultured Rubrivivax sp., assembly GCA_964423075.1. Taxonomy (GTDB): domain Bacteria; phylum Pseudomonadota; class Gammaproteobacteria; order Burkholderiales; family Burkholderiaceae_C; genus Rubrivivax. The sequence continues at coordinate 20,434 of CAYREA010000059.1, read as the reverse complement.
CAGCCGCTGGCGGCCCGGCTCGTGCCCGCGCATGTGCGGGTGCTGCAGCGCGTGGCGCTGGCGGCGTGGTTCGTGCTGTCGCTGGCACTGGGCACCGTGGCCTGGTGGCTGGCCGATGGCCGCTTGGGCTGGCCGGGCTGCCTGCTGGTGGCCGCTGCCGGCCTGGCCAGCCTGGCCTGGTGCCTGCGCTGGCCGCTGCTCTGGTTCATGCCGGCCGTCTGGCCCGTGATGTGGGGGCTCCCCGCCGCGCACGGCGCGCTGCAGCCGCTGTGGCAGGCGGGTGTGGCCGCCTGGCAGGCCCACCTGGCGGTGGCCACGATGGCGCTGCTGGGCCTCTTGGCACTGAGCCTGGCCGGCCTGTTCGGCCACGGCGGGCCGGCGCATGCGCGGGTGTTTGCGCGCCAGGCCCGGTGGCGCGAACTGGGGCGCCACGGCGGGGTCGACGGCTCGCTGCAGGGCTTCAGCACCTGGGGCGGCTGGTGGGCGCGCCTTGCCGGGCCGATGGAGCGGCTGGCGGGTGGGTGGCTCAGCCACTTGCTTCGGCGGGCCGCACCGGGCCACCGCAGCGTGATGGCTCGTGCCGAGGTGGTGCTGCACGGCGGCCAGCATTGGCTGCGACACCTGGCGGGCGTGGGCGTCGCCCTGGTGCTGGTGGGGCTGGGGAGCATCGCCTTGCTGATGGTGTTACTGCCGCCGGATGTCGGCGTGCAGACCATCCTGCAAAACGGCCACGTGGGCATCGTCATCGGCCTCACCACCGCGGGCCTCAGCATCGTCTTCACGCTGCCCAAGAGCCTGTGGGTGAGCCGGCGCGAGCAGGCCTTGCTGGTCTTGCTGCCGGGCATGCCGCAGGGCCGCGCGCTCAACCGCGCCGTCGCGGTGATGCAACTGCGTCACGCCGGCATCGCCTGGCTGGCCACCGCGGTCGTCACCACGGCGCTGGCCTGGCGGGCGGGCAACGCGCTCGCCCTGTGCGTGCCGGTGGCGGCCTTGCCCATCGGCGTGTTGTGGCTGATGCGGGCACCGGCGCGCGTGGGCCCGCCCTCGGCCTGGAAGGACGTGGCGCCGGTGTTCGCCTACATCGCGGCCGGCCTGGCGCTGATGGTCGCGGTGCGCCAGCAGCCCTGGGACGGCTTCGAGGCCGTGGCGGCGCTGGCCGCTGCCAGCGCCGTGCTGAGCCTGCTGCTGGGCGCCTGGCGCTGGCGGCACCTGGCCGCAGCGCCCACGGCCCTGCCGGCGGGGCGGCTGGCCTAGGAGTCTGCGCCGCCCTGTCCGGTTTTGCACCGGCGCCGCGTGGTACTGGGGACCCGATTGAAGGAGTCCCCACCATGAAAGCCATCCCCCTGAAGCCCGGCGCGCGTCCGGCCAGCACCACCCGTTCACCCCGCCTGGCCCTGGTGCTGGGCAGCGGCGGCGTGCGCAGCGCCGCGGCCATCGGCGTGGCCGAAGAGCTGGCGCTGGCCGGCCTGGCGCCCGACGTGGTGGTGGGCTGCAGTTCGGGTGCGCTGTTCGGCGCCACCATCGCGATGGGCATGCGCCCGGCCGATGCCCTGGCCGCCGCGGTGCGCACCTGGCGCCCCGAGCTCACCGGCCAGCGCCGCCAGCGCGCCTGGCTGCAGCTGGCCCTGCCGCGCCTGGCCGGCTTCGACGAAGGGTTTGCGCTGCGCGACGACAGCCTCATTGCCCGTGCCGTGGAAGGCGCGTTCGGCGACACCCGCTTCGAAGACCTGCCCACCCGGCTGCGCGTGGCCGCCACCGACGCCGCCACCGGCGCCGGCGTGGTGCTGGAGCAGGGCCTGGTGAGCCTGGCCGTGCGCGCCAGCATGGCCTTGCCCTTCATCTTCCCCAGCGTGCCGGTGGACGGCCGCCCGCTGATGGACGGCGCCATTGCCGACCCGCTGCCCGTGTCGGCTGCCGCAGACGCCGACGTGGTGATCGCGCTCAGCTTCCCCGGCGACATGCCGCGCCGCGTCGACCGCGCCTCGCGCCTGGTGGCACGTGTCAGCACCGCGCTCATCAACAACCTGATGCAGGCGCGGCTGGAGGCGGCACGCGCCGCCGGTCAGCACGTGGTGCTGATCGAGCTGGCGCTGCAGCGCCGCGTGGGCCTGTGGGAAACCGAAGCCCTGCCGGCCGTGTACGAAGCCGGCCGCCAGGCCACGCGGCTGCGCCTGCAGCAGATCCGCTCGTTGCTGCAGCTGGCGCCGCAACGCCGCGCCGCCTGAAACTCCGCTCACTTCAAGAGCCACTCCGAAAGGCCACCCATGCTTGCCACCGCCCCCGAGACCGACACCGCACGCTACGCGCGCTGCATCGAAGCGTCCAAGCGCATCCGCTGGGACATCGACGCCGACGTCATCCGCGGCCGCCGCTTCGACTTCGACAAACGCTTCCTGCCCGAAGGCCTGGCGCGCACCGGCTGGATGGACTTCCTGGAGCCCGCCGAGCAGCGTTTCGTCAACCAGATCCAGGGCCGCACCTACGCCAACATGTTCGGCCTGGTGGAACGGTTCATCGCCGCCAAGATGCTGGAGGTGGGCCGCGGCCACTGCTTCGGCGACCAGGTGGCGCTGGAAGCGCTGGTGCGCTTCACCGACGAAGAACTCAAGCACCAGGCGCTGTTCCGCCGCATCGACGCGCTGGTGGCCGAGGGCATGCCACCCGGCTACCGCTTCGTACCGACGCCCAATGCCGTGGCCGATGCGGTGCTGGCCGCCGGCAGCTGGGCGGTGCTGGCGCTCACCTGCCACATCGAGCTCTTCACGCAGGTGCACTACCGCCAGAGCATCGAGCCCGACGAAGACCTGTCCGAGCTGTACAAGGACGTGTTCCTGTTCCACTGGAAGGAAGAGTCGCAGCACGCCATCCTGGACGAGATGGAGTGGCGCCGCGAGCACGGACGCCTGACGCCGGCGCAGCACGAACGCGCCGTCGAGGAATTCATCGGCCTGGTGCGCGCGGTCGACGGCATCCTGCAGACCCAGGCCGCCGCCGACGCCGACTACTTCGCGCGCTGCAACCTGCGGCGCCTGAACGCGGCTGACCGCAGCACGCTGCAGGCCGAGCTGCTGGCGGCCTACCGCTGGCAGTACATCCTGTCGGGCGCGCAGGAGCCGCGCTTCGTGCAGGCGCTCTCGTCGATGGTCACGCCGGAACAGGGGCAGCGCATCCAGGAAGCCCTGGCGCCGCTGCGGCAGGCATGATCAACCACCCGCACACCTGCGGCGGCAGGCCGGGCCGCTATCCTGCATGCATGCCGCCTGTTGACCCCGCTGCACCGCAGCCGCCCGTGCCGGAATCGGTGCGCGCGCTGTTCCCCGCGCTGTACAGCGAACTGCGCCGGCTGGCGCGTTCGCGCCTGGCCGGTGGCGGGCGCCACACGCTGCTGGACACCTCGGCCCTGGTGCACGAGGCCTTCCTGCGCATGCAGCGCGACGGCGGCGTCAACGTCAACGACCGCGAGCACTTCATGGCCTACGCGGCCACCACGATGCGCTCGATCATCATCGACTTCGTGCGCCGCCGCAGCGCCGAACGCCGCGGCGGCGACGCCGAGCACGTCACGCTGGACACCCGCGCCGCCTCCGTGCTGGGCGGCAGCGACGATGAGATCCTGGCGGTGCACGAGGCGCTGCAGATCCTGGCCAAGGTCGATCAGCGCCTGGTGCGCGTGGTCGAGATGCGCTACTTCGCGGGCCTCACCGACGCCGAGATCGGCAGCGCCCTGGGCGTCACCGACCGCACCGTGCGCCGCGACTGGGACCGCGCGCGGCTGCTGCTGGCACAGATGCTGGGGCGGTGAAGCGGGCCCGCCTGGCGGACTGGCCGGCCAGAATACGTTCTTCCTGCGGCTTGCCTCAGCGAAGACGCTCCATGCCCGAACTCGTTGCTCCGCCCCGTCTGCACCGCATCAACGCCCTGCTCGAAGCCGGCCTGGCGCTGCAGCCCGCCGAACGCGTGGGCTGGCTGGGCCAGCTGCCCGCCGAAGACCAGACCCTGATGCCGCTGCTGGCCAGCATGCTGGCCCGTTCCGCCAGCGAGACCGACACCTTCCTGGGCGCGCCGCTGCGCCTGGCGCCGGGTGAGCTGGAGCTGGCCGCTCTGGAGCCCGACCAACCCGGCCAGCGCATCGGCCCCTGGCGCCTGCTGCGCGAGCTGGGCCAGGGTGGCATGGCCACGGTGTGGCTGGCCGAACGCGCCGACGGCGGCCTGCAACGCCAGGTGGCGCTGAAGCTGCCGCGCAGCGGCTGGGCGCTGGGGCTGGCGCAGCGCATGGCGCGCGAGCGCGACATCCTGGCGGCGCTGGAGCACCCCCGCATCGCGCGCCTGTACGACGCCGGCCTCACCGCCGACGGCCGGCCCTGGCTGGCGATGGAGTGCGTGTTCGGTGAGCCCATCGACCAGCATTGCCGCCAGCGCGCGCTGCCCGTGTCGCAGCGCCTGCGCCTGTTCCTGCAGGTCACCGAGGCCGTCACGCATGCGCATGCGCGCCTGGTGGTGCACCGCGACCTCAAGCCCAGCAACATTCTGGTCAATGACGAGGGCGAGGTGCACCTGCTCGACTTCGGCGTGGCCAAGCTGCTGGAGGACGAGCCCGCGCCGGGCGCCGCGCTCACCGAGCTGCTGGGCCGCGCCGTCACGCCCGACTACGCTGCGCCCGAGCAGGTGGCGGGGCGGCCGGTGACGGTGGCCACGGACGTGTATTCGCTGGGCATCGTGCTCTACGAGCTGCTCACCGGCGCGCGGCCCTACCGCCTGGGGCGCGTGACCATGGCGACGCTGGAAGACGCCATCCTGCATGCCGAGGTGGCGCCGGCCAGCGGTGCCGTGCGCGGCAACCGGGCGCTGGTGCGGCAACTGAGCGGCGACCTCGACGCCATCGTCGCCAAGGCGCTGGCCAAGGCGCCGGGGCAGCGCTACGCCAGCGTCGAGGCGCTGGCCGACGACCTGCGGCGCCACCTGGCCGGCCAGCCCGTGCTGGCGCAACGCCCGAGCCGGCGCTACCGCCTGGGCAAGTTCGTGCGCCGGCACCACCTGGTGCTGACGGCGGTCACGCTGGGACTGGGCTCGCTCGTGGTGGGCCTCACGGTGGCGTTGTGGCAGACGCGCGAGGCGCAGGTGCAGGCTGACTTCGCACGGCGCAACTTCGGCGACGGTGAAGCGGCGCTGGAGATCGCCACCAAGCTGATGGCCGCCGGCGTGCGGCCGGGCGAACGCCTGTCGGCCGAGGAACTGCTGGAGCGCCGCATGCAGCTGGTGGAATCGGTGCCGCTGTCGCGCCCACGCGACCGCGCCATTGCCGCGCAGGTGCTGATCGACTGGGCCATCAGCCTGGGCCGCGACCGCGACGCCAACCTGATGTACGAACGCCTGCTCGGCGCGGTGCCGGCGCAGGACATCCCGGCGCTGATCCGCTGCAAGCGCGGCGGCGTGCTGGCCGAGAACGGCCGCATCGACGAAGGGGTGCGCCTGCTCGAAATGGCCGCCGCCGAGGAGCCCGACAACCACCTCACGGCCCTGACCTGCGCCATGCGGCGTTCGCAGGTGGCGCGCAACCGCAACGACGCCCAGGGCGCGCTGACGTACGCGCTGCTCGCGCAGCACCACCTCGAAGCGAGTGGCCACGAGGACAGCGGGCGGCGCGCAGTGGTGGCCGGCGATCTGGGTTACGCCCTGTCGCTGAACGGCCGCCCGGGCGAGGCCGACCGCCAATTCAGCAGCGCGCTGGCACTGGTGGCCGAGGCCGGCCGCAGCCAGACGGTGGAGGCCGTCGACCTGCACAACGCCTGGGGCGTGATGCGCCTGCACGCCGGCGACGTGCTGGGCGCGCTGCGGCGCTTCGAGCGCGCGGCTGCCATCGTGCGGCGCGACGACCCCGCGGCGCCGCTGCCGCAGTACCTGCAGTTCAACATCGCCAACGCCTGGGGGCTGATGAACCACTTCGACAAGGCCGAGGCGATGTTCGAGAACCTGCGTGCCGAGGCGCGCCAGGGCGGCTCGGCGTCCACCGAGCTGGCGGCCATCAACGCGCTGGCTGCGGTGGCGCAATGGCAGGGCCACTTCGACGCCGCGCGGCAGCACTTGGCGCAGGGCAGCGTCCTGATGGCACGGCACCCGATGCCACCCACCGACCCCGCCTCCATCACCCACCACCGCCTGTGGACCGAACAGGCGCTGGCCGAAGGCCGCACGGCCGAAGCGCTGGAGCGTGTGGACGTGGTGCTGGCCCGGCTGGCGCAGACCGGCGTGCGCGTCGGCCGGCTGTCCAACGTGCTGCTGCTGCGCAGCCGCATCCAGGCCGCCGCCGGCCACCCGGACGCGGCGCTGTCCGACGGTGAGCGGGCGCTGGACATCGCGCGCCAGGTGCAGGGTGAGATGCCGCATTCCGTCTTCGCCGGCGACGCCAGTCTCAACCTGGCGCGCCTGCACCAGGCCGCAGGGCGCGCGGATGCCGCCCGCTCGGCGGCGCGCGAGGCAGCGGCGCACCTGGCGGCCGCGCTGGGCGAGGCGCATCGCGACGTGCTCGAGGCACGCCGGCTGGCCGTGCCCTGAAGTCGACCCGGCGGCGCGCCGAACGCGGGAACAGGCCGGTCCCCGCACCTCGTTTCCGCCCCTGGGCGGGCCGACGCCTGGGTTGCAATCGAGCGCCCATGTGTGAACTCTTCGCGCTCAACGCCAGCACGCCCACCGCCGCGACCTTCTCGTTCAGCGGCTTCTCGGCGCGCGGCGGCGACACCGGCGACCACGCCGACGGCTGGGGCATGGCCTTTCACGACGGCCACGACTGCCGCCTCTTCATCGACACCGGCCGCGCCTGCGACGCGCCGCTGGCCGAGTTCCTGCGCCGCCACCCCTTGCGCGCACGCACGGTGCTGGCCCACGTGCGCAAGGCCACGCAGGGTGCGGTGGCGCTGGCCAACTGCCACCCCTTCCAGCGCGAATGGCTGGGGCGGCACTGGCTGTTCTGCCACAACGGCGACCTGAAGGACTTCCGGCCCGATCTCGACGGCAGCTTCCTGCCCGTCGGCAGCACCGACAGCGAATGGGCCTTCTGCTGGCTGCTGCAGCAGTTGCGGCGCGAATTCCAGCAGCCACCCGGCTGGGCCGCGCTGGCGCCGGTGCTGGCCGAGCTGGTGGCGCAGGTGGCACGCCACGGCCGCTTCAACCTGCTGATGAGCGACGGCTTCGCGCTCTACGCGCACGCGTCGAACAAGCTGGCCTGGCTGCAGCGCCAGCATCCCTTTGCACGCGCGAAGCTGGTGGACCGCCAGCTCGAGATCGACCTGGCCGAAGCCAATGCGGTGGGTGACCGCATGGTGCTGCTGGCGACCGCGCCGCTCACCGAGGGCGAAGACTGGCAGACCTTCCTGCCCGGCGAACTGCGTGTGTTCGAGCTGGGCCGATGCGTCTGGCACCACCAGACCGTGATAACCCCTGCTGACGAAACCACCGAGGCCTGAACGCAACACGCGGCGTACAGTGGCCGCATGACAGAACTGCTGCGCCCCGCCGTGCTGGACCTCATCGGCAACACGCCGCTGGTGAAGGTCTCGCGTTTCGACACCGGCCCCTGCGAACTGCTGCTGAAGCTGGAGTCGCAGAACCCGGGTGGTTCCATCAAGGACCGCATCGGCGTGGCCATGATCGAGGCCGCCGAACGCGACGGCCGCCTCAAACCCGGCGGCGTGGTGGTGGAAGCCACCGCCGGCAACACCGGCCTCGGCCTGGCCCTGGTGGCGCGTGCCAAGGGCTACCGCGTGGTGCTGGTGGTGCCCGACAAGATGTCGGCCGAGAAGGTGCTGCACCTGAAGGCCCTGGGCGCCGAAGTGCACAGCACGCGCAGTGACGTGGGCAAGGGCCACCCCGAGTACTACCAGGACGTGGCCGCGCGCATCGCGCGCGACATCCCCGGTGCCTTCTTCGCCGACCAGTTCAACAACCCCGACAACCCGCTGGCCCACGAAACCGGCACCGCGCCCGAGATCTGGGCCCAGACCGGGCACGACGTCGATGCCATCGTCGTGGGCGTGGGTTCCGGCGGCACGCTCACCGGCCTGTCGCGCTTTTTCCGCAAGGTGCGGCCCGAACTGCACTTCGTGCTGGCCGACCCGGTGGGCTCCATCCTGGCCGAGCAGGTGAAAACCGGCAAGCCGGGGCCGCTGGGTTCATGGGCCGTGGAAGGCATCGGCGAGGACTTCATCCCCAGCATCGCCGACATGTCCGTCGTGACGCACGCCTACTCGATACCCGACGACGAGAGCTTCAGCACGGCACGCGAACTGCTCCGGCGCGAAGGCATCCTGGGCGGCTCGTCCACCGGCACGCTGCTGGCCGCGGCGCTGCGCTACTGCCGCGAGCAGACGAGCCCCAAGCGTGTGGTGAGCTTCGTCTGCGACACCGGCACGCGCTACCTCAGCAAGGTCTACAACGACCACTGGATGGTCGACCAGGGCCTGCTCAAGCGCCGCCAATACAACGACCTGCGCGACCTGATCTCGCGCCGCGCCGAAGACGGCGGCGTGGTCAGCGTGAGCACGTCCGACACCCTGCTCACCGCCTTCCAGCGCATGCGCCTGGCCGACGTGTCGCAGCTGCCGGTGCTGGAAGAACGCAAGCTGGTGGGCGTGGTCGACGAGTCCGACCTGCTGCTGAAGGTGCATGCCGACGCCGCGCGTTTCCGCGACCCGGTGTCCAGCGCCATGAGCGATGCGCCGCAGACGCTCTTGCCCGGCGACAGCCTCAAGACCCTGCAATCCGTGCTCGACCGCGGCCTGGTGGCCATCGTCGCCGACGGCAGCGGTTTCCACGGCCTCATCACCCGCTTCGACCTGCTCAACCACCTGCGCCGATCCCTGACATGAGCAACCACACCAAGCACCGTTTTGCCACCCGCGCCATCCACGCCGGGCAGAGCCCCGACCCCAGCACGGGCGCGATCATGCCGCCCATCTACGCCACCTCCACCTACGTGCAGAGCAGCCCGGGTGTGCACAAGGGCCTGGACTACGGTCGCAGCCACAACCCCACGCGCTGGGCCTGGGAACGCAACGTGGCCGACCTGGAAGGTGGCGCCGCAGCGTTCGCGTTCGCCTCGGGCCTGGCGGCCATCAGCACGGTGCTGGAGCTGATTCCCGCTGGCTCGCACGTGGTCAGCGGCGACGATGTCTACGGCGGCACCTTCCGCCTCTTCGACAAGGTGCGGCGCCACAGCGCCGGCCACAGCTTCAGCTACGTCGACCTGACCCAGCCTGAGAACCTGCAGGCCGCGCTCACGCCGCAGACCAAGCTGCTGTGGGTGGAGACACCCACCAACCCGCTGCTGAAGCTGGCCGACCTGAGCGCCATCGCACAGATCGCGCGAGCGCGCGGCATCCTCACCGCCTGCGACAACACCTTCGCCAGCCCTTTCAACCAGCGCCCGCTGGAACTGGGCTTCGACATCGTGGTGCACTCGGCCACCAAGTACCTGAACGGCCACAGCGACGTGATCGGCGGCGTGGCCATCGTGGGTGGTGACGAACGCCTGCAGGCCGTGCGCGAGCGCCTGGGTTTCCTGCAGAACGCGGTGGGCGCCATCGCCAGCCCCTTCGACAGCTTCCTGGCGCTGCGCGGGCTGAAGACGCTGGCGCTGCGCATTGAACGCCACAACAGCAACGCGCTGGCGCTGGCGTTGTGGCTGCAGGGCGAGCCCAAGGTGGCGCGGGTGCACTACCCGGGCCTGCCTACGCACCCGCAGCACGAACTCGCGAAGCGCCAGATGCCGGGCGGTTTCGGCGGCATGATCTCGCTCGACCTGAAGACCGACCTGGCCGGCGCGCGCCGCTTCCTGGAAACGGTGCAGGTGTTCGCGCTGGCCGAGAGCCTGGGCGGCGTGGAGAGCCTGATCGAGCACCCGGCCATCATGACCCACGCCACCATCCCGGCCGAGACACGCGCCACCCTGGGCATCGGCGACGCGCTGGTGCGCCTGTCGGTGGGCGTGGAAGACGTGGAAGACCTGCGCGAAGACCTGGCGCAGGCCCTGGCCGCGATCTAGTTGCCCGGCCAGGTGCCGGTGCGTTCGAGCGTCGGCGAGTAGTCGCGCAAGGCGCCGCGCAGCGGGAATGCGCCGGGGCGCAGGCGCCAGCTCTCCACGCGCAGTTGCACCAGGCGCTGCGCGCCTTCGAAGGCTTCGAGTTCGGCGCCGCTCCACACGATCTCGGCGCGGCCGGCCACGTGCAGCAGGTCGCCACTGGCGAAGTCGGCGAACACCAGGCCGGCGCGCGGGTCCAGCGCCAGGTTGCCCAGGGTGTTGAAGAAGCGGTTGCCGGCGAAGTCGGGCCAGCTCAGGCGCGCGCCGCCTCCGTCGATGCGCACGAAGCCCGGTTTGCCGCCACGGTGCGAGACATCGGCGCCGCCGCTCACTTCACCCGTCAGCGCCTGGGTGGCGATGAAGAAGGTGTCGGCACTGCGCACCAGCTCCGCGGCGCGGCCCTGCAGCGCCGTGCCTTGTTCGACCAGCGTCGCACCCGTGGCCACCGGCTGCAGCTCGCGGCTCTGGATGTACTGCGGGCAGTTGCCGAAACTCTGCTGCACCTGCAGCGCAAAGCCCGAGTCACCCAGCGAGCTGATCGCGCCGTTGACGCGGTTGCGCCGGCGCGTGTGCGGCTCGATACCCAGCAAGGCGACGGCCTGGCCTTCGTGCAGCGCGCCGTGCAGCGGGTCGCCAGGGCCGGGCAGGGCGCTCAGCTGCAGGCGGTCCACTGCCGTCGCGCGCACGAAGCCGGGCGCGCCGGCCAGCAGCGTGGCCCAGGGCTGGCCCTGTGCGTCGGCCGCGCCCATCACGATGAAGGGCAGCTGCGCGTAAAAGTCGCGGTGCTGCTGCGGCATCTCGGCGCGCACGATGCGGCGGCCGGCTTCGGCCAGCGCCTCGGCCGAACCGGCGCGTTGCTGCAGCGCGCGTTCGCCCGCATGCCAGGGCGGGGCCTCGTGCGGCCAGACGGGCAGGGTGCTCATGAGGCCGCTCGCAGGCCGACCGGCGACACCGGCATGCCGACAAAACCCGGCAGCGCCTCGACGCGCGCGAGCCAGGCGCGGATGGCGGGGTAGGGCTCCAGCGAGATGTTGCCTTCGGGCGCATGCGCGGTGTAGGTGTACATCGCCAGGTCGGCGATGGTCGGGTGCTCGCCGGCCAGCCAGGGCGTGCCGCCGGCCTGGATCTCGGCGTCCATGCGTGCGAACAGTTGCTCGGCTTCCTTGATGGCGGCGCTGGTGTCGGCGTCGCGACGGAACACCCTGGCGGCGCGCGCCGCCGCGGCCGTGCGCGCCAGCGGGCCCGCGGCCAGCGACAGCCAGCGCTGCACACGCGCCGCAGCCAGCGGCTCGCGCGGCAGCCAGTGGCCGTCGGGCGCGTAGCGCAGCGCCAGGTAGGTGAGGATGGCGTTGGAGTCCGCCACCACGGTGCCGTTGTCGTTGATCACCGGCACCTGGCTGAAGCGGTTCAGCGCCAGGAACTCGGGCTGGCGCTGCGCGCCGCCCATCAGGTCGACCTGCAGCACCTTCAGCGGCAGGCCCAGCAGGCGGGCGAACAGTTCCACCCGGTGGCAGTGGCCGGACAGGGTGAAGCCATGCAGCACGATGGGCTCGACGGGCTTGGGGGCGGGCATGGTGACTCTCCGGGCTGTGGGGGCCGCAATCATCGCCGCGCGCGGCCGGCACATCGAGCCGGCTGCGCGGATTTGACTGCTCCACCTGGCGCAACAATCGGGGCCATGGACAAGCTGCGCGCGCTGCAGGCCTTCATCGCCATCGTGGACCACGGCACGCTCACGCGCGCGGCGGAAGCGGTCGGCAGTTCGCTGCCCGCCACCGTGCGCACGCTGGCGGCGCTGGAGCAGGAACTCGGCGTGCGCCTGCTGCAGCGCACCACGCGCCGCCTGGCCCTGACGGAGGACGGCCGCCTCTACCTGGAGCGCGCGCGCCGTATCGTGGCCGACCTGGACGAGGCCGACCGCCTGGTGGGCGCGCAGCAGGCCGCGCCGGCCGGGGGCATCAACGTCACCGCGCCGGTGCTGTTCGGCCAGATGCACGTGGCGCCGGTGGTGCAGGCCTTCGTGCGCCAGAACCCGCTGGTGCGCGTGAACCTGATGCTGCTGGACCGTGTGGTCAACCTGGTCGAGGAAGGGCTGGACGTGGGCATCCGCATCGGCCCGCTGGGTGACAGTACGCTGGTGGCCCAGCAGCTGGGCCGCATGCGCCGCGTGGTGGTGGCCAGCCCCGCCTTCGTGCGCACCCACGGTGCGCCGCAGCACCCCGACGCCTTGCGCGACGCGCCCTGCATCCATCACAACGGCGTCGACGGCCACCTGTGGGCCTTCAACGAAGGCCCGCGCAGTTTCATGGTGGCGGTGCGCGGCGTGATGCAGAGCAACCTCTCGGCGCCGATGCTCGACGCCTGCGCCGCCGGCCTGGGTTTCGCGCGCTGCCTGCACTACCAGGCCGAACCGCTGCTGCGCGCGAAGAAGTTGCGCATCGTGCTGGCTGGGTTCGAGACCGAGCCCTGGCCGGTTCACGTCACCTACCCCAGTGCGCGGCTGCTGAACACGCGCACGCGCCTGTTCGTGGAGGCGCTGAAGTCCGCCCTGGTGCCGGCTTTGCGTGGAACGTGAAGATTGAACCGAGGAGCCCGCCGATGCACACACGCCCCTTCCTTGCCGCGCTTGCCGCGGCCGCCTTCGCCCTGCCGCTGCAGGCCGCCGACCTGGAAGCCGGCAAGGCCCAGGCTTTGGCCGTCTGCGCCGCCTGCCACGGTGCCAACGGCGTGAGCGTGAGTGACGGCATTCCGAACCTGGCCGGCCAGCGCAGCGTGTACCTCGAGAACCAGCTCAAGGCCTGGAAGAGCGGGGCGCGCCAGAACGCCGTGATGAACGCCATCGGCGCGCAGCTCGCGGCCGACCAGATCGGCAACCTGGCCGCCTACTTCGCACAGCTGCCTGCGGCCACCACCAGCACCGCGAAGAGCGCGTTCATGCCGGCGCTGGCGCGTTCACCGGTGAGCCTGCCCGAGAACTTCCGCAGCACCTACACGAAGTACCTGACCCTGGACATGCCCGACAACAAGCAGGTGCGTTACGCCTGGGCCAACCCGGTGGCCGTGGCTGCCGCGAAGGCCGGCAAGCCGCTGCCGGACGGCTCGGTCATCGTGGTGGAAGTGAACAGTGCCAAGCTGGGCGCCGACCAGAAGCCCCTCGTCGGCCCCGACGGCCACCTGGTGCCCGAGCAGACCACCGGCTACACCGCGATGGCGCGCGAAGCCGGCTGGGGCGACGCCGTGCCCGACCTGCTGCGCAACGAGAACTGGAGTTATGCGCTGTTCAACGGCGCGCGGCAGCAGCGCAGCGGCATCAACCAGGCCGAGTGCCTGGCCTGCCACAAGCCGCAGGACAAGCTGAGCTACCTGTTCACGCTGGACAAGCTGCAGGCCGCGGTGCGCTGAAGCCGCGCACTCACGGCGCTGCGCGCGGCGCCTTGCGCACCATCTCCAGCACACCACCACCCTGGCGCCAGACGGCGCGGTCGACCTTGCCGGCCACCCAGCGCGGCGTCAGCAGGGCCGAGAAGGCTTCGGGATGGAAGTCACCCGCGCTGTCGTACTTCAGCTCGAAGGCCGACTGGCCCGCGGCCTGCGCCATCACCTTGGTGCCGTCGAGCCAGATGCGCACGTGCATGCCGGCCAGTTCGTAGTCGCCCGGCATCGCGGCGCGCAATGCGTCGCCGGGCGTGGCGGGCAGGCGCGGGCGCAGCGGCGGGGCGTCGAAGCCGAGCAGGGCCAGGCCCAGGCCACCCAGGCCGCCCAGGTCGGTGAGGCTGGTGTCGGCCAGGATCACCACCGCGCGCTGCGCCTTCGGCTCCAGCGCCACCAGCGACGAAAAGCCGCCGGTGCCGCCTTCGTGCGCCAGCAGCTCGCGGCCCTGGATGCGGACGAGCATCCAGTTCATCGCCGTCTCGGGCTGCAGGGGCTGCTGCGTCAGCTGCAGGCTGGCCCGCAGCGCGGGCTCGGCCTGGCCCAGCTGCGCCTGCGCGTAGACCACCATGTCGTCGAGCGTGGCGCGCACCATGCCCACGCCGGCCAGGTTGTTGGCCGCGTGCCAGTCCGACGTGGCCTGCCCCGAAGGCAGGTGGCCGGTGGCCCGCGGCCGCGGGCTGCGCGGGCGTTCGATGTAGCTGCCGTCCATCTTGAGCGGCGCGAGCAGGCGGGTGCTGAGTGCACTTTCGAAGTCGGTGCCATGGCTGCGGGCCACGGCGGCTGACATCAGCATCATCGCGAAGTTCGAGTACTCGAACTGGCTGCCGATGGGCCGGCTCAGCTGCACCTGGCCCAGCGCGGCCAGCAGCGCGGTCTCGGTCAGGTGGGCATAGGGGTCGGCCGGGTTCTGCGGGCGGAAGCCGGGTGGCAGGCCCGGCAGGCCCGAGCGGTGCGTCAGCACGTCGCGCACCAGGATCTGCCGCTCGCCCTGGCGCGGCAGCACGGTGCCGGGCGGCAGATGCCGGGCCAGCGGGTCGTCCAGCGACCACTTGCCCTGGCCGATGAGGTCGGCCACCAGGAAGGCCGTCATGGTCTTGCTGACCGAGCCGATCTCGAAGGTGCTGTCGTAACCCGGCGCTGCATCGGCGCGCGGCACGGCGCAGGTCTTCGCGCGCTGCACCTGGCCCTGCTCGATCAAGGCGGCCACGACGCAGGCACCGGTGCGGTCGCCCTTGAAGCGCGCGTCCAGCCTGGCCTGCAGGTCTTCGAGGGTCGTGGCTCCAGTGGGTATGGTCAGCGTGAAGAGGGCCAGGAACACGCCGATGGTGCCTCGTGTCTTCATCGTCACGGGCCTTTCGCGGTGGCCAGGCCGCGTCGCCGCAGCCACAGCAGGCCCAGCCCGGCCAGCAGCACCGGCCCTATCGAGCCCAGGTTCAGCCAGGCCCAGCCCTGCGTGGTGACCAGCGCGCCCGAAGCGAACGAGGTCATCGCCATGGTGGCGAAGACGCAGAAGTTGATGGCCGCCTGGGCCCGGTTCTTCTCTTCCGGCCGGTAGGTCTGCATCGCCAGCGTGGTGCTGCCGGTGAAGAGGAAGTTCCAGCCCACGCCCAGCAGGAAGAGGGCCACCACGAAGCGCTGCAGGTCCTGTCCGGTCAGCGCGATGGCGATGCAGGCGCCATTGAGCAGCACGCCCACGCCCATGATGCGCAGCACGCCGTAGCGCTTGATCAGGTGGCCGGTGAAGAAGCCGGGCGCGAACATGCCGATGACGTGCCACTCCAGCACGAAGGCCGCGTCCGAGAAGGGCAGGCCGCACACCTGCATGGCCAGCGGCGTGGCGGCCATCAGCAGGTTCATCACGCCGTAGCCCAGCGAAGCCGCCAGTGCGGCCACCAGGAATGCGGGCTGGCGTGCGATCTCGCGCAGCGGGCGCCCGCCGTCGCCCTGCGGGCCGGCCGGGGCATGAGGGCCGAAGCGCACCGCCGACATCACCGCCATCGACAGCAGCGCCACCAGCGCCAGCGCCAGGTAGGCGGCCACGAAGGGCCGGCCGATCAGGTCGCGGGTATACGCCGCCAGGTTGGGCCCGGCCACGGCGCCGATGAGCCCGCCGGCCAGCACCATCGACACGGCCTTTTCGCGGTAGGCCGGTGCGGCCAGTTCGGCGGCGGCAAAGCGGTAGAGCTGGCCGTTGGCGCTGTAGAAGCCGGCCACCACCGTGGCGCCCACCAGCAGGGCAAAACTGCCCTGCCAGGCCGCGGCCGCGCACAGCAGCGCCGACACCAGCGCCACCACCAGGCCGAGCTGGAACGAGACCTGGCGGCCCCAGCGCTGCTGGGCCCGCGCCACCAGGCCGGTGGACAGCGCACCGCCCACCACGTAGCCCATCACCGGCAGCGTGGCCATCCAGCCCAGCGGCGCCAGCTGCAGCCCCACCAGGCCGTTGATGGCGATGAAGACGACGTTGTTGGTGAGGAACAGGCCCTGCGCAACGGCAAGCAGCCAGAGGTGGCGGTTCAAGGGCGTGGCCGGGAGCGGTGAGGGCTGGTGATTGTGGCCTGTCGCAAAGCGACAAGACGCGGCGCCGTGTGTCGGCCGACGATGGTGGTTTCACAGCCCGAATCGGAACCCCCATGTCGCGTCTTCCCCGTTATCCCACCGTCTGCCTGCTGGCCCTGGCCAGCGCCTGCGTGCTCGCGCTGCCGGCTCGCGCCGGCTCCATCACCGCCCCCGGGCAAATCGACTTCCCCGGCAACTCGAGTGGCCAGGTCGGCCCCTTCGGCAGCAACCCCGCGCCCAACAACGACGGCAGCAGCGCGCCCAGCCCCAACAAGATCAACTACCAGGTGTTCCAGAACAGCGGCACGCTGATGGACGTGGAGTTCGTGGTCACCGACTCGGGCGGCATCACCGAATACCTGATCGGCCAGGCCTTCTTCAACCTCACCGGCCAGTCCTGGGCCGGCTATCACTTCGAGCTGGGTTACGGCGTCGGCGCCGACTTCGTGCGCTCGGGCGCCGCCGACGGGCTGGGTTTCGACCTCGACAGCCCGGCGCCGCCAGCTGGCTCGCCCGCCTTCGCCCAGGTGGTGCAGGGCCTCGACACGCTGGACTTCAGCGCCGGCCTGGTGAGCGGCCCGGCACCCTTGCCGATGGGCTTCACCATCGACGTGCCCGACGGCCTGGCGGCCTGGAACCCGGACGGCCAGAACCGCTTCACGCTGCGCCAGCTGCCGGTGCTGGCGGCCGTGCCCGAGCCTGCCACCGCGCTGCTGCTGGCTGGCGGCCTGGGCCTGGTGCTGCGGCGCCGGCGCTACGGATGACGACGCGCCGCATCCAGATCCGCCGCGCCGGGCCGGCGGACGAAGCCGCCGTGCAGGCCCTGGTGCGCAGCGAGAGGCTGAACCCGAACCGGCTGCACTGGCCGCATTTCGTGATCGCCTGCGACGGCGAACGCATCGTCGGCGCGGTGCAGATGCGCCACCACCTCGATGGATCGCACGAGCTGGGCTCGCTGGTGGTGGTGCCCGAACTGCGCGGCCAGGGCCTGGCCACGCGGCTGATCGACGCGCTGCTGGCCGGTTTTCCCGGCCCGGTGCACATGGTCACGCAGCACCGCCATGCCGCGCACTTCGAACGTTGGGGCTTCCGCCCGGTGCGGGCCTTGCGCGCGCCGGTGGCCGTGCGGCTGAACTGGCTGGTGGGCCAGACGGTTTCGCTGCTGTCTCTGGTGCAGCGGCGCCCGCTGCGCCGGCTGGCCATCCTGGGCCGGCGGCTGCGTGCTCCATAGGCAAGCAGTTGTGAACGGCTGGGGCCGCTGTCCCGCATCCGCCCCGCGTGGCCGGGGGTGGCCGCGGCAACAGGGCCCTGGCCCCGCCGGTTTTGAGCCCGCGATCCGAACAATCGCGCTCCACGGCTGCCGCTGCCGCGGCCGATGGAGGTCTGTCTTGTCGTCCCTGCCTGCCGAAGCCGCCGCCGAGCCCCGCATCCACATCCACCACCGGCCCATCACGGGCGACCTGGCGCGCCATGTGCGCACCCTGATGGCGGTGGAAATCGACGGCCCCGGCCCTCTGCCGCTGTCCATCGCCCCGCACGACACGCTGATGCTCACCGTGCAGCTGGGCCGCAGCCGCGACAGCCTGGACGAGAAGGGTGCCGAGGCGGGCCACAACACGCGCCTCACCGGCATCCGCGAATGGACCGGCCGTTTCACCGGCGCCGGCAACTGCGTGAGCCTGTTTGCGCTGCTCACGCCGCTGGGTGGTGTGGAGCTGCTCGACAGCCAGCCGTTGCAGCCGCTGCCGCGCATCCGCGCCAGCGTGGCCGAGCTGCTGGACCGGCGGCTCACACGCGAACTCGAGTCCGACATCGCGCTGGCCCAGGGCCTGGACGCCAAGCTCGACGCCTTCGGCAACTGGCTGGAAAAGCGCGCCGTCGCGCAGCGGCAGCACAGCCGCGCCGCCTTGCGTGCCGGCCGTGCCGCGATGCGCCTGTGTGCCGAGCCGCGCGCCGACATCGAGACCCTGGCCGACGAACAGCATGTGTCGCGGCGCCAGCTGGAGCGCGACTTCGCGCACTGGATCGGCACCTCGCCGCGCCACCTGGCGCAGGTGGCGCGCGTGCAAACGGTGTCGCGGCGCGCGCAGGGCGGGGCGGCGCTGGCCGACATCGCCGCCGACGTCGGTTTTGCCGACCAGGCCCACATGTCGCGCGTGGTGCGTGAACTCACGGGGCTGACGCCGCGTGCCTTCGTGCGTTCGCAGCGCACGCCCATCGCGGCGGGCTTCCGCACCGCCACAGGGGGCGGCACGGTCTATCTGTGATGGCCTTCAGCCCGGGCGCCGGCCCAGGCCGTTCTCGCGTGCCAGCACGATGGCCTGGGCGCGGTTTTCCACCGCCAGGCGGTCGAACAGGGCCGTGATGTGGTTGCGCACCGTCTTCTCCGACAGGCCCAGCACGGCGGCGATCTGCGCGTTGTCACGGCCCTGCGCCATCAGCTCCAGCAGGCCCAGCAGGCGCGGCGACAGCGCCGCGATGCGTTCGTCGGCACCGGCCGGCGCGCCCTGGGCGGGCAGGAAGCCGTCGATGGCCCCTAAAGCGCGTTGCCAACCGGGTTCGTCCAGCAGCAGGTGATTGCGGCTCTCGATGGGCATGAACTGGGCGCCGGGAATGTTCATCGCCAGCAGCCGGCCTTCTTCGAAAGGCACGCGCGCGTCGTGGGTGCTGTGCAGCACCAGCGTCGGACAGCGCACCTGGGGCAGGAGGCGCGTCACGTCGATGGTGTTGAAGGCGCGCATGAAGTTCGCCGCGTTGGTGGGCGAGGTGCTGATGCGCTGAAGCTCGTTGAACCACTCGTGCTGCTGCGGCGTGCCGCCGGGCACGAACTGGGTGGTGAAGAACTGGCGGAAGGAGGCGTCGGTCTTGCCCCAGCCGATCTCGGCCAGGCGCGCCATCATCTCGGCCTCTTCGGCGTCCTGCGCGGCGCTGCTGCGCACCAGGCGGCCGCGGGCATAACCGCCGTGCAGCACGAGGTGCGTCACGCGCTCGGGGTGGCGCACGGCGTAGGCGATGGCGATCGACGCGCCCTGGGAAATGCCCAGCAGCGCAAAACGTTCGTGGCCGGTGGCTTCCACCACGGTTTCCAGGTCGCGCACCCAGCTCTCGAAGCTGAGTTCGGGCACGCGCCAGTCCGACAGGCCGCAGCCGCGCTCGTCGTAGCGCAGCAGGTGGTAACGTTCGGACAGCGCCTGCAGCACATGGCGCCAGACCGGGCTTTCCCAGTCGTACTCCAGGTGCGACAGCCAGGTGGCGGCCTTGATCAGCGGCGTGCCGCGACCGCTGGCTGCATAGGCCAGGCGCACGCCGTCGTGGCTGCGGGCGAAGCGGATCTGTTGGGTCAGCGCTGACATGGTTGGGGCCGTGTGGCTCGCATTGTGTCGTCGCGAGCCCGCGGGTGTGCGCCCACGTACGGGCCCGGGTGAGGGATGGACGCTGTACCACTCTGCGTGCCATGCCGCCGCGGCCCGGGCTGCGCCGAACAGCAGAGCAATGCGGTTGAAGACCCGTCAAAGGCCGCGCAGGCGCTCGGCGAAGGCGCTCACCTCCGCCGGCTGGGGGCCGCCGGCCGCGGCGTCGCCCAGCGCCATGCGCAAGAGGCGCATCAGCGTCTCGGGCTGCGGCGTCAGCGGGCCGGCAAAGCGCACGCGCTCTGCGTCAACCACCACCAGCGTGGGGAAGGTTTCGACGTCGAAGTTGCCCACCAGCTCGGCCTGGTCTTCGATGTCGATCCAGTGCGCGCGCAGGTCGGGGTGTTCGGTGCGCAGCGCGGCCAGGGTCTGCTGAAACACCGGCGCGTAGCCTTCGCAGGTGCGGCACCAGGCGGCGCACAGGCAGGCCACGTGCAGGGGGCCGGGGCTTGAATGGCTCATGGCCACAAGCATCGCACGCAGCCAGCCCTGGCTGCTAAATCGACAATCGAATAAGCAACTCCGTTTTGAATCGTTCCGCGGCAAGGGGCATCTGCCTAGCATCCGCTGCAGTTCCTTCAATCGAATCATCAGGATGCCCACCATGCTTCGCCGCCATTCGTTTCTCCACCTGCTGGGCGCATGGAGCCTTGTGGCCCTTGCCGCCATGGGCGGCGCGGCGCAGGCCAAGGACACAAGCCTGCTCAACGTCAGCTACGACCCGACCCGCGAGCTGTACGTTGACGTCAACAAGGCCTTCGCCGCCCACTGGAAGGCCAAGACCGGCGACGTCGTCACCGTCAGGCAGAGCCATGGCGGCTCGGGCAAGCAGGCGCGTTCGGTGATCGACGGGCTCGATGCCGACGTGGTGACCCTCGCGCTGGCCTACGACGTGGACGAACTGGCGGCCAAGGCCAAGCTGATCCCGGCCGACTGGCAGAAGCGCCTGCCGCACAACAGC
>CAYREA010000058.1:0-25176 GCA_964423075.1 uncultured Rubrivivax sp. | reverse complement strand
CTCGGTGCCGGCGGGAACGCCCAAGGAAATCGTCGACCAGTTGAACGCCGACATGTCACGCGTGGCGCGCATGCCGGAACTGAAGGAGAAGTTCGCGAGCATCGGGCTCGAACTGCTCAGCGGCACGCCCGAGCAGACCACGGCCGCAATCAAGACCGAGATCGACACCTGGGCGCGCGTGGTGCGCGACGCCAAGATCCCGGTCGAATAGGTCAGGTCGCTGCGCGACGCCGCACAGGACTCATCCATAGCTGAAACCGGCGCTGCGCAAGTAATAGTGAATGCCCGAGTCCTGCGCGATCAGTACGCGTGCGACACCAGTTCCGTGGTTGTGATGTGAGTGCAGTTGACCCGGTGGCGTGACGATGGCGGCATGAGGCAGCCAGTCGTGGCGCGCACCGTCGATCATGCTGTGGCATCGCTCGCCGGCCAATACCAGCGTCAAGGCCGCCGAATTGTGGCGGTGCGGACGCTGCTCACTGCCCGCGACAAGCGAGTTGAGTGCCAGCATCAGCGCCGGGAAAGGCAAACATCGCCGAGCCATGCCATCCTGGCTCGAGAAAATGAATGCGGCGTTGCCGTTGCTGGCGCTGCCCTTGGCCACCTCTCGACGCTGCGCCGCCGCCAGCGCGGAGCCAATGGCCGCCGCCGGGTAATGAAGCGCCGCCAAGGCGTGCGCGCGTGTGCCCTGCGCATGCACGCCCAGGAAGGCCTGCAAGGGCTCGTCGGTCACCACCCACAGCAGGCAGTCGTCAGCACCGGCAGCGTGGCGTGTTGCCGCGCCGCCGCCAAAGCAGAACACATCGCCCTGGCGCCATTCGATCATGTCGCCTCGGTTGCGGCTGACGCCGGCGCCAGAGATGACGTAGTACGTCTCCCCGCCGGCCGCGAACTCACTGCCCAGCGTCTCGCCCCGGCGCAGCTTGGCATAACGCGCCAGCATGACCGGCGTCGTGGCCGGCCATTCGCAATCCAGTGCCGCGCGATAGTCCAGGAGCGTGAATCCCGTCGGCGACTGCGGATCGAGCGCAGTCCGCATCTCGTCGATGAAGGCATGGGCCGCAAAGTCAGGTTGCGCCTGCAGGTAGTAGTTTTCGCGTTCGACGAAGCGGGTCGCCTGCAATGGGTTGGTCGTTTTGGAATTCGACAGCGCCATGGCGTCTCCGTACGTGGGATGGTGGCCGCCGCCTACTTGCTCAGCGCAGCGATCTGCTGCGGCGTATACCCCGCCGCGCCAAGAACGGCGGCGTTGTCTTGTCCGAGGCGATGCGGCGCGTCGTGGCGGGCAGCGTCGACGCCTTCCATCGGAACGGGGTAATTCACGTAACGAATGCCGTCGCCCTGCAGGATCAGGCCGCGCTCGGCGAGTTGCGGGTCGTCGAAGACCGTGTCGAGCGTCGTCACCGTCGTCACGGGTACATCGTTTCGAGTGAGGACATCGATCCATTCGTCGTGGCTGCGCTCCCGGACCTTGGCGCGGATCAACGGGTCCAGGAGGTCGTAGGCCTGCCAGCGTTGCGACGACTTGGCGTATTGCGCATCCTCCAGCAATGCGATGCCGAGCACCTTCACGAGGCGCGCCCAGAAATGGTCTTCAATGGCGCCCAGCGCGATATAGCGCTTGTCCGCCGTCTCGTAGATGCCGTAGCCGGTGCGGCACAGCAGATCCTTCTTGCCGAAGCCCGGCGTGTCCTGCAGGCTGCCCAGCCGCGGCCCGACCATCGTGAACACCGCGTCGGTGATGGAAACATCGAGGTACTGGCCCTTGCCCGTCTTCTGGCGCAACATCAGCGCTGCCAGGATCGAGGTCACGGTGTAGAGGCTGCCGCTCAAATCGGCGACCGGCACGCCCACGGCCTGTTCGGGCGGCCCATCGGGGCTGCCGCACAAGGCCAGCACACCGGCCACGGCGTTGTAGTTGAGATCGTGGCCCGGAACGTCGCGCAACGGGCCGGTCTGTCCGAAGCCCGAGATCGATGCATAGATGAGGCCCGGGGCAACGGCCGCCAGCGTGGCGTAGTCGACGCCCAGACGCTTCATCACGCCGGGCCGATAACCCTCGACCAGGATGTCGGCATCCTTCACTAGGCGCAACAAGGCCTCGCGCCCGTCGGCGCTCTTGAGATCGAGCGTCACGCTGCGCTTGCCGCGGTTGACCATGCGGTAGGTGCTGGGCAGCATGCTTCGCGCGCTGTCGCCGACGCCGGGCCGTTCGATCTTGATGATCTCGGCACCCATGTCAGCAAGCATCTGGGTGGCAAACGGGCCCGGAAGCAGCTCGGTCAGATCGAGGACACGAATACCGGCAAGGGCAAGAGGGGCGGTCATGAAGGCTCCGGACAGGGAAATGGAAAGGCGGTGGGCGCCGTGTGGGTCGGGCGTGGCGCCTCAGGCGCCGGGGGTGGGGATGCCGGCGGGCGATGTCAGCGCGGGCCAGAACGCGGCCGGCCCTTGCGCTGCGATCCAGTGACCGAGGTAGCCTGCCCACTCGATTTCGTCACCGAACTCGTCGCGCCAACTCCACAAACGGCGCGTGCTGTGATTCAGCGTGTGCTCGTGGGTCACGCCGATGGCGCCATGAATCTGGTGTGCCAGGGCTGCGACGGCGCCGGCGGCCTCGCCGATGCGCACCTTGGCACACGCGGTTTCCGCCAGCCCGTGGCCGCGATCGACGGCCTGGCCGGCGGCATCGGTGGCCACGCAGGCTGCCGCCACCTCGGCCGACATCAACGCCAATTGCTGCTGCACGGCCTGGAACTTGCCGATTGGCTTGCCGAACTGCACGCGCTCGTTGGCGTAGCGCAGCGTCAGGGCCATGACTTTCTCCAACGCGCCCGTCATCAGCGCAACGCGGGTCAAGGCCCCGCGCTGCCAGAGGCTGCCCTCGGACACGCCGGCCGGCGCCGGCGCGAGGTCGGCGTGGTTCACCGTGACGCCGGCGAAGTCGACGTCGTCACGCGCTTCGCCGGCCAGGTTGCGGCCACGTTCCACCTGGCACCGCGAAGTCTCCACCAGCGCGACGACGCTCTCGGCGCCGGCACGGCCGACCAGCACCAGATGGCCCGCCGCAGCCCCCCACGGCACGCGGCGGGCCGTGCCGGAAAGCTGCCAGCCGCCGGCCGTCTTGCGCAACTCAAGCGGCGTTTGCACGCCCATCGGCACGACGCTCAAGGGCCCGTCGGGGATGCGCAAATGCGCCGCCTCCAGCACCCATCCCGCCAGCAAGGTGTCGGCCAAGGGCACGGGTGCCGTAAGACGGCCGGCCGCGCGCAGCATGGCCAGCACGTCGCCCACATCGACCGCTGAGCCGCCCACCGCCTCGCTCAGCCAGGCCCGGTGCATGCCCGCCTCTTCAAGGGCCTGCCACAAGCGGCCGGGCCAGACGCCCTTCTCCGCGTCATTGACGGTCTCGGGCAAGCAAAACTTCTGCAGCAGGCGTTCCGCCGTGTTGGCCAGTGGGGCCCTGAGTTCACTCATCGCAGGCCCAGGCTCCTGGCGATGACGTTGCGCAGAATTTCGTTCGTGCCGCCGCGCAAGGTGAAGGCCGGGGCGGCCAGCAGGCACTTCGCGAGCAGGACATCGAACTCGCTCGCGGGCCCATCGGCACGCCGGGGGGGCACCAGCCCGCGCACGATCTCGACCGTGTCGCGCTCGAAGCGCGTGCCCAGATCCTTGACCAGCGCGGCTTCGACTTCCGGCGACTGCCCCTTGGCCAGCAGCGTCAGCAGCGCGATCGACATGCGTCGCAGGGTCCACAGCCGGGCGGTCAACTGGCCCAGCGCAACGACTCGACGCGAGTCGCAGTCAGCCGCCGCCATGCGAACCAGCCCGACCAGCATCGGGAAGGTGCTCATGAAGCGCTCCGGCCCGCTGCGTTCGTAGCCCAGTTCGCTGACCACCTGCGACCAGCCTTCGCCGGGATTTCCGATCAACCTGTCCTCGGGGACGAACACGTCGTCGAAGATGGTCTCGTTGAAGTGATGGGCCCCGCTCATCATGTAGATCGGCCGGATCGTGATGCCGGGGGCCTTCAGGTCGACGATCAACTGGCTGAAGCCGGCGCGGCGGTCGCCATCGGCATCCGTGCCGGTGCGGCAGAACACGACCATGTAGTCGGCGCGATGGGCGCCGCTGGACCAGATCTTGCGGCCGTTGATGACCCACCCTCCCTCGCACCGGCGGGCCCGCGTGCGAACTTGCGCCAGGTCCGAACCGGCGTCCGGCTCGCTCATGCCGATGGCGAAGAAGAGTTCCGCACGCGCCATGCGGTGCAGGAAAAAGTCCTTGATCGAATCGTTGCCGTAGCGCATGAACAAGGGGCCGGTCTGGCGCACACCGGCCCAGTGCGCGGCGACCGGCGCGCCAGCCGCCAGCAGTTCCTCGTTGACGACAAAATTCTCGAAGGCGCTGCGCTCGTGGCCGCCGTACTGCTTCGGCCAGGTCATGGCGATCCAGCCGCGCCGCGCCAGCTTGCGCGAAAACTCGGGGGCGTAGCCGTCCATCCACGCATTGCAAACGGGCTCAAAGCCGCCGGCTTTCAATTCGTCGTCAAGGAATGCCCGCGCTTCGCTGCGCAAGGCTTCGACGTCTGCGGGCAATTCCGGCAACTCGAAGCCGGGGTCCTGGAATATCACCGCCGGGCGCCCTTCGGCCGGCTGCGCCGCAGCGATGCAACCCAGACCGTCATTGCAGCTCTTGCGCTTCGAGCAAGCGCCCGCACGGCGCGCCGAGCACAGTGAGGCGGTGCATGTGGCGACTGTGGACGTGGCTGTAGTCGGCCAGGGCCAGGTGCATCGTGCAGCGGTTGTCCCACATCAGCATGTCGCTCACGTTCCAGTTGTGGCGGTAAGTGAACTCCGGCTTCACCGAGTGTGCGAACAGGAACTGCAGCAGGCCGCGGCTCTCTTCCCGGCTCATGCCGACGAAACGCTCGGTCTGCCCTTCGCTGACGTACAGCGCCTTGCGCCCGGTCTCCGGGTGCGTGCGCACGACGGGCTGTGCCACCGGCGGCGACAGTTCGTGCATCTTGGCGATCTGCGCCGGGTCTCGGACGCTGAAGTACGGGTTGTGCGAGGTGTAGTGCTCGAGGCTGTGCACCGCCTCGAGCTTGTCGAGCAACGCGCGCAGACCCGGTGAAAGCGTTTCGTAGGCCAGGTACATGTTGGCGAACATCGTGGTGCCGCCCACCGGCGGGATCTCGCGGCAATACAGCATCGTCGCCGTCGTCGGGTGCGTGGTGAACGAATGATCCGAGTGCCACAGCCGGCCGGTGTCCTTGGTCTGCGATTCCTTGCCGCCGATCTTCTTGTTCGTGATCAAGTAGATCTCGGGGTGCTCCGGGTGGCGGTAAAACGGCACCGCCTTGTGATCGTCGAGTTCGCCGAACATGCGTCCGAACGCGATCTGCCGCTGCGGCGTCAGGTCCTGACCGCGAAAGACGATCACCAGATGCTCCAGCCAGGCCTTGTGGATCTCGGCGCGAGTCGCCTCGTCGACGGGCCGGCTCAAATCCACGCCGGACAGCTCGGCTCCGATCGCGTGGGACAACGGGCGAATCTTGACAGCCATTGCTCAACTCCTCAGGGACCTAGCGAGCCCCATGACAAACAAACATCAGAAACATCAGCCGCACACAAACAATCGTTGGGCCGGGCCGTGAAAAGAACGACGACATGCTGGAACACGGCGGGCGCTCAGGCCGCCAGCCGCTGCGGCACGATTCGTACGCGCTGCTCGGCTATCACCGTGTCGAGCAACTTGGCGCAGGCGTAGACCGCCTCGATCGATGGCACCGCCGTATCGGTCAGGCGGGCCAGTTCGACGATGACGCCCAGCAGCGCGTCGATCTCCAGCGGCCTGCCGGCCTGCGTGTCCTGCAGCATCGACGGCCGGACATGGCCGATGTCGAGGGCTCTTGCCAAGCGCGCCTGCGGCGTGCCCGGGATGCTGATGCCCAACTTGGCGGCGACCGTGCGCGCCTCGAGCATCAGGGTCACACCGAGTTCCTGCGCGATCGGCGTCTGATACAGGCCCAGCGCGGTGGCGTGGGTCAAGGCACAGATGGGGTTCCAGACCACGTTGCCCCAGAGCTTGAACCATTTCTCGGTGCGTATGTCGGTGGTCACCGGAGCGGCCACGCCCGCGCCTTCCAGCATGGCCGAGATGGCCTCGATGCGCTTGCTGCGGCGGCCGTCGGGTTCGCCCAGCGGGAAGCGGTCGACCGCCGTGACGGTATGGCGCACGACGCCCGGCGCACTGACCTCGGCGCCCATGTGGGCGACGCTGCCGATCACGCGCTCGACCGGCAGATGCTGCGCAATGCGGCCGCCCGGGTCCACCGACTCCAACCGGCGGCCGTCGAAGGGCCCGCCATGCTGATGGAAGTACCACCAGGGCAGACCGTTCTGCAGCGCAACCACCGGCGTGGCTGCGCCCAGCAGGGGCGCCAGGCGCGGGGCGACGTCGGCAATCTGGTGCGCCTTCAGGGCCAGGAACACCAGCTCTTGCTCGCCGAGTTCGGCCAACGCGCCGGCATCGGCAGCGCGCACGCCAGCCACCCGCTGCGTGCCGCCGTGCTGGTCGATCAGCGTCAGGCCCTCGCGGCGGATTGCTTCGAGATGGGCGCCGCGTGCCAGCACCGACACCTCATGACCGGCCAGCGCCAGCTTGCACGCAAGAAAGCCGCCGATGGCGCCGGCGCCGACGACGCAGATCTTCACTGCGCGTAGTCCGAACCTTCACGCTCGAGCTTGCGCAGCATGGCCGCCCATTCGCGATGCCCTTCGCCCGCGAAACCGCTCTTCGAGAAGATGGTGCGGCCACATTCGATGCTCTTGTCGATCACCGATTGCGGCAGCGGGTTGAGTTCCTGGCCGCCCGATTGCGCGGCGATCTGCATGCGGCAGGCGCGCTCGATGCGATACATCAGAACGAAGGCCTCCCCGATGGTGCGCCCGGCGGTGAGCGTGCCGTGATTGCGCAGGATCATGATGCGCTTGTCGCCGAGGTCTGCCACCAGCCGCGACTGCTCGTCGGGGTCGAGCGCGGGGCCCTCGAAGTCGTGATAGGTCACTTGGTCGTAGATGACCAGCGCGTGCTGGGTGGCCGGCAACAGGCCGCACTTTTGCGTCGCCACGGCATTGCCATCGCGCGTGTGCAGGTGCATCACGCAGTCGATGTCGGGACGGGCGACGTGAATGCAACTGTGGATCACGAACCCTGCGGGATTGATGATGTAGTCGGTGTCGCTGAGGACGCGCCCCTGTTCGTCGACCTTGACGAGGCTGGACGCCGTGATCTCCTCGAACAGCATGCCGTAGGGGTTGATCAGGAAGTGTTCGCGCTCGTCCGGGACGCGCGCCGAGATGTGGGTGGCGAGGAGATCACCCCAGCCGTGCAGCGCCGCCAGTCGGTACAGCGCGGCCAGGTCGCAACGCGTGCGCCACTCGGCTTCGGAAATACCCTTGGACCGCGCAGGGCGCGCAGCAGCGGGAGTCAGCACTGCATTCATGGCATGTCCTTCGGACCGGTTGCGATGGCCAGGCATTTTGCAGACAAAACAGCATCCAGTCCAGTCAAGCGCGCGTCTCGTTCGTTCCCATATTCGAACGCTTTTCTTGAATGCGCACGCGCTCCTATACTCGCAAGCCACCGCCAACGAACCGACAGGGCCGCCTCATGGATTTCGAATTCAGCCCCGAACAGACGCAATTGCGCGAGGCCATCTTCAGCCTGTGCAGTCGCTTCGACGATGCCTACTGGCTGCGCAAGGACCGCGAAGGCGGCTTCCCCGAAGACTTCTACCGCGCCGTCGCCGACGCCGGCTGGCTCGGCATCGCGATGCCCGAGGCTTACGGCGGCTCGGGCCTGGGCATCACCGAGGCGGCGGTGATGATGCAGGCGATCACCGAGTCCGGGGGCGGGCTGTCGGCGGGCTCGTCGGTGCACATGAACATCTTCGGCCTCAACCCGGTGGTCGTGTTCGGCACCGAAGAGCAGAAGCGGCGCGCGCTGCCGCCGCTGATCCGCGGCGAATCGAAAGCCTGCTTCGCCGTCACCGAGCCCGACGCTGGCCTCAACACCACCAAGCTGAAGACGCGCGCGGTGCGCGATGGCGATCGCTACATCGTCAACGGCCGCAAGGTGTGGATCTCGACCGCGCAGGTGGCCGACCGCATGCTGCTGCTGGCGCGCACGACGCCTGCGGACGAAGTCAAGAAGCCGACCGAAGGCCTGAGCCTCTTCTACACCAAGCTCGACCGCAACTACATCGACGTTCGCGAGATCGACAAGATGGGGCGCAAGGCGGTCGACTCGAACGAGTTGTTCATCGACAGCCTGCCGGTGCCGGTGGCCGACCGCATCGGCGAGGAAGGCCAGGGCTTCCGCTACATCCTGCACGGCATGAACCCCGAGCGCGTGCTGGTTGCCGCCGAGGCCGTGGGCATCGGCCGCGCGGCGCTGGCGCGCGCCGCCAAGTACGCCAGGGAGCGCGTTGTCTTCGATCGCCCGATCGGCCAGAACCAGGGCATCCAGCATCCCTTGGCCGAATCCTGGGCCGAACTCGAAGCCGCGCACCTGATGGCATTTCGCGCCGCGAGCCTGTATGACCGCAAGCTGCCCTGTGGGCCGCAAGCGAATGCGGCGAAATACCTGGCCGCCGAAGCCGCGATCAAGTGCTGCCAGACCGCCATGCTGACCCATGGCGGCTTTGGCTACGCCAAGGAATTCCACGTCGAACGCTACCTGCGCGAGGCCCTGGTGCTGCGCATCGCGCCGGTCAGCCCGCAACTGATCCTGTCGAACATCGCCGAGAACGTGCTCGGCATGCCCAAGTCCTATTGAAGAAACCTGACCTGCCGTTCAATCGCGGCCAAGGGCAAACATGAAACCCATCCGTTCCTTCCTGTTCGTCCCGGGCAGCCGTGAGTCGTGGCTCGACAAGGTTGTCAGCGCCGGTGCCGATGCCCTGATCCTCGATCTTGAGGACAGCGTGCCGCACGATGCCAAAAGCGCCGCCCGCGCGCTGGTGGCGCGCAAGATTGCCGGCCTGGCCGATGCCGGCCAGCGTGTCTATGTGCGCATCAACCGCAGCCCGTTCATGTACAGCATGGAAGACCTGCTGGCCGTGGCGGTGCCGGGGCTCGAAGGCATCGTACTGTCCAAGCCCAATGGCCCCGAGGACATCGACATGGCCTCGATGATGGTGGCCGAGGCCGAACTGCGCAACGGCCTGGCCGCCGGCAGCATCGGCCTGGTGCCGACGCTGGAGACAGCCCGCTCGATCCACTTTGCCCACGACATCGCCCTGCGCCCGCGGGTCACCGCCATCGCCGTCGCGGCGGCGAGGAACGGCGATGTCGCGCGTTCGGTCGGCTTCCAATGGACGCGCGACGGCCTGGAAAGCCTGCCATTCAAGGTGGCCGCGCTGGTCGCGGCACGCGCCGCCGGCAAGATGCCGATCACGGGCCTGTGGCAAGAGGTGCACGACATCGAAGGTCTCAAGCTCGCCGCCGCCGCGCACCGTCGGCTCGGCTTCGTCGGCGAGATGCTGCTGCACCCAT
The DNA here is from genome assembly GCA_964423075.1 of uncultured Rubrivivax sp. Taxonomy (GTDB): domain Bacteria; phylum Pseudomonadota; class Gammaproteobacteria; order Burkholderiales; family Burkholderiaceae_C; genus Rubrivivax. The sequence goes on along the minus strand of CAYREA010000058.1, from coordinate 15,613 downwards.
CCAACGTGGCACCGGTCAATGCCATCTACAGCCCCTCGGACGAAGACGTGGCCTACTACCGCGGCATGATCGAAGCCTTCGAGCGCGCCCAGGCGGACGGCCGCGCCGCGGTGATTTACGACGGCGAGCACATCGATTACGCGCATGTGAAAACGGCGCGCGAGATCGTCGAACAGGCACGCCAGTTCCGCGCGACTTCATGAAACTGCGAATGGTGATGAGCCGAACCCGTGCGTGATCTGCCGCGCGGCGCCATGGCCCATGGCGTGCGGATGCCGTTCGACACCGGGATGCAACGCCACCGCAAGCTCATGCGCCGCGACGTCTGCACTGCCCCCTGGGGCGATGGCGATGCGGCGGCGATCTCGTCGTCACTCTTGACCCCCTGCCCTAAACTTGCCGCGCAATCGGCTCGCACTGCCCGGACCTCCTCCTGATCTTCCGGCCGATACCTCAGCGCCTCCTCAGCCCGATTGCCCCCGACCCTTCCATGAGCACAGATACCGCTGCCCCTCTACCCTTCGCCCCCCTAGCCGGCATCCGCGTGCTCGACATGAGCAAGGTGCTCGCCGGCCCGATGTGCGGACAGTACCTGGCCGATCTGGGCGCCAGCGTCATCAAGTTGGAGCCCTGCGACGGCGGCGATGACACCCGCGGCTGGCCGCCGATCATCGGCGAGGACGGCGCGGTGTTCATGAGTGCCAACCGCAACAAGCGCAGCATCGCGGTCGACCTCAAAACGGCGGCCGGGCGCGAGGTGGTGATGCGGCTGCTCGACGACAGCGACGTGCTGCTCGAAAGCTACCGCAAGGGCGCGATGGAGCGCCTGGGCCTGGGCCACGAGGCGCTGCGCGCGCGCTACCCGCGCCTGATCTACGCCAGTATCTCGGGCTTCGGCCGCACCGGGCCGCTGTCGCCGCTGCCCGGCTACGACGTGATGACGCAGGCCTTCAGCGGCATCATGGGCGTGACCGGCGAGAAGGGCGGCCCCCCGGTGCGCGCAGCCTTCTCGCCGCTGGACCAGACCACCGGCATCTGGGCCGCGCTGGGCATCCTGGCCGCGCTTCGCGAACGCGACGCCACCGGCCAAGGCCGCTATCTGGAAGTCTCGTTATACGAAACCGCGATGGCCTTCATGGGCTATACCGCCCAGATCTATTGGGAGACGGGCCGCCGCCCGCAGCGTTGCGGCAGCGGCCACGAATCGCTGTGCCCTTACCAGGTTTTCCCGGCGGCCGACGGCGACATCCTGATCGCGGTCGGCAACGACAGCCTGTGGCGCAGCTTCTGCGACGTGGCCGGGCTGGCGCAGATCAAGGACGACCCGCGCTTTCGCACCAATGCCGACCGCGTGGCGCATTTCGACGAGACGGTGGCGCGGGTTGCCGCCTGCACGCGCAACAAGCCGGTGGCCGAATGGACGCGCCTGCTCGGCGCGGCCGGGGTGCCGAACTCGCCTATCCACTCGCTCGACGAGGTGCTGGCCATGCCGCACACGGCCGAGCGCGGCATCGTGATGGACTACGAACACGCCGCCTACGGCCCGATGAAGACGATGGCGATGCCGGTGACTTTCGACGCCGCGCCGCGCCGCGTCGGCCTGCCGCCGCCGCAGCTCGGCGAGCACACCGCGGAAATCCTGGCCGGGCTGGGTTACGAAGCGGCCGAGGTCGAGCGCCTGAACCGCGAGGGCATGGTGCGCATTCACGCCGGTGCCGTCGAACCCCGCAACGTGTGCCAACGCGGCCCCGTGACACCCACGACGGTTGGCGCCGTCGAGGCCGATCCCGAGGAGCCATGAAGCATGGACTTTCAGCTCAGCGCGCAACAGCGCGAACTCCAGCAGGCCGCGCGCCGCTTCGCGCAGGAAGAACTGGTCGAGGTAGCCAAGGCCTGCGAACGGACCAGCGAACCGGTGCCCGACGCCGTGCGCCAGCGCATGGGTGAACTTGGTTTCCTCGGCATCAACATCCCGCAGGCCTATGGCGGCGTCGGCGCGGGCAAGGTCGATGCGCTGATCGTGCTCGAGGAACTGGCCAAGGTCTCGGCCGCGGTGGCCTTCCCGGTGTTCGAGGCCAACTGCGGCCCGGCACAGACGCTGCTGTACTTCGCCCCCGAGTGGTTGAAGCAGCGCGTGCTGCCCAAGGTGTGTTCGGGCGAGATGATGGTCTCGGTGTCGATGTCGGAGCCCGATGTCGGCACCGCGATGACCGAGCTGAAGACGCGCGCCGTGATCAAGGGTGACCGCATCGTCATCAATGGCGTCAAACGCTGGTGCAGCGGCGCCGGCCATGCGCAGGGTTACGTGCTGTACTGCCGGCTGGCCGACAAGCCGGGTGCGGCCGGCGTCGGTGCGGTGTACCTCGAGAAAGGCACGCCCGGCCTGTCGTTCGGCAAGCCCGAGCAGTTCATGGGCGCACGCGGTTTTCACAACGCGGAGATCTACCTCGACAACGTGGAGGTGCCGGTCGAGAACATCGTCGTGCCGCCGGGCGGCGTGAAGGACCTGATGCGTTCGTTCAACATGGAGCGCCTGGGCAACTCGACCTGCGCGCTGGGCATCGCGGCCAGCGCGCTCGAGGTGGCGCTGGCCTACACCCAGGAACGCCAGCAGTTCGGCAAGCCGCTGGTCGATTTCCAGGCCGTGCAATTGCGCCTGGCCGAGATGAAGATCGATGTCGAGGCCGCACGCCTGCTGATCCACCGCGCCGCGCAGGGCGCCGAGGACGGCCTGCCCTCGCTCCTCGACACCAGCGTTGCCAAGTGCTTCGCCAACGAAGCGGTGCGGCGCGTCGTCACGCATGGCGTGCAGGTGATGGGCGCCTACGGCTACTCGAGCGACTACCCGATGGAGCAGAAGATGCGCGATGCCTAGCTGTGGGGCATTGGCGGCGGCCATATCGACCTGCAGAAGGTCAACATCGCCGGAGAACTGGTCGGGCGGCGCTTCTCGCAGCGCTGAGATCGGCTCGCGACAGCGAGCCGTCGCTCGAACACTGGTGAAGATGCTGAGGCCGGCGGGCGCCATCGAAGGCATACTCGCCATCGTTTGATTCCGAACGTCGTTCGGATATGAGAACAACCCACTCTCCTCCTCCATGAGCGGCCCGCTGTCCCACCTCCGCGTTCTCGATCTCTCCCGCATCCTCGCCGGCCCCTGGTGTACCCAGATGCTGGCCGACCTGGGCGCCGATGTCATCAAGGTCGAGCGCCCCGACGTTGGCGACGACTCGCGCCACTGGGGCCCGCCCTTCGTGCCGGGACACGACGGGCCGACGGCGGATGCGAGTTACTTCACCTCGGCCAACCGCAACAAGCGCTCGCTCGCGCTGGACATCGCCACGCCGGCGGCGCAGGCATTGCTGCGCGACCTGGCGCGGCAATGCGACGTGTTCGTCGAGAACTTCAAGGTCGGCGACCTCGACCGCTACGGCCTGGGCTACGACGACATACGCGCCATCAACCCGCGCATCGTCTACTGCTCGATCACCGGCTATGGCCTGGACGGCCCCTACGCCAAGCGACCTGGCTACGACTTCATGGCGCAAGGCGAGGGCGGGCTGATGAGCATCAACGGCCACCGCGACGACGGCCCCGGCGGCGGCCCGGTGAAGGTGGCGATCGCGGTCACGGATGTGCTCACGGGCATGAACGCGACCGTGGCGATCCTGGCCGCCGTGGAACACCGCCACCTCAGCGGCCAGGGGCAGCGCATCGACCTGGCACTGCTGGACAGCATCGTCCACTTCGGTTCCAACCAGATCGTCGGCATGTTCGCCAGCGGCGAGGTGCCGGGCCGCTGGGGCAACGAGCATCCCAACCTGGCACCGTACCAGGTGTTCCGCTCGGCTGACGGCCACTTCATTGTCGGCGCCGGCAACGACGGGCAGTTCAGGCGCCTGTGCAGCGTCATCGGCCGCGAGGCGCTGGGCACCGACCCCCGCTTCCGCACCGTGGCCGACCGCAACCTCAACCGGCCGGCGCTGATCGACGAACTGCAGAGCGTGATGGCCACCCGAAACACCGCACATTGGGTCGAACGGTTGGCCGAGGTCAACGTGCCCAGCGCGCCGATCAATGATTACAAGCAGGTGTTCGAGCACCCGCAGGTCAAGCACCGCCAACTGCGCATCGACCAGGCGCATGGCGGCGGCGGCGTCGCGTCGACCGTGGCCAACCCGATCCGCTTGTCGGCCACGCCGATCGAGTACCGCATCGCACCGCCGCTGCTTGGCGAACACAGCGTCGCGGTGCTCACCGATCTGCTCGGCAAGACACCCGCCGAGATCGACCGACTGGTGAGTGACGGCGTGGTCGGTCGCCCGCCAACGTCAAGCGCCGGCCACGGCTGAGCGCAGCGGCTTCCGCCAGACACGACCCCATCGCCACGCACAGGAGATCCCGAGATGCAAAGCACGCTGGCCCGCCGCGCCCTCCGCACCACCAGTCCCGTCTCCGATGCGGAGCGCCAAGCGCGCCGCGAACTCGCCGCCTGCTACCGACTGGCCGACCAGATGGGATGGTCGGACCTGATCTCGGCCCACATCTCGCATCGTGTGCCGGGCGAGCCCGATCACTATCTGATCAACCCCTACGGCATGCTGTTCGGCGAGATCACCGCCTCGTCGCTGGTCAAGACCGATGCGCAGGGCACGATCCTCAGCGAGACCGACTACCCGGTGAACCCCGCGGTGCTGGTGATCCACGCCGCGATCCTTCAGGCGCGGCCCGACCTGGCCTGCGTGATGCACCTGCACACGCGCGACGGCACGGCAGTATCGATGCAGGAACACGGCCTGCTGCCGGCTTCGCAGCACGCGCTGGTGGTCTGGGACAAGCTCTGCTATCACGAGTTCGAAGGCCTCGCGCTCGACGACGAGGAAAAGCGCAGCCTGGTGCGCGACCTCGGGCCCGAGAAGAAGGTGATGCTGCTGCGCAACCACGGGACCATCAGCTGCGGCGCGACGATGGGCGAGACCTTCATGCTGATGTACCAGCTCGAACGCGCCTGCCGCATGCAGGTGGCCGCGCTCGGAGGCGGTGCGAAGCTGTACCCGATCGCGCCGGCCGTGATCGCCAAGAGCGCCGCGCAGGGCACGGAAATCTTCGGCAAGGACGGTTTTGTGCCGCTGGGCCAGAAGGAATGGGCGGCACTGCTGCGCAAGCTCGACCGCGAAGACCCCGGCTACCGCGACTGAACGCGCTATGACGCAACGGATTTGCCTTTGACCAAGACCTTGCTTTCGGGCATGCGGGTGATCGACCTCACCCGCATCCTGGCTGGGCCGCTGGCCTGCCAGACGCTGGCCGACTACGGCGCCGAGGTGATCAAGATCGAACGTCCCGGCGTCGGCGACGACACGCGCACGATGGGCGGGCCTTCCCTGAAGGCCCGCGACGGCAGCCCGACCAGCGAGTCCACGACCTATCTCGCATTCAACCGCAACAAGAAGTCGGTGACGCTCGACATCGCCAAGCCCGAAGGGCAGCGTTTGCTGCGCCGCCTGGTCGAGCAGGCCGACGTGCTGGTCGAGAACTACAAGTTCGGCACGCTGAAGCGCTACGGCCTGGACTACGAGGCCCTGCACCAGATCAATCCGCGGCTGGTGTATTGCTCGATCACCGGCTTCGGCCAGACCGGCCCCTACCGCCAGCGGGCCGGCTACGACCCGATCTTCCAGGCCATGGGCGGCTTGATGAGCATCAACGGCGAGCGCGACGGCCGCCCCGGCGCCGGGCCGATGCGTGTCGGGCTGCCGATCGTCGACATCACGACCGGGCTGCACGCCACCGCCGCCATCCTGGCTGCGCTGCACTACCGCGACCGCGTCTCGGGCGAAGGGCAGTTCATCGACGCCGCGCTGTTCGATGTCGAGACCGCGATGATGTCGCATCTGCACCTGAACTACCTGGTCACTGGCCAGGTACCGCGGCGCTGGGGCAATGACAACCCCACGCTGGCGCCCTACGAAGTGCTGGCCTGCCAGGGTGGCCAGGTGATGGTTTCCGTCGGCAACGAGGGCCAGTTCCGCAAGTTCTGCGCTGTGCTCGGCCAGCCCGAATTGGCCACCGACCCGCGCTTTGCCACCAACGCACAGCGCGTGGCCAACCGGGCAGGGCTTGTCCCGGCGCTCGAAAGGCTGCTCGCGGCACACGACGGCGCGTACTGGGCCGAGGCCATGGAGAGCGCCGGCGTCGGGTGCGGGCCGATCAACGACCTGGCCCAGGTGCTGGCAGACCCGCAGGTGCGGCATCGCCAACTGCGCATCGACGTGCCGCATGCCCTGGCCGGCAGCATGCCGATGATCGTCAACCCGATGCGCTTTTCCGAAGCTGAAGTGCCGCACGCCGCGCCGCCCACGCTCGGCCAGCACACCCGCGAGGTCTTGCAGGGCTTGCTCGGTGTCAGCGACGCCGAGTTCGATGCGCTCGCGTCCGGCGAAGTCACTTAGCTCAACCACTTTCACCACCTGAGGAGTCACGTACCATGGCTGTCATCAACTGGGTCGGCGCCGCGCTTTCAGCCGCCATGCTGGCAGCGCTGCCGCCGAGCGCCGGCGCGCAGGCCTACCCCGACAAGCCGATCCGGCTGATCGTGCCGTATCCCGCAGGGGGCAGTTCCGATGTGATGGCGCGTGCTGTCGCGGAAAAGCTGACCACCGCGCTGGCCGTGCAGATCGTGGTCGAGAACCGCGCGGGTGCCGGCGGCAACATCGCGGCCAGCGTTGCGGCCAGGGCGTCGGCCGACGGCTACACGCTGTTCTTCGGTGCCGCCGGGCCGCTGGCCGTCAACCCGGCGCTGTACGAGAAGCTGCCCTTCGACCCGGTGAAGGACTTCATGCCGATCGGGCTGGTCGGCAAGATGCCGCTGTTCCTGACGGTCCCGGCATCACTCCCGGTGCAGTCGCTGAAGGAACTGATCGAACTGGCCAAGGCCAGGCCCGGCCAACTCAATTACGCCTCCTCGGGCATTGGCGGCACCACGCATCTGGCGATGGAGGTACTGAAGAGCCAGACCGGTGCCGGCATCACCCATGTGCCCTACAAAGGCACGGCCGCCGGTGTCGCCGACATGCTCGGCGGCAGCATCCAGGCCATCTTCGACGCCTGGCCGACCACCGGCCCCCATGTGCAGGCTGGCAAACTGAAGTTCCTCGCCGTCAGCACGGCGGGCCGCTCCGCTCTCGAGCCGCAGTTGCCGACGGTTGCCGAGTCGGGTTTTCCGGGCTTCGACCTCTACGTCTGGTACGGCCTGATGGCGCCAGCCGGCACGCCGCCCGAGGTGATCGCCAAGCTCAGCAGCGAAACCGCCAAGGTCATGGCGCAGGCCGATCTGAAAGAGCGCTTTGCGCGTCTGGGCATGGAGCCGATGACGAGCACGCCGGAGCAGTTCGCCACCCACCTGCGCAACGAGACGGCCAAGTGGGCCAAGATCGTTCGCGACTCGGGCGCCCGCGCCGAGTAGACCCCCTTCGAGCAGGAGCATCCGAACATGGGAATCACCGTCAAGCGCCTTTCTTACGGCATCGGGGCCGAAGTCCTGGGAGCCGACCTGACGCGGCCGATGAGCGACGAAGCCATCGCGCAGATCCGCAAAGCCTGGATCGACAATGGCATCGTGCTGATCCGCGACCAGGACATCACACCCGAGCAGCACATCGCGTTCAGCCGCCGTTTCGGTGTACTCGACGACCATTCGGCGCTGTTCAAGTACCGCCACCCCGAGCACGCCGAGATCTTCATCGTCACCACGCGCCCGAATGCCGACGGCAGCCCGTCGAACACCCGCGAGACCGGCGTTAACTGGCACTCGGACATGTCCTACACATTGCGTCCCGCCATGGGCTCGCTGCTGTACTGCCTGGAGATCCCGGAAGTTGGCGGCGACACCCAGTTCGCCAACATGTACCTGGCCTACGACACCTTGTCCGACGGCTTCAAGCGCCTGATCGAGCCGCTGCAGGCGGTGCACACCTACGCCTGGGCGATCCACGACACGGAAAAGGGCCGCAACCCCGAATTCGCCAAGGCGCACATCGCGGTCAACCCGCCGGTGACGCAGCCCATGGTGCGCGTGCACCCTGAAACCGGACGCAAGACGCTGTATGTCAGCGAAGGCATCACGACCCACATTGCCGGCATGACGCATGCCGAGAGCCAGGCCATCCTGCAGCCGCTGTTTGCGCACGCGGTGCGCCCCGAATTCACCTACCGGCACCGCTGGCGCCTGCACGACCTGATCATGTGGGACAACCGCTGCGCCATGCACAAGGCACTGCGCGACCGCCTGCCCGGCACCCACCGCCACATGCACCGCACGACCATCCTCGGCGAGCCGTCGGGCGCGCTGTACCAGGAAGCGCAATGACTTCACGCGAAAGGCAAACCCCATGATCCGCATGCGCACGCTCATCCGCCTGGCCGGCCTGCTGACGCTGTTCGCAGCGGTCGCTACGGCATCTGCACAGCAATACCCGGACAAGCCGGTCAAGATCATCGTGCCCTACGCCGCCGGGGGCTTTTCCGATGCGCTGGCCCGCGCGCTCGCACAGTGGTTCACGCAGAACCTCGGCCAGTCCTTCGTCGTCGACAACAAGCCCGGCGCGGCCACCATCATCGGCGTCGATGCGGCCGCGAAGTCGCCGCCCGACGGCTATACGCTCTTGCTCGCCACCGGTGCGCTGACCATCAATCCGCACTTGTTCAGCAAGCTCCCCTACAACGCCGAACGCGACTTCGCACCGATCAGCCGCGTCGCCGAACTGCCCTACGTGCTGGTGGCGAATCCGTCGCTGCCTGTCGGCAGCTTCAAGGAACTGATCGGCTACGCCAAGGCGAACCCGGGCAAGCTGAACTACGGCACGCCCGGCAACGGCACCGCGCCACACCTGGCGATGAAGCTGCTGGAAGAGGCCGCCGGCATCTCGGCGCAGGGCGTCCACTACAAGGGCAACGGGCCCGCGCTCAACGACCTGCTCGGCGGCCAGATCCACCTGCTGTTCGACGGCCTGCAGCAGCCCCAGCCCTTCGTCAGCAGCGGCAAGCTCAAGGTGCTGGCCGTAGCGTCGCTCAAGCGCATGCCCGGCTTGCCCGACGTGCCGGCGATCAGCGAAACCTATCCCGGCTTCGAGTCCTCGACCTGGTACCAGTTGCTGGCACCCGCCGGCACGCCGGCGCCCATCGTCGCCAGGCTGAATGCGTTGACGCAGAAGTTCATCGATGACCGCGCGACGCGTGAGAAGCTGCTTTCGCAGGGCGCCATCCTGGGCGGCGGCACACCGGCCCAGCTCGCCGAGTATTCAAAGTCCGAAACTCTGCGCTGGGGCGCGTTGATCGCCAAGAGCGGTATCAAGTTGGACTGATCTGATACCGCAAACCGGTGGCCGCCGCTGCGCAGCGGCGGCCCCGCCTCAGCCCGGCAATTCCAGCATCGCCTTGGCCAGCACATTGCGCTGGATCTCGCTTGAGCCGCCGTAGATGGAGGCCGGTCGCGACGCGAAATACTGGTTCGCCACATGCACCTGGCCGCCCTCGGCCAGCGCCGTCGATTCGTCGAGCGTCGCCGTCTCCGCACCGACCTCGATCAGCATGTCGGTCACGCGCTGCATCGTCTCGCTGATCCAGACCTTCAGCATCGAGACCTCCGGCCCAAGCTCGCCGCCGCGGCGCAACACATCGGCCATGCGCACGTAGGAAGCGCCCAGGTCCTCGACGTCGAGCCGCAGCTCGTCGAAACGCGCGCGCAGCGCCGGCTCGTCGAGCAGGCCGCGCGTCTTCAGAAGGGCGTGCAGCGACTGCAGCGGCACCTTGGCCAGCCGCGGGTGGCCGATCATGATGCGCTCGTTGCCAAGCAGCGACTTGGCCATCGTCCAGCCCTTGTTCAGGCCACCGACGAGGTTGGCCCTGGGCACGCGCACGTTGTCGAAGAAGACCTCGCAGAACTCCGAGCTGCCGGTCAGGTTCTTGATGCGGCGCACCGTGATGCCCGGGCTCTTCATGTCGGCCAGCAGGAAGCTGATGCCGTCCTGCTTCTTGGCCTGCGGGTCGGTGCGGACCAGCATGAAGATCATGTGCGCCTCGTGCGCGAACGAAGTCCAGATCTTCTGTCCGTTGACGACGAACGTGTCGCCGTCGAGCACGGCCCGGGTCTGCACACCCGCGAGATCGGAGCCAGCGCCGGGCTCCGAATAACCCTGGCACCAGCGCTGCTCGCCGGCCAGGATGCGCGGCAGGTACTCGCGCTTCTGCGCCTCGGTGCCGTAGCGGATGAGCAGCTCGCCGAGCATCACGACCCCCATGTTGGTCATGACCATCACGCCGTGGCGGTCGAACTCCTCGGCCATCTTCAACTGCTCGAACGGCGGCAGCCCCATGCCGCCGTACTCGACCGGCCAGCCCGGTGCGGCCCAGCCCTTTTCGGCCAGCTTGCGCTGCCACGGCTCGCTGTCCTTCAGGCTCATGCGGTGCGGCGGGAAACGCCACTCGGGCGGAAAATTCGCGGCCAGGAAGTCCCGCACCTCACGGCGCAGCGGGTCGGTGGTTTGTGTGTTGGCGTCCTGCCCCAACGGCCCGGACAGCTCGCCGTAACGTCGGCGGTGCGTGCCTGCATCGCCGAGCCAGGCCGACAGCACCATGGCGCGCTTGAGGAACAGGCCGATGTTGCACTCGTCGGTGTAGCCGATGCCGCCGTGGAGCTGGATGCAGCCCTTGGCCACCTTCAGCGCCGCGTCGGAGCAGCGCGCCTTGGCCTGGCTCACGGCGAGGGCGCGCGCAGCGGGGTCGATGCCGGCTTCGTCGAGGCGCTGCGCGGTCTGGCGCAAGACCCCGCGAGACAGTTCGACCAGCACGAACAGGTCCACCGCACGATGCTGCAGGGCCTGGAAACTGCCGATCTTCTTGCCGAACTGCTCGCGCATCTGGATGTAGTCGACGGACAGCTCGAGCGCCCGCGCCATCAGGCCGAGCAACTCGGCACTCAGCGCAAAGCGGCCTTCGTCCAGCACGCGCTCCAGCGTGCTGGAGGCCACGGCCGGGCTGGCCACGAGGTCGGCGACGCCGACCGCCACGCCCTTCAACGCCAGCTCGCTCCAGGTGCCACCGTCGACGCGCTTGCGCGTCGTGACCGTCAGGCCCGGCGCATCGCTGCGCACGAGGTACAGGCCCAAGCCGTCCGGGCCCTGTGCCGACACGATGAAGGCATCGGCGCTGTCGCCCGCCGCGACCACGCACTTGCCGCCGTCGAGCACCCAGCCGCCGTCGCGCGCAGTGGCTCGCGTGATGTGCCTGCCCGGCGGCTGGATCGCCTGCGAACCCGCGCTCTCCTGCCAGGCCAGCGCAGGCAGCCATTCGCCGGCCGCCAGGCGCGGCAGCCAGCGGTCCTTCAGCGCCGCGTTGTCGCCGCCAAGCAAGGCCCCTGCGGCGAGCGCGGCCGTGGCCGTCAGGGGTTCGGGCGCCAGCGAACGGCCGAACTGCTCCAGCAGCAGGGCCCACTGGGCGTTCGTGAGCGCCATGCCGCCGAGGCTTTCGGGCAGGCGCGCGCCGAGCCAGCCCATGCGCGCCAGCTCCTGCCAGGCCTGCGGGTCGTGGTTCGGCGTCATGCCGCGCAAGGCGCGCACGCGCCGCAGGTCGGCGTCGCGCGCGCAGTAGCTGCTGGCGGCGTCGCGCACCATGCGCTCGTCGTCGCTGAAAGCGTCGATGCGAAGACTCAGGTCGATCATTCAGGCGTCTCCTTCAGGGTTGCGATCTTCATCGGCCAGACGATTCCAGTCGAATCGCAGCGCCTGCTTCGAGAACAAGCACTCGACCGCCCATGGGTGGGCTTGGGCAGGGTCTTCACGCTTGCTCCCGCCAGGCCATCGTCGCTCCGGCAAGCACTCGTTTGGTCACTCACGGCTGCTGCCCTCACGCCGCGTGGCGGTCGATCTTCTTCCAGCCCAGCTCGTCCATGCCGAGCAGATTCTTCTGGATGTTGGCCGAGCCTTCGCCAGTGCGCAGGACGCGCGCGCAGGTGAAGTAGCGAAAGACCGGGAACTCGCGCGCGAAACCGAAGCCGCCATGAATCTCCAGGCACTTCTCGGTGATGTTCATCACCGCCTCGCCGGCAAAGTACTTGGCGATCGAGGCCTCGCGGCCGAAGCTCTCGCCGCGTTCGGCCCGGTCGGCCGCGCGGTAGATGAGCCAGCGTGCGGCCTCGGTCTGCGCCAGCATGTCGGCAATGGTGTGCTGCACGGCCTGGAACGCGCCGATCTTCTTGCCGAAAGCGACGCGGTCGTTGGCGTACTGCACCGCCATGTCCAGGCAGGCCTGCGCGATGCCCAGGCCACGCGCGGGCACGCAGACACGGCCGTAGTGCAGCGTGCTCATCGCCAGCTTGAATCCCTGGCCTTCGCCGCCCAGCAGGCTGTCCGCCGGAATCTCGACATCCTGGAACGACAGCTCTGCGGTCGGGATGCAGCGGGTGCCGATATCGGCCTCGATCGGTTTCGCCGAGAAGCCCTTGAGGTTTTGGGTGTCCACCAGGAAGGCTGACACGCCCGCATGCCCGGCGTCGGGGTCGGTCTTGGCGAACAGCAAGATGAGGTCGGCCACCGAGCCCAGCGTGATCCACATCTTGCTTCCGTTGATGACGTAGCGGTCGCCGCGGCGCACCGCCCGCGTGCGCATGGCGGCGGCATCGGAGCCACCGCCGGGCTCCGTGAGACCGAAGCAGCCGATCGTGCGGCCTGCCACCAGCTCGGGCACGTACCGGCGCTTCTGCGCCGGCGTGCCGTGGCGGTAGATCGCCATCGGCACGTTGACGCCCTGGTTGTTGAAGGGCATGCCCGTCTCGATCGACGCGCGCATCATCTCCTCCATCACCAGGACCTGGGCCACGAAGCCCATGCCGTTGCCGCCGAACTCTTCGGGAAACAGGCAGCCGAACATGCCGGCAGCGCCCATCTTCTCGATCAGGTCGCGGTGGAACACGCCCTCGGCCTCGCGCCGGCGCCAGTGGGGTGCGACTTCCTTGCGCGCGAAGTCGATCGCCATCTCGCGCGCGGCGGCTTGGTCCTGGCTGAGCCTGAAGTCCATCGTCAGTCGACCTTGAAGCCGGTGTCCTTGACGACCTTGGCCCAGTCAGCCGTCTCGCCGACCATCACGCTGGCCAGGTGATCGGGCGTGCCGCCGATGCTGGCGTAGTTCAGCGTCAGCAGCCGCTCGCGCACGTCGGGCATGGCCATCACCTCAGCCACGGCCCGGTGCACCTGGGCGATGATCGGCTTGGGAGTACCTCCAGGCGCGAACAGGCCGAGCCAGGAGTTCAATTCGACGCCGGGGAAGCCGGCTTCGGCAATGCTCGGCACGTCGGGCAGGCTAGGGAAACGGTTGGCCGTCATCACCGCCAAGGCGCGCAGCTTGCCCGCCTTGACATGCTGCACCGCCGTGAACGGATCGACCGTCATCGCGACCTCGCCGCCCAGCACCGCCGACAACTGCGGGCCGGTGCCCTTGTACGGGATGACCGCGATGTCGGCGCCGCTGGCGGCCTTGAACTTCTCCAGCAGCAGGTGCAGCCCGCTGGTGCCGGCCGCTGCGTTGAGCTTGCCGGGCTGCGCCTTGGCCAGCAGCACCAATTCCTTCACCGTCGTGGCCGGTACCGACGGATGCACAACGAGCATGCCGGTGGCATTGATCATCATGCTGATCGGCGCCAGATCCTTCAGCGGGTCATACCGCATCTTGTACAGACTCGGGTTCAGCGTCATCGCGCTGGCCACCGTCAGCAGCAGCGTGTGGCCGTCCGGCGTCGCCCTGGCGGCCAATTCGCCGCCCAGCATGCCGTTGGCGCCGGGCCGCGATTCGATGACGATCGGCTGCTTCAGCAGCAGTTGCAGCTTCTCGGCCACGATGCGCGCCAGCACATCGGTCGTGCCGCCGGGCGCGTAGGGCACGATCAGGCGGATGGGCTTGCTCGGGTAGTCCTCTGCTCGTGCACCGCCCGGCAGCCACGCCGCAAGAACAAGCGCGGCGACGCCGCGGCGGGAAGGCCCGCCACTGACAGGGCCCGGCTGCTGGAATGTCGGGTTGTTGACCATCGTCTCCTCCTAGTTGCCGGCAACGCCTTCGACCGCGATCGATCCGGGGCATGCCAGCGTGTTCCATGTCGACGCGCACTCGCCGACACCATCCGGCTGCAGGCCCGGGGCATTCTAGGGCGGTATGCGGGTGGCAGAATAGCGTTCACATTGACGAACGGAGCAGTGCCCGTGAACAGCCGTACCCTTCCTGCCGCCCCGGCGCCGCATCGGCGTGACGCCGCCTCGGCGGCTGCCACCGGTCCGCGTTCGCTGATCCGCATCCTGCGCATCGTCGAGTACCTCGCTGCCGCACCGCAGGGTCTCACGCTCGCCGCGCTGAGCGCCGACCTGCAGTCTCCGAAAAGCAGCCTGCTCGGCCTGCTGCGCCCGATGTGCAACTACGGCTACACCATCCACGGCGACGGCCGCTATGTGCTGGGGCCGGCAGCGTACAGGCTCGGCGTGTCGATCATGCCCACGCTGTCGATCGCGCGCATCGCTGCGCCAATCATGCGCGAACTGGTCACCCGCAGCGGCGAAACCGTGCTGGTGGCAACGCTCGATCAGGATGCGGGCAGCGCGGTCTATGTGGAGAAGATAGAAAGCCCGCGCTCTATCCGCTATTCCGTGGCGCTGGGCACCGGGCGCCCGCTGTACTGCTCGGCAGCAGGCCGCGTGTTGCTCGCCTTTGCCGACCCCGCCTACATCACCCGCTACCTCAAACGCGCACCGTTCGCCCCGCTGACAAAGCAGACCCTGACGCGCAGCGCCGACATTCGCCGTCTGCTGCCGCAGATCCGCGAACAAAACCTGGCCATCACGGTCGGGGAGGTGTCCAGCGACGTGGCAGGTTTCGCGGCGCCCATCTTCGACCGCGAGGGACGCGCCATCGCGGCGTTGACCATGGCCGCACCGGTCAGCCGAACGCTGGCCGACCCCAAGGGCTTCGCGACCCTCATTCGCGAAGCCGCCGAGAGCATTTCGTTTGGCCTGGGTCATGCCGATGCTGCGCTGCACACGGCGCTGCCGGTCAATGCCAAACCGGCCGCCGCAGCCGCGCCGCGCAAGTCCCGCGGCGCGCGGGCCAAGCCGCGCTGACGGCCAGGCTGCGGCGGCTCATCCCAGCAAGCGATCGAGCCGCTCCTTGGCCTCGGCCAGTTCGCCCAGCATGTCCTGCACCACCTGCCGCACCGAGGTCTCTTCGCGCATGTCGGCCACGATCTGCCCCACCGGGTAGGTCAGGAATTCCTTGGCCCGCACCCGTTCGACTCGCGTGCGGCCCTGCCCCCACCACAGGATCGCCTGCAGCGGCGCGGGCAGCGGAGCGGGCGCGCCCGGCGCGTCCCAGGCATCGGTGAAGGCGCTGCGCAAAGTGCGGCAGGGCTTGCCGGTGACGCTGCGCGTCAGCACCGCATCGTCGGCGCCGGCTTCGAACATGCGGGCCTTGATCTCGGGCGTGACCTCGCTCTGCACCGTCTTCAGCCAGATCGAGCCGCACCAGGCACCTTCACAGCCGAGCGCCAGCGCCGCCGCGAGCTGGCGTCCGCGGCCGATGC
>CAYREA010000057.1:0-25224 GCA_964423075.1 uncultured Rubrivivax sp. | reverse complement strand
TGCTCGACGCCAAGAAGGGCCTGAAGATGTTCGAGAAGGTGGGCGTGCCCATCCTGGGCATCGTCGAGAACATGGCGGTGTACTGCTGCCCGAACTGCGGCCACGTCGAGCACATCTTCGGCGCGGATGGCGGCAAGAAGATGGCCACCGAATACGGCGTGGACTACCTGGGCGCGCTGCCGCTCACGCTGGCCATCCGCGAGCAGGCCGACAGCGGCCGGCCCACGGTGGTGGCCGACCCCGACGGCGAGGTGGCGGGCCTGTACAAGAGCGTGGCGCGCCAGGTGGCGGTGAAGATCGCGCTCAAGGCCAAGGACTTCTCGGCGAAGTTTCCGACGATCACGGTGTCGAAGGGGACGTGAGGCGAGGCGCGCGCCCCAGGGCGCGCAGCCTGCAGGCCATGCCTCCGTTGCGCAAAGGATGGCGCCGGGACGGGCCGTGCCCTCGAATCGGCCTGACTGGAAGCAGCAGGTGAGCATGGATTCCTTCCCCACGAAGTTCGCGTCGACGGTGCTCGCAACGCTGCTCTGCCCGGCGGGTCCCGCTGCGGCGGCGGACTGCGCGAAGAGCCGTCCCGAGACCGTCGTCGCCGAGCTCTACCTGCGCAACAGCGGCCTGATGCAGGCGGCGTCCCAGGCACGGCTCTCGGCACCGTTGACGAGCCTGCTCGAAGCCACGAGTGCCGGTCCCGAACGGATCGACCTGTCCCGTTGGAGCGGCGTTCGCCCGACAGTCGGTGAACGCCTGATCGTCACCGACACGGTGATCGAAGGCCGGCGCGCCAGCTCGCGCGTCAGTTTCACCGCCGCCGAGAGAACCGCGTCAAGCCCGCAGAGGCTGTTCGCCCAGGTGCAACTGGTGCGCGAGGCCGACGGATGCTGGCGCGTCGATGACATCGTGCGCGACGGTTCGTCACTGCAGGCCCAGCTCGCGCCTAGGCCGCCGGAAGCACCAGCGTCGCGCTGAGCCCGCCGCCCTCGCGGTTGGCCAGCAGGATGCGCCCGCCATGCGCCTCGGCGATCTCGCGCGCCAGCGCCAGGCCCAGGCCGGTGCCGCTGCGCTTGGTGGAATAGAAGGGCAGCAGCGCCTGCGCCAGCACGGCGGGGCTCATGCCGGGGCCGCGGTCAGCAACCGCCAGGCGCCATTCGCCTGCCTGCAACTGCACCGCCAGCGTCACCGCTTCATCGGCACTGCCCGACTCGTGCGCGTTGCGGATCAGGTTGATCAGCGCCTGTTCCAGCTGCCCGGCGTCGAAGCGGCCGGGCTGCGTGGGCACATCGCCCTGCAGCACGAAGCGGCTGTGCGTGGCCAGGCCGTCGAAGAAGGGCGCCCAGTCGACCTGCTCCAGCCGCGGCTGCGGCATCTTGGCAAAACGCGCGTAACCCGACAGGAAAGCGTGCAGGTGCTGCGCGCGCTCGGCAATGGCGTCGAAGACCTGCGGCAGTTTCTCAGCCTGCCCGCGCCGCGCCAGTTCGGCGCCGCTGTGCGCCATCGAAGAGATCGGCGCCAGCGAATTGTTCAGCTCGTGGCTGATGACGCGGATCACGCGCTTCCAGCTGGCCACTTCCTCGCGCGCCAGCTCGCGCGTCATGGCGCGCAGCAGGATCAGCCGGTGCGGCGCGCCGTGCAGGCGCAGCTCGCGCTGCGACAGGTGGTAGTGCTCTTCATGGCCGCCGCTGTCGGCCACCGAGAAGAGTTGGTCGCGCGGCTGCTGCAGCGCCGCCGCCAGCCCGGTCGGCGCCTGCGCCAGCGCGGCCTGCAGCGGGCTGCCCACCAGGCTGCGGCCGGCTGCCAGCCACTGGCGCGCGGCGATGTTGGCGTAGACCACGGTGCCGTCTTCGGCGCACAGCAGCAGGGCCAGCGGGGTGTTCTGCACCACGGTGTCGAGCAGCAGCTCGCGCTGCGCCAGTTCGCGGCGCTGTTCGCGCAAGGACATGCCCAGGGCCGCGTGCAGGCGCAGCAGTTCACCCATCTCGCCGCGGCCCTGCGCGCTGATGGACATGCTGAAGTCGCCTTCGCGGTAGCTCAGCACCGCGCCCTGCAGCGCGCGCAGCAGGCGCGACAACGGCGCGGTGGCGCTGCCGGCGATCAGCAGGAAGAGCGGCAGGCACAGCAGCAGCGTCAGCCCCAGCGCCGCGGTGCCCAGCGGCGCCGGCGCCTGCAGCTTCCAGCCCCAGGCCTTGTCCGCGATGGCCAGCAGCGGCGGCAGCGGCCAGGCCGTCAGCGCCGCGTGCACCGCGCCCGCGAGCGCGGCCGCCAGCAGCAGCAGCAGCGTCAGGCGCAGGCGCAGGCTGTGCACGTCAGCTTGGGCTGCCGGGCTCGGGCCCCGTCACCAGTGCATAACGTTCCATGCGCCGGTACAGCGCCTGGCGCGACAGCCCCAGCGCCTGCGCGGCACGCGCCACCACGCCGTGGGCTTCGCGCAGCGCGGCCGTCACGGCCTCGCGGCTGGGTTCGTCCAGGTTGCGTGCCGGTGCGGCGGCGGGTGCTTCCAGCTGCAGGTGGGCCGCCGTGATGGCGCCGCCGTCGGCCAGCAGCGCGGCGCGCATCATCACGTTCTTCAGCTCGCGCACGTTGCCGGGCCAGCGGTAGGCCAGCAGCGCCTCGCGCGCGCCTTCGCTCAGGCGCTGGGCGTCGCCGCCCAGGAAGAAGGTGGCCAGCGGCAGCACGTCGTCGCGGCGCTCGGCCAGCGGCGGCAGGCGCAGCTCGAAGACATGCAGGCGGTAGTACAGGTCTTCGCGGAAGGTGCCGGCGGCCACCATGGCCTTCAGGTCGGCGTTGGTGGCGCTGAGCACGCGCACCTTGGCATCACGCGTCTTGCTGCTGCCCAGGCGCTCGTAGCGGCCGGTTTCCAGCACGCGCAGCAGCTTCACCTGGCCGGCCAGCGGCAGGTTGCCGATCTCGTCCAGGAACAGCGTGCCGCCCTGCGCCGCTTCGAAGCGGCCTTCGCGGGCACGCGTGGCGCCGGTGTAGGCGCCGCTCTCGGCGCCAAAGAGCTCGGCCTCGATCAGCTCGGCCGGCAGCGCGCCGCAGTTCAGCGCGACGAAGGGCTTGTCGTGGCGCGGCGAGTTGGCGTGCACGATGGCGGCGATGCGTTCCTTGCCGCTGCCGTTGGGCCCGGTGATCAGCACCGGCAGTTCGGTGCGCGCCACCTGCGCGGCCAGTTCCAGCAGCGAGAGCATGGCCTCGGAGCCGAACACCAGATCGTCGACCTTCAGCCGTGCCTTGAGCGCGTCGCGTCGCGCGTGCCGTGCCTGCCGCGCCTGCGCCAGTTCGCGCGTGGACTCCGACAGCTCCAGCAGGTTGCCCACCGTGGCCAGCAGGCGCGCGTCGTCCCAGGGCTTGGCCAGGTAGTCGGCGGCGCCGGCCTTCACCAGCTCGACGGCACTTTCCAGCCGCGTCCAGCCGGTGAGCAGGATCACCGGCAAATCGGGCGCCTGTCTGCGGATGGCGCGGAACAGCACCGCACCCTCGTCGCCCGAGGTGGTGTCGGCGCTGAAGTTCATGTCCTGGATCACCAGGTCCACCGGCTCGCGCGCCAGCAGCGCCAGGCCCTCGGCCGGCGTGCTGGCGGTGATGGCGCGGATGTCGCGCAGTGACAGCAGCAGCGTCAGCGCCGCGCCGACGCCGGGGTTGTCGTCGATGATGAGGACGGTGGCCATGTGGGAAGCTGCGCCGGCGAGGATAGCTTCAGCTGCGCAGCGCCGCGACCGGCGGGAGCGCGGCCGCGCGCCGCGCCGGCGCCAGCACCGCGATCTGCCCCAGCAGCCACAGCGCGACGGCCCCGGCCGGCAGGTACAGCCACGGCAGGCGCGGCAGTTCGTACTGCGCCATCAGCAAGAGGCTCAGCCCCAGGGCGCCGGCCATGCCCAGCACGATGCCGATGCCCGAGAGCAGCGAGTTCTCGATCTGGAAGTAGCGCAGGATCTGCCCGCGCGTGGCACCCAAGGCGCGGCGCGTGCCGATCATGCGCGTGCGCTGTTGCACCCAGAAGCTGGCCAGGCCGACGATGCCGAAGGCCGTCACCAGCATCAACGCCAGGATCACGCCGCCCATCAGCCAGGCCATCGCGCGGTCCTGCGCGTAGAAGGCCGAGCGCATCTCGGTCAAGCGGCGCGCGCTGTCGACGATGCGCGTGGCGTCGACCTTCTCGATCACGCCGGGCGCGGCCTTCAGCACCGCGTCCTGCTGCGCCGGGTCGACACGCAGGATGTAGCTGCCGCCGCGGTAGCTGGGCCGCCAAGGCAGCAGCATGGCGTAGCCCTTGAGGCCGTCGGCGCGGCCGGGATAGGGGTGGGGCAGGCGGTCGGCCACGCCGATGATGGTGGACTCGGTGGCGCCGAAGGCATAGAGCGTCTTGCCCACGGCCTCGGTGCCCGGGAACATGGCCTCGGCCAGGGCGCGGCTGATGATGATCTGCGGCACCCGCACCTCGCCCGCCTCTTCGACGCGCGAGCCGAACTGGTACTCCTCAGGCTTGTAGTTGCGCCCGGCCACGAGCTTCAGGCCCATGGCGTCCATGATCGCCTCGTCGCCCGAGTACTGGGCCGAGTGGAAGCGGTCGCCGCTGGTCTGGTCCTTGGTGCGCGTGACCGTGGTGTTGTTGCTGTTGCGGCCGAAGATCACCTGGTTGCTCACGGCGACGGCCTTCACGCCGGGCAGGGCGCGCAGCTGCTGCAGGTCTTGCGTGGTCTTGCCGTCGGCGGTGTCGTCGGTTCGTGTGCCGCGCACCGTCAGCACCAGCAGTTCAGCCTCGGGCAGGCCGTGGTCGGCGGTGAGCCGTTCCAGGCGCACGCCGATGAGGTGCAGGGCGTTGCAGACGATGGCGCTGGTGAGCGCGATCTCCAGCACGATGAGCGCGGCCGCCGTCTTGTGGCGGCGCAGCGTGGAAAGAATGGGCATCAGGTCCATGGTCAAGGCTCCTTACTGCGTCTTGAGTTGCTGGGCCGGCGTCACGCGCGCCGCCTGCCAGGCCGGCAGCAGCCCGGCCAGCACGCTGGCCCCGATGGCCAGGCCGAAGGACAACGCCAGCATCGGCGCGTCCAGCTGCGCCAGCGGCGCGTAGTCGGCCGGGCTCTGGCGCACCAGCCACAGGCCGCACCACGCCAGGAGGAGGCCCAGCACGCCGCCGGCCAGGCCCAGCGTGCCGGCCTCGACGACGAACTGCGCGAAGATGGCCTTGCGCGTGGCACCCAGGGCGCGCCGCACGCCGATCTCGCCCGAGCGGCGCAGGCTCTTGGCCAGCAGCAGGCCCACGGTGTTGGTCAGGCAGACCAGCAGAAAGCCGAAGGCCAGCCACACCTGCAGCTTGACGTCGCCGGGCAGCGCTTCCACGTGCACCAGCCAGTCGACCACGTTGCGCACGCGCACGTTCACCGGGCGCTGGAAACGGCCGGCCTTGCGCTGGTCTTCGGAGTACTGCTCGATGTAGCGCTTGTAGTCGGCCACCTGGCCGGCCGACTCAAGCTCGGCCCAGTACTGCACCCAGGCGCAGGGCGCGTTCAGCGCGCGCGGGCCGTCGGCGCCTTGCGAGTCCCAGCAGTTCATGTTGCCCGAGGTGCCGAACTTCAGCGCGCGCGCGGTGGAAAAGGGGATGTAGACGTCTTCGGCCGGCGCGTAGTCGCCCAGCGTGGTGTCGTAGAAGTGCGGCACCGGGCGCCAGTCGGCCAGCACGCCGATGATGCGGAAGTCCTGGTCGCGCACGCGCAGGTTGCGGCCGACGCCGTTCTCGCTGCCGAACAGCTTCTCGTTGAGCTCGCGGCTGATCACCGCCACGCGCGCCTGCGCGGCATCGGCCTGCGCGTCCCAGCCCGTGCCGTGGCGGAACGGCACCTCGAACATGGGGAAGAAGTCGGCGCTGGTCTGGCGCGTCGAGGCGTAGAAGGGCTTGAGGTTCGGCGACTCGGGCACCACGGGCTGGTGCGAACCCGACATCAGCGCCTGGCGCTTGCCCTTCGCGTCGCGCAGCAGGGCCTCGGCGTCGAAACGCGTCAGCTGGAACTGCGGCTCCTGGCCGGGCTTGTAGCCGGCTATGGAGCCGGCGTCGAGCTGCACATTGACCAGGCGCCCGCTCTTGGAAGGGATGGGGTCGCCCGACAGCACATGGAACACCGTGAGCGTGGTCATGCAGGCGCCGATGCCCAGGCCCAGGGCCAGCACCATCAAGAGGCTGAGCGCGCGCGAGCCGCGGAAGCTGCGCAGTGCGAGGTCGAAGTAGTAGGCGAGCATCGTTGGTTCTCCTCAATCGAGCAGGCGGTTGGCCTGCATCAGTTCGGCTTCACCCAGGGCACCGGCCGACTGCAGCAGCAGCAGCCGCGCCAGCACGTAGCCGTGGCGCGCCTGGTCGTGCGCGTTCTGCGCCGCGCTCTGGGTCTGGATGGCGAGCAGCAGGTCGGTCATCGTGCGGGTGCCCAGGCCCTGGCCGGCGCGGGTGGAGGCCAGCGCGCGTTCCGCCGCGGCCACCGCGGCGCGGCTGGTTTCCAGCAGCGTGGCGCCAGCGGTGACGGCGAGGTAACGCGCCTGCGTCTCGCGCACCAGCGCACGGCGCTGCGCCAGCAGCTCTTCGCGCGCGGCGTCGCGCCGGTAGCTGGCCTGGCGCACCTGGCTCTGCGTGGCACCGCCGCTGAAGAGCGGCACGTTCAGGCGCAGCGCCACCTGGCTGACGGTGCGGCCGCGGTCGAAGGCCGCCGTGCCGGGGCCGCCCAGGCGCTGGGTGTCGAGGCCCGCGACGACGGTGGGGCCGTGTTCGGCACGCGCGGCCGCTATGCGCTGTTCGCTGGTCTGCAGCAGCAGCGCCTGCGCCTGCAGCGCGGGGTTGTCGCGCAGCGCGGCGTCGACCCAGGCCTGCGCGTCGCGCTCCAGCGGCAAGAGCGGCAGCTGGGCCATCAGCGGGCGCAGCGTGCCCGGCAACTGGCCGGTGATCTGCGCCAGCGCTTCGCGCGCGTCGGCCAGGGCTTGTTCGGCGCGCACGGTGTTGCCGCGCGCCAGGGCGTGGTAGGTGCGCGCCTGCTCCACGTCCACCAGGGCCGACAGGCCGGTGTCGAAGCGGCTCTGCGCCTGCGCCACCTGCTGGGCATAGGCGCCTTCGTTGGCCTGCGTGGTGGCCAGCTCGGCCTGCGCCAGCAGCAGGCCGAAGTAGGCGCGCGCGACACGGGCGCACAGGTCCTGCTCAGCGGCGCGCTGGCGCGCGTCTTCGGCCGAGAGCTGCGTCTCTTCGGCGCGCGCCGTGCGCACGCGGCCCAGGTCGTACAGCACTTGGCTCACGCTGCTGGTGATGGCGTTGCTGCTGTTGTCACCTTCGGCCCGGCTCTGGGAAGCCGACAGCGACCACTGCGGCCGCAGCGCCGCGCGCGCCTGCTCTGCGGCTTCGCGCTGCACGCCGCGTTGCGCGTCGACGCCGGCGCGTTGCGGATCGGCGCCGCGCGCTTGGCCGTAGACCTGCAGCAGGTCTTCCGCATGCGCCGCGCCGCCGCCCAGCACGGCCGCCAGCAGCAGAGGCAAGAGCCGCAGTCGCATCACGCCGCCGCCACCGCGCCGGGGCGCAGCAGGCTTTTGTCCAGGTGCAGGTCGGCGGCGATGTCCACCACCTGGCCGTCGATCACGTGCACGTTGCGCTGGGCACGTGCGGCCAGCTGCGGGTCGTGCGTCACCATCACGATGGTGGCGCCTTCGCGATGCAGCTCTTCCAGCAGGTCCATCACGCTGCGCGCCATCTGGCTGTCCAGGTTGCCGGTGGGTTCGTCGGCCAGCAGCAGCTTCGGCTGGCCCGCCAGCGCGCGCGCAATGGCCACACGCTGCTGCTGGCCCCCCGACAGTTCCGCCGGGTAGTGGCGCGCGCGCGCCGCCAGGCCCACGCGGGCCAGCGCGTCTTCGGCGCGCTTTCTGCGTTCGGCGCCGGGCAGGCCGCGGTAGCGCAGCGGCACCTCCACGTTGTCCAGCACGTTGAGGTCGGGGATCAGGTTGAAGGCCTGGAAGATGAAGCCGATCTTCTGGTTGCGGATGCGTGAACGCTGGTCGTCGCCCATGCCACTCACGTCCACGCCGTCGAGTTCGTAGCGCCCGCCGTTGAAGGCTTCCAGCAGCCCGGCGATGGTGAGGAAGGTGGTCTTGCCCGAGCCCGAAGGCCCGGTGACCGCGACGAACTCGCCGGCACCCACCTGCAGGTTGAAGTCGCGCAGCGCGTAGGTCTCGACCATCTCGGTGCGGTAGACCTTGGACAGGGATGACATCTTCAGCATGCTTGTTTCCTCTTGAATGTCAGGGACTGATCGTGATGCGCTCGGCGGCGCGGAAGTTGTCGGCGCCCGAGACCACCACCCGTTCACCGGGCTGCAGGCCTTCCAGCACTTCCACTTTCGAAAGACTCATGGCGCCCAGGCGCACCGCGCGCTTTTCAGCCATGCCGTCGCGCAGCACATAGGCCAGGCGGCCGCCGCCTTCGTCGACGAAGCTGCCGCGCGAAACCGTCAGCACGTTGCTGCGCTTGTCCAGCAGCACGCGCACCGACAGGCGCTGGTTCTGGCGCAGCTGCTCGGGCTGCGCGCCGTCGAAGCGCAGGCGCGCCGAGACCTCACCGTTCACGACTTCGGGCGACACCGAAGCGATGCGGCCTTTCCACACCTGCCCGTTGCCGCTGATCTCACCCGGCATGCCGGGCTGCAGTTCGCGCGCGAAGCTCTCGGCCACCTGCATCTGCACTTCCAGCTGCGACAGGTCGATCACCGACAGCAGCCTGGCGTCGCGCGCCACGCTCGTGCGTTCGGTGACGAAGAGCTGGCCCACCTGGCCGTCCACCGGCGAGCGCACCTCCAGTTCGGCCTGCTGGCGTTCGATGTCCTTCACCTGCAGCTGCTGGCGTTCGAAAGCCTGGCGCTTGGCCTGCAGCTCGAAGCGGGTGGCGTCGTCCTTCAGCGTCAGGCCTTCTTTGGCCTGCTTCAGCGCCACGTCGGCGCGGGCCACGGCGTCGCGCGCCTGGTCCACCTGCATGCCGGCGGTGGCGCCGGCCTGGAAGGCTTGCGTCTGGCGCACCAGGTCGTTGGCGGCGGTCTTGTGCTGGATGTTGGTGGTGTCCAGCAGCGCTTGCGCGCTGGCGCGCTGCTGGCGCGCATCCGCTTCCGCGCGCAGCCATTCGCTCTTCAGCGCGTCGGCGTTGGCGCGTTCCTGCGCCAGGCGGGCGGTGAGCTCGGGGCTGGCGATGCGCGCCAGCACCTGGTTGCGTTTGACCGCATCACCGGCCTGCACCAGCAGGTTGACGGTGCCGGCGTTGCCGGCGTAGAGCGTGGGGCTGGCGGCTGCGACCACCTTGCCTTCGCCGGCCACGTCGCGCACCAGATCGCCGCGTTCGACGGCCGCCACCGTCAGCCGCGCCAGGCTGACCGAGCTGCCGGCCGACAGCGTGCGCGAGAGCAGGGGCCAGGCCCAGGCCAGCAGGGCGGCCAGCGCCAGCGCGGCGGCGGCCAGCGGCCAGCGGCGGCGCCAGGTGGACGTGGGTTGGAGGACGGTGTCCTGGGCAGAGGTGTCGCGGATCATGAGCCTGCTTGCGCAAGCGCCATGCCACCTCAGGCCGCGAAGCTGCGGCCTTTCAAATCAAGGACTTGGGCGTGGGCGCCGGGTTCGCCGACTGTCCGCGGACAGTCGGACGGACGCCGCCGCGGACAGACCTCAGGGCGTGATCGCCACCAGCGCGTCGCACAGCGCGTTCAGGCGCCCGGCGTCCGCGCCCTGCAGCTCGCCGGCGCACAGGCGCGCGGCGCGGCTGATGGCCTGCAGGCGGAAGAAGAGTTCGTCTTCCACCGCTTCCACCTCGGCCGCGTCGGCCTGGGCCACGGCGTCGGCGCTCCACAGGCCGCTGGCATACCAGCCGGCGCGCAGGCGGCCCAGCAGGTGCTGCACCAGGTTCAGCGCTTCCTTCAGCGGCTGCGTCTGCGCCACCGGCTGCAGCGCCATCGTGGTCTGCTGCGCCACCTGCAAGGCGGCGTCAAGGCGGGTCAGGCGCGACTGCACATGCGCCAGGTCCAGCTTGCCGGACAGCGGCGGCTGCGTCGTCATGGCGTCGTTGATGCGGCCCACCCAGGCCAGGTCGAATTCACCGGGCACCACACGCAGCGCCACGCTAACGCGCGCCAGCTGCGGCATCTGTCCGCGCAGCACGCCCAGGGCCGCTTCGGTGACCGCCAGCAGCCGCCCCAGCGGCGAGATGGCGTCGCGCCGCAGTGCATGCGGATAGCCGGTGCCGTCGCCGCGTTCGTGGTGTTCGCCCACTGCGCGCGCCAGCGAGGCCGGGTAGTTGGTCAGCTGGCTCAGCAGCAGCTGGCCCACGTGCGGGTGCACCACCAACTGCTGGTAGCTGGTGAAGTCGAGCGTGCGGTCGGCGTCGGCCTCGCCGTGGCGCGGGTCGATGTAGACCTCGCCCAGGTCGTGCGTCAGGCCGCCGAGCATGGCGATGCGCACCTCGGGTGCGCTGCCGCCGTGGCTGGCCATCAGGGCGCCGGCCAGCACCATGGCGTCGAGCGCGTGCTGCCAGGCTTCCGGGCGCGAGGCCTGCGCGGCCGTCAGCAGCAGCTGCACCACGGAGTGCAGGGGGATCTGCGCCGCTTCCTTGGTCAGGCGCGCGGCGTGCGGGCGCACCCAGGCGGCCAGCGGGGTGTCGGAGGCCACCAGGGCCTCCACCGCCTTCAGCAGCTGCGGTGCCGAAACGCCGTCTTCCGCCGCCAGGCAGGTTTCCAGTGGGTTGCGCAGCTGGCGGTCGAGCAGCTTGCGCTGCAGCGCACCGCTCACGGGCTGGTCACGCGCCCACAGCTTGATGCCGTTGAGGTCGAAGATGTCGCGGCTGGCGATGATGCGCTTGGTCTCGCTGGCTTCCAGGATGGTGGCCAGGGCATGCGGATTGGCAGTGGTGAACAGCTTGGAAGGGGCGGCGCGGGCGGGTGCGTTCATGGCTTCAGTCTCCGGGGCTCTAGGCGTTCCTCGGATATCGGCGCAAGCGCGCCCGTGCTTGAGTGCGCGGCGGTAATGAATTGCAAGCAACGCGGCCCTTGCGGCCGCAGGCCGTGCGGCGGGCTGCTCAGATCAGCGGACGGTCGGGCCAGGTTTCGGCCACCTTGTTGCTGTGGGTGATCTCGGTCTTCCAGGTCTTGCTGAGCTTGTCGAAGGTGGCGAACTTGGGGAACTTGCCGGCGTGCTGGCGGTACGCCACCACCACCTCGCCGTAGCTGTGCATCTGGCCCAGGATCAGCTGCTGGTAGTTCAGCGCGGCGTGGCGGCGCGCTTCCAGGATGCCCGGCGTGGTGGGCATCTTGGTCAGCACGTTCGCGTCGCCGAAGTCAACATCGGTGCCTTCGACCTTGCGCTTCTTGTCGAGCACGCTGATGTCGGTGGTGCTGATCAGGCTGAACTGGAACTTCGGCCGCCCGGTGGGCGTGTTGCCCACGTGCACGAAATTGGTCGCCATGTCGTGCTCGGCGGCCAGCTTCACGCGCGTCATCCGGCTGCGGATGTCGCGCACCAGCGCATAGAAGCCGCTGCGCTGCACGCGGTAGGCCTTGGCCAGGGTGTTGATGTTCTGGAACACGGCCTGGTCGCCGGCGTCGGACAGCGGCATGAAGACGTAGACCTGGCCCGGATCGGGCGTCTTGTACTGCTGGTCGCTGAGCGGCTTGTCGCAGTTCATCAGCCCGGCGCTCAGGTCGTGCAGCCCCATCTCGGTCTTGCGGCTGTCTGCGCCGGGCCTGGGCACGAAGACCTTGGGATCCAGGCGCTGGCGGATCGAGGCGTTGGTCTTCTTGATGCGGTAGTGCTCGGTCTGCGTGACGCTGGCATAGGCCTGGGCGACGGCCTTTTCCTTCGGCCTGGGCTTCTCGAACTTCTGCGTGTTGCCCCAGTTCAGCGGGTCCTGCGCCTCGATCGGGGAGTCGAGCGTGGACGTGCCCTTGACGGTCAGGCGCTGCTCGGCATAGGCCTGCTCCAGGGTGTCGTCGCGTTCGAAGGCCTTGTACAGATCCCACCAGGCCCGCACGTCGGTTTCCAGCCCCTGCCAGTCGTCGTTCTTGAAGTCGCCCACGCTGTAGCCGATGACGTCCTTGGGTGTGAAGCGCGCCAGGATCTTCTCGCGGGCGAGTTTGAGGGTCATGGGGGTCTCCAGGTACGGCCGGGTTGGGAGCAACGACTCTAGGCAGCGGCGCGGGCCCGGTCAACGCCAGCATGTGGCGTGGGCGCCGTGACCCATTCACGCCGGCCCGTCGGCCTTCAGCCGCACCGTGAACAGCGCGCCGCCCTCGGGCCGGTTGGCCGCCGTGATGTCGCCGCCGTAGCGTTCGACGATGCCGCGGCTGATCCACAGGCCCAGGCCCGTGCCTTCGCGCTTGCGCGTGACGAAGGGCTGGAACAGCTGCGCCAGCAGCTCGGGTGCCAGGCCAGGGCCGCTGTCGGCAATGAGGATCTCCACCGCATCGGCGCCGGCGTCCCGCGTGGCCAGGTGCAGCGAGCCGCCAGTGCCGGGGTCCTGGCCTTCCATCGCGTGGATGGCGTTGACCAGCAGGTTCACCAGCACCTGCTGCAGTTCCTGCCGGTTGATGGCCACGGGGCGCGTGGCGCGCAGCTCGCGCCGCAGCTCGATGCGCGTGCGCGCCAGAAGGTGGCCCACCAGCACCAGGCAGTCTTCGAGCACGCGCTGCGGGTCCAGCGTCTCGACATAGCCCGCGAACTCGGTGGGCCTGGCGAACTGCAGCAGCTGGGTGACGATGAGGCGCATGCGCTGGATCTGCTCGTCCACCAGCTTCAGCTCGGGCGCCACGCGCGCGCTGGCTTCTGGGCCCAGCAGTTCGCGCAGCAGGTCGAGGTTGCCCTGGATCACGGCGATGGGGTTGTTCACCTCGTGCGCGATGCTGGCCGTGAGCTGGCCCACGGTGGCCAGCTTCTCGCTGCGCACCAGCTGCTGCTGCGCGGTCTGCAGCGCCGCGGTGCGCTCGGCCACTTTCGCGTCGAGCTCGCGCGTGTGGCCTTCGATGGCGTGCAGCAGGCGGTCGAGGTGGCCGGCCAGGCGGCCGATCTCGTCCTGCGCCGCCACCGCGCCCACGCGCGCGTCGAGAGCGCCGCCTTCCACGCGCTGCATCGTCGCTTCCATCTGTTCCAGCGGGCCGAAGATGGCGCGTGCCCAGCGCAGGCTGACGAAGGCGGCGATCGCCATCACCGCGAAGAAGAGCAGGCCGATGCTGGCCAGCGCGCCCCACTTCAGCAGCGTGAAGGGCCGCTCCAGCACGCCCACGTAGAGCATGCCCACGCGCTGCCCTTCGCCGTTGGCCAGCGGCTGGTAACCCGAGACGTACCACTCGTTGACGACGAAGGCACGGTCAAGCCAGGTGCCGCCCTGGCCCAGCACGGCGTCGCGCACGCTGCGCGACACGCGGGTGCCGATGGCGCGCTCTTCGCCGGCGCCGCCGAACAGGCGCACGTTGGTGCTGATGCGCACGTCGTCGAGGAACAGCGTGGCGGTGCCGCGGCTGCCCCAGCTGGCAAAGGGCAGCGAACCTTCGGGGTAGACGATGGCGTTGACGTGGTCGATGAAGGGCAGGTTGCGGTTGAGCAGCACGCCGGCCTGCAGGTGGCCGATGGTGTTGCCGCGGGCGTCGCGGACGGCCTGGGTGGACAGCAGCACCATCGCGCGCTCTTCCACCCGGCGTTCGCTGGGTGCGGCATTGCGGGTGTCCAGCAGCGGCACCGCGACGCGCTCGCGCAGCGCAGCCGGCAGCAGACCCTGCTGTTCGGGCGTCAGCAGCTCCACATGCGTGCCTTCGGCCATCGGCACGCTGCCCGGCAGCAGGCGGATGAAGTCGAGCTTCTCGCGCCGGGCCCGGTCGTCCAGCAGGCCGGCCACGTCGCCGCCCGGGTTCGCCAGCACCAGCGCCAGGGCTTGCGACTCGGCGATGCGGGCCGTGCTGGCGCCCACCTCGCCCAGGGCGCGTTCGAAGTAGCCGTGCGCCACCGCCAGGTCGGCGCGCACCTTGGTGCGCAGCAGGCCGTCCAGCGCCTCGTTGCCCCACCACAGCAGGCCGGCGCCCAGCAGCGGCAGCACGCCCAGCAGCGGCAGCAGCGCCAGCGCCAGCAGCTTGTGGCGGATGGGCAGGCGGGCAAAGCCGCCGGCCGGCTTCAAGACGGGTTCCACTCCGCGTAGCGCCGCTCCAGCGTGCGGCGCGAAATGCCCAGCAGCGCCGCAGCCTGGGTCTTGTCGCCCTGCACCGATGCCAGCACCGCCAGGATGTGCTGTTTCTCCAGCGTGTGCAGGTCGGTGGGGCCGCGTGGTGCGGCCGGTGCGGCCTGCGCGGCAGCGGCCGGTGCCGGCGCGCGCGCCAGGCCCTGGTACAGCGCCGACACGTTGAGCGCACCGACGATCAGCGAACGCTCCAGCAGGTTGCGCAGCTCGCGCACGTTGCCGGGCCAGTCGTACTGCTGCAGGTAGCGCATCTCGTCGTCGCTCACCACGATGGGTGCAACGCCCAGGCGCGGCGCCATGCTGGTGATGAAGTGGGCCACCAGGTCGGGGATGTCTTCCTTGTGCGCGCGCAGCGGCGGCAGCTTGATTTCCACCACCTGCAGCCGCCAGTAGAGGTCGGCGCGGAAGCGGCCGGCGTCCACTTCGTCGCGCAGCGGCCGGCTGGTGGCGGCCACGATGCGCAGCTGCACCGGGATTTCCACCTCGCTGAACAGTGGCCGCACGCGGCGCGTGTCCAGCACGCGCAGCAGCGTGGCCTGCAGCGGCAGCGGCAGCTCGTTCACCTCGTCCAGGAACAGCGTGCCGCCCTGGGCGTAGACGAAGAGGCCGTCGCGCCCGGGCTGGCCGAAGAGTTCGGCTTCCAGGTGTTCGGCCGAGACCGCCGCGCAGTTCACCGGCACGAAGGGCGCGGCGGCATGCGGGCTGCCGTGGTGCAGGGCCATGGCGGCCAGTTCCTTGCCGGTGCCGCTTTCGCCGGTGAGCAGCACCGTGCTGTCCACCGCCGCCATGCGTTCCAGCGCGGCCTGCAGGCCCCTGATGACGATGCTCCTGCCCACCAGCCCGTCGGCCGGCGGCGTGCGCTGCTGCAGGGAGCGCCGCAGCACCCAGTTCTCGCGTTTCAGGCGCGCCCGCTCCAGGCCCTGCGTGACGGCCGACAGCGCCTGCGTCACGCGGAAGGGCTTGAGCAGCAGGTCGCCGGCGCCGGCGCGCAGGGCCTCGATGGCCGTGTCCAGACTGGCGAAGGCCGTGATCAGGACCACCTCGCAGGGGTTGCCCTGGGCGCGCAGTTCTTTCAGCAGCGTGATGCCGTCCTTGCCGGGCATGGCGATGTCCATCATCACCAGGTCGAAGCGGTGTTTCTGCAGCAGCGCTTCAGCCTCCTCGGCCGAGGCCGCGCCCAGCACCAGCCCGGCGCGCGGCGTCAGCGTCTTGAGCAGGAAGTTGCGCATGCCGGGCTCGTCGTCGACGACCAGCAGCGCGGCATGGGGCCAGCGTTCGGCGGGGGCTTCTGCAGCGGTTTCGGGCGGGCTCTTCATCGAGCCTGCATCGTAGGCTAGGGCGTGCCGTTGTTGCCGTGGAGGCGGAAGCCTTCCCGCTCGTTCAGGCGGGCCAGCCAGGTGTCGACGGCGGGCAGAGAGGGCCGGTCCATCGGCGTCATGCGCCAACGGTGGGCCGACAGGCCGAGCACGATGTCGGCCAGCGTGAAGGCCGCGCCGGTGACGAAGGCGTCGCTGCTTTCGAGCTGCCGGTCCAGCAGCGCCATCAGGCGGTTCCACTCGGCCACGCTGGTCTGCAGGGCCAGGGCATCCTGGTGTTGCGGGCTCAGGCGCACGAGGCTCATGAAGGCGTAGCGCCAGGCGCTGTTCAGCTCGGTGGCCTGCCAGTCCATCCACTGCTCGACACGCGCTCGCGCGGCCGGGGCGGTGGGCAGCAGGTCTGCACGCTGCTCGCGGCCGGCCAGGTAGCGGCAGATGGTGTTGGATTCCCACAGCACCACGTCACCATCCACCAGCACCGGCACCAGGCCGTTGGGGTTGAGCGCCAGGAACTGCGGCACCTGCGTGTCGCGGAAGCCCGAGCCCCAGTCTTCGCGCTGGACGGCCAGGCCCAGTTCAGAGCAGGTCCACAGCACCTTGCGCACATTGATCGACGTGGCCTTGCCGAGCAGTTGCAGCACGTTCACCTCACGGGGCCATGATGGCGACATTCTTCACCACGAAAGCCGCCATGCCCGCCACCCGCCTGCTCGTCATCTCCGGAAGCCAGCGCCAGGGCTCCTACAACCGCAGCCTGGCTGCAGTCGCAGCCGCACATGCACGCGGCACCGGTGCCGAGGCCGTCGAGTTCGACCTGCGCGCGCTGGCGCTGCCGCTCTACGACGGCGACCTGGAAGCGCAGAGCGGCGTGCCGGCCGCCGCCACCACGCTGCTGCAGGCCATCAACGATTGCGACGCGGTGCTGGTGGTGACGCCCGAGTACAACGGCTTCCCCACCCCGCTGCTGATCAACGCCTTCGACTGGCTGTCGCGCCTCAAGGCCGCGCAACCGCTGCCGGCCGGGCTGGCGGCCACGGCGGGCAAGCCGGTGGCGCTGCTGTCGGCCTCGCCCGGCCCGCTGGGTGGGCTGCGTTCGATGAACTAGGTGCGCCAGTATCTGCAGATGGCGTTTGCGATGCTGGTGGTGCCGCAGCAGTACGCGCTGGGCCGCGCCGGCGAGGCCTTCGACGAAGCGGGTGCGCTGCGCGACCCCAAGGCCGCGGGCGCCGTGGCCGGCGTGGTCGAGGCGCTTTTGAAGCTGGCCGCCGCGCTCAAACGCGCTTGATCGACCAGGCCGCACCGGTGGTGATGACCAACAGCCGCACCGGCTGCCCAAACCCGCCCTGGCGCGGCGCCAGCGCATCGATGCGGGCCGCGAGCGCGGCTTCGGGCAGCTCATCGGCCACCAGTAGCGTGGCGCGGCGCGGCTGGAAGCGCTGCAGCGCCTTCAGCGCCGCGGGTTCGTCGACCAGGTAGCCGCAGTCCCACGGGTCGCTGCGCTGCCGCCGGCGCCCGGGCAGGCTCTCGGCCAGCTTGACCGCAAGACGCAGGCGCAGGCGCGGCCAGCCGGCGGGCAGGGCCTGCAGGCGCAGGTCGCCGTCGAGGTGGCGCGAAAAGGCCTCGGTCAGGTGCGAGCGCCCCGCACCCGGCGGGCCGGACAGCTCGGCCACGCTCCACGGCTGGGGTGGTGGCGAGCGGCCGTCGCCTGCACCCTCGAAGCACCAGGCCTCGAGCCATTGCCAGGCGCCGAGCTGTTCGGCGCGCAAGGGCGCGGGCCGGTAGCCGGCCGGCGGTTCCACACGCAGGGCCGCGCGGTCGAAGCGGGCGATCAAGCCGGGGTCTCCAGCGCCGCCGCACGGCCGCGCAGCAGTTCGCGTTCGCGCGCGTTCTGCGTCATGCCCGCGGCCCGTTCGAACTCGGCCCGCGCCTCGGCGCTGCGGCCCAGGCGCTGCAGCATGTCGCCGCGCACGCTGGGCAGCCAGTGGTAACCGGCCAGCGCGGGCTCGCGCGCCAGCGCGTCCACCGCGGCCAGCCCGGCGGCGGCGCCGGAGGCCATGCCCACGGCCACGGCGCGGTTCAGCGCCACCACGGGCGAGGGGTGCTGTTGCAGCAGCGCGTCGTACAGCGCCACGATGCGGGCCCAGTCGGTGGCGGCGGCGGTGGCCGCGCGGGCATGGCAGGCGGCCAGTGCGGCCTGCAGCGTGTAGGGGCCGCGCTCGGGTGCCAGCGCCTCGGCGCGCTGCAGCGCGTCGAGGCCGCGGCGGATGAGCAGGTGGTCCCAGCGACCGCGGTCCTGCTCGGCCAGCAGCACGGGGCGGCCTTCGGCGTCGGTGCGCGCGGCGGTGCGCGAAGACTGGATCTCCATCAGCGCCTGCAGCCCGTGCACCTCGGGCTCGTGCGGCGCCAGCGTGGCCAGCACACGGGCCAGGCGCAGCGCTTCGTCGCACAGCGCCGGGCGCATCCAGTCGTCTCCGGCGGTGGCGGCGTAGCCTTCGTTGAAGATGAGGTAGAGCACCTCCAGCACCGAGGCCATGCGGTCGGCCAGGTCGTCGTCAGGCGGCAGCTCGAAGGGCACCTGCGCCTGCGACAGCGTCTTCTTGGCACGCACGATGCGCTGCGCCACCGTGGCCTCGGGCACCAGGAAGGCGCGCGCGATCTCGCCGGTCGAAAGCCCGCCCAGCAGCCGCAGCGTGAGCGCCACGCGAGCGTCGGTGGCCAGCACCGGGTGGCAGGCGGTGAAGATCAGGCGCAGCAGGTCGTCACCGATACGGTCCTGCCGGGCGGCGTCCAGCGCGTCGACGAAGTCGGGCACGATCAGCGCCTCCTGGGCTTCGAGATCGAGCCCCAGTTCTTCGAGCTTGCGGTCGCGCAGTGCGTGGTGGCGGATGAGGTCGAGCGCGCGGTTCTTGGCCGCCGTGGTGAGCCAGGCCGCCGGGTTGTTGGGCGTGCCTTCAGCGGGCCAGTGCTCCAGCGCCGACACCAGCGCGTCCTGGGCGCATTCCTCGGCCAGGCCGACGTCGCGCGTCATGCGCGCCACCGTGGCCACGATGCGCGCGCACTCGATGCGCCAGACGGCTTCGATGGCGCGGTGGGCGGCGGCCTCCGGGAACATGCCGGTGTCAGGCATGCCCGGCCCGGGCCACCGTGACGGTCAACAGGATGGTGATGCCCATCAGCGGGCCCCCGGCGCCACGCCAGGCGCGAAATCGTCCATTTCATAGAGCTGGCGTACCTCGACCTCGCAGTCGTCGTCGCCGAAGGGCGAGGGGAAGCGCCGGCTCCATTCCAGCGCCGCCTCGCGGCTGGGCACCTGGATCAGGGTGTAGCCGGCGACCAGTTCCTTCACCTCGGCGAAGGGGCCGTCCACCACGCGCGGCTTGCCGCCTCGGTATTGCACGCGCCAGCCCTTGCGGCTGGGCTGCAGGCCGGCGGCGTCCAGCAGCACGCCGGCCTGGGCCAGCTGCTGGTGGTAGTCGTCCATGGCGGCCATCACCTTCGGGTC
Source organism: uncultured Rubrivivax sp. (assembly GCA_964423075.1). Lineage (GTDB taxonomy): Bacteria > Pseudomonadota > Gammaproteobacteria > Burkholderiales > Burkholderiaceae_C > Rubrivivax. The sequence continues at coordinate 6,200 of CAYREA010000057.1, read as the reverse complement.
GATGTCGTCGGGGATGTTCCCTAGCTCGCTCAGCGCCGTGGCGCGCACGATGATCATGAAGCGCATGGGGTTCTCCTGGGTTGCCTACCCCAACGACGAGCGAGCGCGCGCGCTTTCGACAGTCACATGAAGCAGGGGCCGACGGGCCGCACCTCCACCGTGGCCCAGGCCGCCGCCGGGCAGCGTGCGGCGATGGCCTTGGCTTCTTCCATGTCGGCGCAGTCCAGCAGGAAGAAGCCGCCCACCATCTCCTTGGCTTCGGTGAAGGGCCCGTCCACCGAACGTGTGCGGCCCTGGCGCACCTGCACGCGCGTGCCCTGCTCGTCGCCGGCCAGCGACTCCACGGCGCGCAGCTTGCCTTCCTGCTTCAGCGCTTCAGCAAAACCAAGCATCTGGCCATAGGCTTCCTGGCCTTGCGCCAAGCTGCGCTCGGCGCGCTGGCCGCGGGGTTCATGGATCAGCAGCAGGACGTTCATCGCGACACCCGGAAATCGAAGTGCCGCGATGATGCCGCAGCCCGCGTAGCGATCAAGGCCCCTGAAGGCGGGCCAGGTCTTCGGGCGTGTTGGCGTTGAAGAAGGCGGCCGGGTCGTCGAACAGCACCTGCGCGCAGCGGTGGCGGGCGGTCCAGCGGTCGATCTTGCGCTGGCCTTCGTTCAGGTAGCGCACCAGGTCTTCCGTCAGCGCGGCCTTCATCAGGCAGAACACGGGCTGCACCTGCACCACGCCGTCTTCGAGCGTGGCGGCCATGGCGATGTCGGCATCTTCGGCCACCAGGGCTGCGGCCAGGCGCGCCACCAGGTCGCTGGGGAAGGCCGGCGTGTCGCAGGGCACGGTCACCATGTAGGGCGTCTCGCAGCGCTCCAGGCCGGCCAGCCAGCCGGCCAGCGGGCCGGGGTAGTCGGCCACGGGGTCGGGCCACACCGGCACGCCCATCGATTCATAGGCCGCCAGGTTGCGGTTGGCGTTGATCATGGCAGCACCCACCTGCGGCTGCAGGCGCAGCAGCGCATGCAGCGCCAGCGGCATGCCCTGGTGGTTCTGCAGGCCCTTGTCGACGCCGCCCATGCGCGAGCCGCGGCCGCCGCAGAGCACGAGGCCGGTGATGTCTTCGGTGTTGAGGGGCGAATTCATGTCTCGAGCAGGTCGAAGCCCTGGGTCTCCACCACGACGAACTCGCGCGTGAAGCCGGCGAGCGCGCGCCATACCTCGGCGCGCGGGTGGGCGGCCACGGTGTCGCACAGGCGCTCGACCCAGGTCTGGATGTGGGCGCGGAAGAAGCGGCGCTGCTGCTCCAGGTTGCACACCGCCACGTCGTCGCCGGCGATCAGGTAGCGCATCACCTCGAACAGGTAGGCGATGTGGTCTTCGGTCTCCAGCGTCTGCGCGTCGCGCGCCAGGCCCAACTCGGCCAGGTCGCTGCGCAGCACGGCCAGCGGCTTCTCGTTGAGGAAGCCGCTGAGGTGGAAGGAGGCGTAGGCAAAGACCTCGGGCTTGCCCACGCCCAGGAACAGCGCTTCGTGTTCGGCTGCCGCGGCGGCGGGCGTGGTGGCGCGCAGGGCGCCCACCAGCACCTGCCAGGGCGCTTCGAGATGGCCGCCGGCCTCGGGGGCTTCGGTCACGGCCACCTGGAACTGCTGCAGCAGCGCGGCGTCGGGCGGTGCCAGCCACAGGCGGGCCAGCAGGCCGTAGAGCTCGGCGCGGGCCAGTTCTTCGCTGCCGTCGGCGCTGCCGAAAGTGATGGGCTGCATGCTGCTCATATGCGCACCCTACGCGCTGCGCGCGTTCCCGCCAAGCGGGAATTCGCACTCGGGGAACCCTCGTTGCTCATGGCTTGATGTCGGTGATGCGCACTTCGGTGCTGGCGCTGTACATGTCGACGACGCGGCAGTCGCTGCACATCTTCAGGCGTTCGGCGGCGGCGCCCTGGAAAGCAGCGTGGCCGGCGAGTTTCTCGACCATGTTCTGGATGGCGCGCAGCGTGCCGAAGGGCTTGCTGCAGCGCACACACTTCCAGGGTTCGGCCTCGGCCAGCACCCGCATGGCCTTGCGCGCCTTGCCGCCGTCGGCCAGCCACAGCCGCGGCTGCAGCGTGATGGCGTCTTCGGGGCAGGTGGTGGCGCACAGGCCGCACTGCACGCAGTTCTTCTCGATGAAGCGCAGTTGCGGCGCGTCGGGGTTGTCGGCCAAGGCGGCTTCAGGGCAGGCGCTGACGCAGCTAAGGCACAGCGTGCACTTGTCGGGGTTGACCTGCAGCGTGCCGTAGGGCGCGCCGGCGGCGGGCAGGGCGATCTCGTCCGCCGGCTGCGGGGCGAGGGCCATGAGGTGGTCGATGGCCAGGTCCAGCGTGGCGCGCTTGTCGGCCTGCACGGCGAAGGAGCCGGGGCGGGTGACGGTCTGTGCGGCGGGCACGCGCAGCGCCCGGTCGAGTTCGGCCAGGTCGCGCGCATCGCGGGCTTCCAGCAGCCGCAGGTGCTGGCCGGCATAACCGAGGCCTGACAGGATGGCCTGGGCCACCGCCATCTGCTCGGCCAGCGCCTGCTTGTACTCGGGTGCTTCTTCGTCGCTGAGCAGCACCCACACCTGGCTGGCGCCTTGCGCGATGGCGGTGAGCCAGACGTCGATGCCGGCGCTGGCCGTGTGCCACAGCGCCAGCGGCAGCACGCGTGCGGGCAGGCCCTGCAGGTCGCGGCTGGCGCGTGCGCCACGGCCGAGCTCGTCGATCAGGCGCGTGCCGGCGCCTTCGCTGTGCAGCAGCAGCGCGGCGTCCTTGCCGCCCGCGTGCCCGTAGGCCGTGAGCATGCTGCGCACGCGCTTGCCCAGGTCGGCCGGGCCCGGGTAGGCGAAGCCCATGGCCCCGCTCGGGCACACCGTGCTGCAGGCGCCGCAGCCCACGCACAGGTGCGGCTCGACGATCACACCGCCCGCTGTTTCGCCCTTGGTCTTGCCCTTGCGCGAGGCGTCGCTGCGGATGGCGCGTGTGCTGCAGACATCGATGCAGGCGGTGCAGCCGATCTGCTCGTTGCGGCTGTGCGCGCACAGCTTCTGCTGGTAGCGGAAGAAGCGTGGCTTCTCGAACTCGCCGGTCAGCTCGCGCAGCTTGAGCACGGCATCGACCAGCCTGGCGGCGTTGCTGCCGGTGTGGAAGTAGCCCTGCGGCGGCTGGTGCATGCTGAAGGCAGGGGCCTCGCGCAGGTCCAGCACGAGGTCGAAGTCTTCCTCGACTTCCTGCGGGCTGCGCGTGAAGTCGATGGCGCCGGCCGCATCGCACACGCGCACGCAGTCGCGGTGGCTCTTGCAGGCGGCCAGGTCCACCTGGTAGTCCAGGCCGATGGCGCCTTCGGGGCAGGCGTCGACGCAGGCGTTGCAGCGGGTGCAGAGGTCCAGGTCGATCGGGTTGCCGCTCTTCCATTCGGCATGGAAGTGGCCGAGCCAGCCCGACAGGCGCTGCAGCTGCCCGGTGTGCGTGGCGCGGCTGTGGGCCTGCGTCATCGCGCTGCCGACGGACGTCACCAGCACGCTCACGTCGAGTTTTTCGTCCAGCATGGCTGCGGCGCGTTCGGCGGCTTCGGCCGCGCCGATCACCAGGCAGCGCCCCGCCGACTTGTAGGCCACCGTGCCCACAGGTTCCGGCGGTGGCAGCTGCGCCGCCGCCAGCAGCGCCGCGATCTTGGCCGTGGGCGCCGCCTTGTCGCGCGACCAGCCGGCGGTTTCGCGGATGTTGACGAAGCGGATGGGCCGCACGTCCACGCGCGCGGCGCCTTCGGTCTCGTCGTTCAGGTCCAGGAACAGGCGGCTTTCCTGCGTGCAGGCGATCAACAGTTCGTCGCCGCTGGCCGCGGTGGCCTTGGCCGCACGCTGGAAGGCGCCGGCCTCGCGCCGGCACAGCAGCGTGTGGGTGACGTCGAGCCCGTCAGTGCTGGCCTGCGGGGTCTTGGCCAGGGCCCGGCTCAGCGCCGGGGCATCCAGCGTCATCGACTGGTTGCAGTTGCAGATCAGTGTCTTCATGCGCGGCCGGTTCGGTGGGCAGCTGCGCCGCGGGTTGCGGGGCAGGGTGTGCAGGGTCTTCGGGCTTCTTCTCTTCGTCGTCGAACAGGCCCAGCAACTGCGACTGCACCATCTTGCGCAGCCAGCCTTCGGGCAGCGGGTCGGGCTTGTTGTAGTCGTCGATGTAGGTGTCCAGGCCGTCCATCACGTTGAAGTGCGGGTCGGCGAAGAGCTTCTTCAGCGCGGCGTTCTTCACCTCGGGCGCGACGTCGGCGCTGACGAAGCGCGTGAAGTCGCTGGCCGGTGTGAGGGTGGTGGTGTCTTCCAGCGTCGGCGGCGGTTCGGGCGGGGGCGGCACTTCCACCACGGCCTGTGGTGCAGGCTCCACGAGCACCGGCGCGGCCTCGACCTTGCGGCGCGACCAGCGCGTGAAGAAGTTGTCCTCGTCGGCCAAGCTCAACCCCTCTCGTCCGGCGCGCGGAACGACTCCGGCCGGCGCCGCTTGCGCGGCTCGGGCTTGTGGTGTTCGTCGGCGTAGGCCTGCAGCCACTCACGCACGTCGGCAGGCAGCGGCACGTTCTCCACCTGCTCCTGGGCGTCGAGCAGGCGGCCGGCCTCGTGGTAGCTGAGGGTGACGATCTGCGGTGTGGCCTGCGGCGGGTCGTCGTCGTTGCGGCGCCACATCACGAACCACACCGGCGCGCCCGAGCTCAGGTTCAGGTAGTAGCCCTCGGCCTCGTCTCGGTGCAGCGTGACCGGCAGCCCCGGGTACAGGAAAGTGGCGGTGCGTCCGTCGTCGCGCAACATACGCACGTCGGTGCCGAACTGGCCTTCGTCCAGCAGCACGTCGACGAGGCGGAAACGCCAATCCTCCCAGCGGTTGGGGCTGGCCTGCCGTTCCATCTGAACGGCCACGCGCAGGGTGGGAGGGGAGGTCAAGGGTGCAGTGCAGCGAAATGCCAAGCGGGCCGCGGATTCTAGGAGCGGCCGCATGGCCCTGCGCGCAGCCTTGCGCTGCGACAAGTTGTCGCGCGCCACCCGGGTGTGACCGGATTGAAGTGCGGGTTATGCTCCCCCCTAATCCGTCAAGACGTATGCATGCGCCCGCATAGGCCGTGCCCGAAGGAGCGCCCCATGAGCCAGAAAACCGACCCCAAGCCCGCTGAATCGGCGCTGTCGCGCCGCCACCTGTTTGCCGGCGCGGGTGCCGCAGGCGCCCTGGCCGTGGTGGCCGTTGCGGTGCCCAAGATCCAGGCGCCCGAGCCCGTGGCGCAGGCCAAGCTGCCCGAGGCCGAGACCGGCGGCTACCAGCTCACCGAGCACGTCAAGCGCTACTACCAGACCGCCCGCGTCTAGGCGCAGCGAACGAGGACACGACATGCTGCTGACCCGCAAATCCACCCACACCGATTCACAGCCCTCGCGCCTGGTGGCCAACCTGGCCCGCGGCGTGTCGCGCGCCGTGCCCACCATGGACCGCCGCGCCTTCCTGCGCCGCAGCGGCCTGGGCGTGGGCGCCGGTATCGCCGCCAGCCAGCTCACCCTGGTGAAGAAGGCGCAGGCGGCCGACCCCGCCAAGAGCGCCGACGGTGCCAAGAAGATCGAAGTCAAGCGCACCATCTGCGGCCACTGCTCGGTGGGCTGCGCGGTTGACGCGGTGGTGGAAAACGGCGTCTGGGTGCGCCAGGAACCGGTGTTCGACAGCCCCATCAACCTGGGCGCGCACTGCGCCAAGGGTGCCGCGCTGCGCGAGCACGGCCACGGCGAGTTCCGCCTGAAGTACCCGATGAAGCTGGTGGGCGGCAAGTACCAGCGCATCAGCTGGGACCAGGCGCTGAACGAGATCAGCGCCAAGATGCTCGAGCTGCGCAAGCAGAGCGGCCCTGACTCGCTCTTCTTCGTGGGCAGCAGCAAGCACAACAACGAGCAGGCCTACCTGATGCGCAAGTGGGTGTCCCTCTGGGGCACCAACAACACCGACCACCAGGCGCGCATCTGCCACTCCACCACAGTTGCGGGTGTTGCCAACACCTGGGGCTACGGTGCGATGACGAACTCGTACAACGACATGCAGAACGCCAAGGCGGCGATGTACATCGGCAGCAATGCGGCCGAGGCACACCCCGTCAGCATGCTGCACATGCTGCATGCGAAGGAAACCGGCTGCAAGATGATCGTGGTCGACCCGCGCTTCACGCGCACGGCGGCCAAGG
>CAYREA010000056.1:0-25743 GCA_964423075.1 uncultured Rubrivivax sp. | reverse complement strand
CCAGGTGAGCTGCTTGCCGCTGGCCACGTCCAGCAGCAGGCGGAAGAGGCGCCAGCCCATCTCTTCCACCGTGCACAGGCCGTCAGCGATGTCGCCGGCGTTCAGGTCCATCAGGTCGTGCCAGCGGCGGAACAGTTCGGTGCGCGTGGCCACCTTCACCACCGGGCAGGCCGCCAGGCCGTAGGGCGTGCCGCGGCCGGTGGTGAAGACGTGCAGGTTCATGCCCGCGGCCAGCTGCAGCGTGCCGCAGATGAAGTCGGAAGCCGGCGTGGCGGCGTAGTGCAGGCCATGCTGCGTGAGCTTGTCGCCCGGCGACAGCACGCCGGTGATGGCCGAGCGCCCGCTCTTGACGATGCTGCCCATCGCCTTCTCGACGATGTTCGAAAGGCCGCCCGCCTTGTTGCCCGGCGTGGTGTTGGCGCTGCGGTCGACACCGCCGCGCTGCAGGTAGGCGTCGTACCAGGCCATCTCGTCGACGATGCGCTGCGCGAGTTCCGGCGTGGCGGCGCGCGAGGTGAGCTGCTCGACCGCGTCGCGCACCTCGGTGGTTTCGCTGAACATCACGGTGGCGCCGGCGCGTACCAGCAGATCGGTGCAGAAACCCACTGCCGGGTTGGCGGTGACGCCGCTGAAGGCATCGCTGCCGCCGCATTGCACGCCCACCACCAGCTCGCTCGCCGGCACGGTCTCGCGACGGCGTGCGTTCAGGCGCTGCAGGTGCGCTTCAGCGGTGGCCAGGATGTGGTCGGTCATGGACATGAAGCCCACGTGCTGCTCGTCCTGCAGGCGCACGCCGCTGTGCGCCATGGGGATGCTGCCGGGCGGCAGCAGGCGCTCGGGCTGCAGCTTCTCGCAGCCCAGGCTGAGCAGCATCACCTCGCCGCCGAAGTTGGGGTTGGTGGCCAGGTGGCGCAGCGTGCGGATGGGGATCTCGGCGCCCGGCGCCTCGATGGCCACGCCGCAGCCGTAGGCATGCTCCAGGCCCACCACGTCGTCGACGTTCGGATACTTCTGCAGCAGCTCGGTCTTGATGCGCTGGATGGCGAAGTCGAGCACACCGGCCACGCATTGCACGGTGGTGCTGATGGCCAGGATGTTGCGCGTGCCGACGCTGCCGTCGGCGTTGCGGTAGCCCTCGAAGGTGTGGCCTTCCAGCGGCTCGGCCGTTGGCGCCTTCACGGTGGCCATCGGCAGGCCGTGCAGCTCGCGCGCCGGCGGCATCTGCAGCAGGCGTTCGTGCACCCAGCTGCCGGCCGGCACGTCGCGCTGGGTGGTGCCGATCACCACGCCGTAGCGCAGCACCGCGGTGCCGGTGGGCAGGTCGACCAGCGCCACCTTGTGCGCCTGCGGCACCTTCTCGCGCAACACCACGCCGCCGGGCAGTTCGGTGCCGGCCGGCAGGCCGCCGTCGTTGCCGATGATCGCGACGTTGTCGCGCTCGTCCATGCGGATGAGAACCGGCTTCACACCGCCCCGCGTGTGTTGACGTACAGGGCGTAGAGCGAATGGCTGCTGGCCATGAAGAGCCGGTTGTTGTTGGCGCCACCGAAGCAGACATTGGCGCAGCGCTCGGGCAAGGCGATGTGGGCCAGAGGCCGGCCGTCGCGGTCATACACCCGCACACCGTCCCATTCCTCGGCGCTGCTGCCCGTTGCGCCGGTGCTGCCCAGGCCGCACCAGACGTTGCCCTGCTGGTCCACCGCGATGCCGTCGAAGGCGCCCGGGCCACCCGCATCCACGTAGAGGCGCTTGTTCTTCAGCCTGGCGCCATCCACGTCGTAAGCCCAGATCTTCCGGTTCGGCGCCGCGCGGCTTTCGACGACGTAGAGGATCTTCTCGTCGGGTGAGAAGGCCAGGCCGTTGCTGCCCTGCAGGTCGTCCAGCACCAGGGCCAGTTCGCCGCTCGTGGGGTCGATGCGGTACACGCCGTGCGGCAGCTCGGGCGTGGCTGGCTCGCCTTCCCACCAGCCCAGGATGCCGAAGGGCGGGTCGGTGAACCAGATGCCGCCGTCGCTGGCGCAGACGATGTCGTTGGGCGAATTCAGGCGCTTGCCGCCGTAGTGGCTGGCCAGCACGGTGATGCGGCCGTCGTACTCGGTGCGCGTGACGCGCCGCGTGTAGTGCTCGCAGGCCAGCAGCCGGCCCTGGCGGTCGCGCGCCAGGCCGTTGGCGTTGTTGCTGGGCTTGCGGAAGTCGGTCAGCGCGCCCGAGCAGTCGTCCCAGCGCAGGATGCGGTTGTTGGGGATGTCGGAAAAGAGCAGGAAGCGCCCGTCGCCGAACCACACCGGCCCTTCGGCCCAGTAGAAGCCGGTGGCCAGTTGCTCCACCGTGCCCGAGAGCAGGCGCAGCGCGAGGAACTTCTCGTCGAGGATCTGGATGCGGGGGTCGGGCAGACGCAAGTTGGGTTCAAAAGTCATCGAGACGTGCTCCACAGCCCAACCACGCGACCCAGCTTCCCGCCACGGATCCGGCTCCGCCGGTCCGTCGGCGGACGGCCCCCTCGGGGGGTAGCGAGCGCTAGCGAGCTTGGGGGCTCCACTTCTTCATTTCATCAATCCTGGCAGCCACAGCGAGAAGGCCGGCACGTAGGTGACCAGCATCAGGGTGGCGACCAGCGCGCCGTAGAACGGCAGGATCGATTTCATCACTTCACCGACGCTGATGCCACCGATGGCGCAGCCGACGAACTGCGTCGTCCCAACCGGCGGGGTGTTCAGGCCGAGTGCGCAGTTGATCAGCATCATGATGCCGAACTGCGTGGGGTTCATGCCGAACTGCGCGCAGATGGGCAGGAAGATGGGCGTGCAGATCAGGATGGTGGCCGCCATGTCCAGGAAGGTGCCCAGCACGAACAGCAGCACGTTGACCATCAGGAAGATCAGCCAGGGCTCGCTGGTCACCAGCTTCATCAGGTCGCCGGTCTTCTGCGGCACTTCGTACAGCGCCATGAAGTAGCCGAAGGCTGAAGAGATGCCGATGAGCAGCAGCACCACACCCGTGGTCTTGCAGGCCTTGGCACAGGCCTTGAGGAAGTTCTCCCAGCTCAGCGTGCGGTAGACGAGCGCAGTGATGATGAGCGCCCAGAACACCGCGGTGGCGGCACTCTCGGTGGCCGTGAACACGCCCGAGAGGATGCCCACGAGGATGATCACCACGATCAGCAAGCCCGGCAGCGCAGCCAGGAAGGCCGCCAGCACCACGGCCCAGCCGGGGAAGTTGCCGTGCGTGGGGTAGCCCCGCTTCACCGCCACCCAGTAGGCCGCAGCCAGGTTGCACAGCGTGAGGATGATGGCCGGAATGATGCCGGCCAGGATCAGGCTGAACACGCTGACGCTCGCGATGCCGGTGGTGGCCAGCGTGAAGATGATGAGGTTGTGCGAGGTGGGCATCAGCGCCCCCACCAGCGCCGCGTGCGTGGTGACGTTCACCGCATAGTCGGCGTGGTAACCCTCTTTCTTCATCAGCGGGATCATCACGCTGCCCATCGCCGACACATCCGCCAGTGGGCTGCCGGCGATGCCGCCGAAGAGCGTGCAGCCGATGACGTTGCTCATGCCCAGGCCGCCGCGCACATGGCCCACCAGGCTGTTAGCGAACTTGACGATGCGGTCGGCGATGCCGCCGTAGAGCATCAACTCGCCGGCGAAGACGAAGAAGGGGATGGCCAGGAAACTGAACACCTGCATGCCGCCGACCATCTTCTGGAACACGATGGCCACGGGCAGGCCGGCGGCAATGATGGTGGCCACGCTCGACAGGCCGATGGCAAACGCCACCGGCACACCCAGGATCAGCAGGAGCACGAAGCTCGCGCAAAGGACCGTCAATTCCATGCCGGCTTCACCACTTCACCGCGCCACAGCGCGATGAAGTGCTCCACGGAAAACAACAGGATCAGCGCACCGGCGATCACCAGCGGCACGTAGTCGATGCCTTCGGGCAGGCCCAGCATCGGCTTCTTCTCGTTCCACTTGAGCGTGGCCCACAACCAGCCGCTCTTGAGCATCAGCGCGCCGAACAGGCCCACCAGCACGTGGATCAGCAATTCCAGCCGGATGCGGATCCGGTCCGGCAGCAGGCCGATGAGCGACTCGAGCCCGATGTGCCCCGCGTCGCGCACGCCCACCGCCACGCCGAAAGCGGTGACGAAGAGCACCAGCAGCAAGGCCAGCGCCTCGGCCCAGGTGGGTGTGTCGTTGAAGACGTAGCGGCCCACCACCTGGTACTGCACGCACAGGATGAGCGCGATCAGTCCGCAGACGGCGAGCATCAGCGCGGCCTTGCTCAAGGCCGCGCAGGCTCTGGTGAACAGGGTCACTTGGTGTCCTGAACCGCCTTCACCAGACGCTGCAGATCGGGCGTGGTCATGAACTTGGCGTACACCGGGCCCATCACGGCCTGGAAGCTGGCCTTGTCGACCTCGACGATCTCGGCGCCGCCGGCCTTCACCACGGCCAGGCTCTTGGCTTCCTGCTCGTCCCACTTCTTGCGCTGGAAGGCGACGCTTTCCTTGGCGGCGGCGCGGATCATGTCCTGGTCGGCCTTGGGCAGCTTGTCGTAGACGATCTTGCTCATCAGCAGCATCTCGGGCGCCATGCTGTGCTCGGTGCGCGAATAGAACTTCACCGCCTCGAAGTGCTTGAAGCCGTCGTAGCTGGGGATGTTGTTCTCGGCGGCGTCGATCAGGCCGGTCTTCAGGCCCGTGTAGACCTCGCCGATGGGCATGGGCGTGGGGTTCGCACCCATCGCGCCGATCAGGGCCACCCACAGGTCGCTCTGCTGCACGCGGATCTTCATGCCCTTGGCGTCGGCCACGCTCTTCACCGCCTTGCGGCCGTAGATGCTGCGCGCGCCGCTGTCGTAGAAGGCCAGGCCGATGAAGCCCTGGTCTTCGCAGCTCTTCAGGATCTCTTCACCGGCCGGGCCGTCCAGGCTCTTGCGCATGTGCTCGACGCTGCGGAAGAGGAAGGGCATGGTCGGCACCTGCGTCTTGGCGCAGATGGCGTTCATCGGGCTGATGTTCACGCGCGTGAGCTCCAGCGCGCCGATCTTCACCTGGTCGATGGTTTCCTTCTCGGAACCCAGGGCGCCCTTGTTGAAGACCTTGATCTTGTATTTGCCGTTCGAGCGCTTGTCGAGCAGCTCGCTCATGTGCCGGACCGCGGCGACGGTGGGGTAGTCGTCGCTGTTGTGCACGTCGGAGCTGCGGAACTCGACGGCCTGGGCCTGGAAGGCAAAGAGTGCGGCGGCGGTCAGCAGCGTGCGTTGGAATATCACGGGTCAGTCTCCTCGAGGTTGAACGGGCCTATGCCCATGAAGCTGCCGCCCTGGTAGCGGGCCATGGGCGACTCAGGCGGAAAGACTTTGTGCTGCACCTGCTCGGCGAAGACCTCGGCCGAGTCTTGCGGCTGGTAGCCGATGCGGGCCCAGGCCTCGGCACTGTCGTACCAGGCGCGCGGGTTGTTCGAGATGCCATAGGCCACCACGAAGCCGACGTCGGGCGCGGTGAGCGAGGCGATCACCAGGCGGGCGAGATCGGCATGGCTCAACCAGGTGGCCAGCGCGCGACGGTCGGGCGGGCGGTCGTCGGCGGTGGCGGTGCCGATGCGCAGGCACACGGTCTGGACGCCGTGGCGGTCGGCGTAGAGGCTGGCGATGCCCTCGCCGAAGAGTTTGGACAAGCCGTAGTTGCCGTCGGGCCGCGGCGGCTCGTCGGGCTGCGTGCGCCGCCCCTGTTCGTAGCAGCCGGTGACGTGGTTGGAACTGGCGAAGACGATGCGCTTGGTGCCCTGGCGCCGCGCCGCTTCGTACAGGTTGTGCAGGCCGCGGATGTTGGCCTGCAGGATGGGCTCGAAAGGCCCTTCCACGGCCACGCCGCCCAGGTGCACGACGGCGTCGACACCTTCGAGCAAGGTGTGCACGGCCGCGGCGTCGGCCAGTTCGCAGGGCACGCGGCGCATCGTGGCGGGTGCGTCCAGCTTCGCCAGCGGGCCGGCCAGGTCGGACAGCGTCAGGCGCTCACACACCGCCGCCAGCGGCTGGGCCAGCACACGACCCAGCATGCCGGCGGCGCCGGTCAGAAGCAGGTGTTGGATGGGTTTGGAGTCGGTCATGTTCAGCGCCCCAGGGTCGGCACGGAGGGCACGGCGGGACGGCTTTCATAGAATATCGAAACATCGTTCCAAAAGTGATTGGGGGATTCCATGGCTCGGCCGTTGCGGGTGGTTTCGTTCGGTGAATGCATGCTCGAACTGCAGGGCCAGGCCTTCGGCACCATGCGCCAGACCTTCGGCGGCGACACGCTCAACACCGCCGTCTACCTGGCACGCTGCGGGCGCAGCGCCCGGCTGCAGGTGGAGTACGCCACCGCGCTGGGCGACGACGGCCTGAGCAGCGGCATGATCGAGCGCTGGCAGGCCGAAGGCATCTCGACATCGCTCGTGCGCCGCATCCCGGGCAAACTGCCCGGCCTGTACCTGATCGAGGTCGACGAACGCGGCGAGCGCCGCTTCAGCTACTGGCGCGACCAGGCCGCGGCACGTGCCTACTTCGACACGCGGGATGGCGCCACGCCGCTGGAGCAGCAGGCCGCACAGATCGACGCGCTCTACTTCAGCGGCATCAGCCTGGCCATCCTGCCACCGGCCGGCCGCGACCGGCTCGCGGCCTTGGCGCTGTCTCTGCGCGAACGTGGCGCCACGGTGGCCTTCGACAACAACTACCGCCCGCGCCTGTGGCCCGATACCGCCACGGCGCGCGAGGCCTTCGCGCGTTTCACCGCACTGGCTTCGGTGGCCCTGATGACGCTGGACGACGAGATGGCACTGGCCGGCGAGACGGATGCGGCCGCCCAGCTGGTGCGCACGCTGGGCCTGCCCTGCCCGGAGGTGGTGGTCAAGCGCGGCGCGGCACCGACCCTGGTGCGCGGGGCCGGCCAGGCCTGCGCCGAGGTGCCGACGGTGCACGTGCCGCAGGTGGTGGACACCACCGCGGCCGGCGACTCCTTCGCCGGCGCCTACCTGGCTGCCAGGTTGAGTGGACAGCCGGCCGCCGAGGCCGCCGCCGCCGGCAACCGCCTGGCCGCACGCGTGGTGCAACACCGCGGCGCGGTCATTCCGGCCGAAGCCATGGCCGACTTGTTACCCTGAAGCGCTGCACAACACCCACAACGAGGAGACGATCCATGACACACATCCAACGCCGCACCCTGCTGGCCGCCGCCGGAGCGGGCGCCCTGCCCAGTTCGCTGTTCGCGCAGAGCGGCTACCCCAACCGCCCGGTCGAACTGATCGTGCCGGCCGGCGCCGGCGGCGGCACCGACGTGCTGGCGCGCGCCTTCGCCGAGGCCGCCAAGAAGCACCTGCCACAGCCCATCACCGTCAACAACCGGCCGGGTGCGTCAGGGATGATCGGCCACGGCGAGATGATCAACGCCAGGCCCGACGGCTACAAGCTGGCCGTGGTGTTCGCCGAGATCGTGATCGTGCCGCACCTGGGACTGACCAAGCTGTCCTACGAGGACTTCACGCCCATCGCGCGCCTGAACGCCGACCCGGCCGCGATCACCGTGAAGGCCGACGCGCCCTGGAACACCATCGAGGATTTCCTGGCCGCCAGCAAGGCCAAGCCCGGCGAGCTGAAGATGGGCAACTCGGGCAACGGCAGCATCTGGCACCTGGCCCATGCGGCGCTGGAAGACAAGGTGGGCGTGAAGTACAACCCCATCCCCTTCGGCGGCGCCGCGCCCGCGGTGCTGGCGCTGATGGGCGGCCACGTCGACGCGGTGGCCGTGAGCCCCGGCGAAGTCGCCTCGCAGGTGGCCAGCGGCAAGCTGAAGACCCTGGTGGTGATGGCCGACCAGCGCCTGAAGGGCTTCGAGAAGGTACCCACGCTGAAGGAGCGCGGCATCGACCTGTCCATCGGCACCTGGCGCGGCCTGGCAGCGCCCAAGGGCACACCGGCCGAGGTGCTGGCCATCCTCACCGAAGCCACGAAGAAGAGCGCCGACGAACCCGTGCTGCGCGAGGCGCTGGACCGCCTGAGCATGGGCTTTGCCTACGCCGACGCCGAGACCTTCCGCGCCAACATGAAGCGCGACAACGAGCTGTTCAAGGGCCTGGTCACCAAGCTCGGCATCAAGCCTTGAGTGAAGGCGCCTGCCGAGCCATGCGAACGATCGTCCACAGGTTCGATGCGGCCAGGCAGGCCTCCAGCAGGCTGCCACCCACCGAGCCCACCAGCAGGTTGTTCACCAGCCACAACAAGGTGCCGCAGAGCATCAGCACGCGCATGCGCAGGCCGTGCAGGAAGAAGAGCGCCGTGGTGCCGATGCACGACGCGGCAATCGGCAGCAGCGATATCCAGCCGGTGTAGAGCCAGGCGCCGAAGCCCAGGCTGAGCGCGATGAAGAACAGGCCCACCGCCGGCGTGCGCAACTTCAGCGAGGCCAGCGAACGCCCCAGCGACACCGCCGTGCTGGCCACCGCGGTGGCCTGGCCCAGCAGCGCAAAGTGCACGATGTAGGCCGCACATTCCAGCGCCATGTAGATCTTGAAGCGGCGGTCGTCGGTCTGCGCGAAACAGGCCATGCCGAAGACGAAAGCGGCATAACCCGCCAGCTGGGCGGGTGTGAAGAGCCAGGCGAGTTCGCCCACGGTCTTCACAGCGCCTGGTAGCGCAGACGCCGGAAGCGCACGTGGCCCTGCCCGGCCGCATAGAGCGCCGGCCGCAGGCTGTGAAAGCCGCCGGCCACGTTGTGGTGGTAGCCGGACACTTCCATCTGCGTGCCGTACTTCAGCCAGCGGGCGCCGCCGTCAATGCTGGTGTGCACGGTCAGCACATGCTCGCGGTTCGTCAGCCGCATGCGCAGGCTGCGGCCCAGGCCGGGCGGCAGCGCGCCGCGTTTCTGGTCCATGCCGTAGCGGTGCAGCACGAAGCCTGCCGCGTTGACACCCACGCCGGCGTACAGGCGCTCGTTGTAGAAGAGCAGCAGGCCGGCCTGGGCCGCGTCGTCGAATTCGATGTCCACCTCCAGCTGGTAGGCGTGGTCGCCGGCGCGGAAACACAGCGGCGCGCTGTCGGCCGGGCCGCGGCCACGGGCGCGCAATTGCAGCACGCCGCCGCCGACCTTGACGCGTGCGGCGTCGTCGGCATCACCGCGGTGGAAGGCCCATTGCGGCGCGAGCGCGGGGCCGCTGAAGTCGTCCGATAGCGGCAGGCCATGCGGCAGAGGCTGCCCGCCGCGCGGCATGGCGATGGGGCCGGCGACGTCGGCACCGCGGCTGCGCCACCAGCCATCGGCCGTCCACTCGATGGGCTCCAGCAGCGCCTGCCGTCCCAGCGTGCGATAGCCGTTCTCATAACCGTGGTACAGCATGTACCAGTCGGCCGGCGTCGGCCCTTCCACCAGCGTGGCGTGGCCGCGCGACCACCAGCGCTCGGCGGCCGAGCGCGTGCGGATGATGGGGTTGTGCGGCGAGTTCTCCCAAGGCCCGTCCAGCGTGCGGGCGCGCGCCGACACCACCATGTGCCCGGTGGGCGGCCCGGCGGTGCCACCGAGCGCCAGCGTCATGTGCCACCAGCCCCCGTGCCGCGTGAGCTTGGGCCCTTCCTGCGAACGACTCTCGACGTCCCAGTGCTCGGGGTAGGCCCAGCCTTCGTAGACCTTCTCGACCGGCCCGGCGGTGCGCAGGCCGTCAAGCGTGAGGGGCACGCGCGTGCCGCCGCTCATGAAGAGCCAGCGTCGGCCCGACTCGTCCACCGCGTGACCGGGGTCGATGAGGTCCAGCCCCAGCGGCACGGGGTCCGACCAGGGCCCGCGGATGTGTGCCGCGTGCAGCACCCAGATGTCGTTGCCGCGCGGGTGTTTGGCCGGCACGTAGAGGAAGTAACGCCCATCGTGCCGGCACAGTTCCGGCGCCCAGACGCTGCCGATGGAACGCCCCAGGGCGGGGGCGAGCGGCTGCCAGTTCACCAGGTCCCGCGAGTGCCAAAGCAGCAGCCCCGGCACGGCCTCGAAGGACGAGCAGGTGAGGTAGTAGTCGCTGCCGTCCTTCAACACCGTGGGGTCGGGGTGGTCGCCCGCCAGCACGGGGTTGAGGTAGCGGCCGTCACCCAGGTCGGCGCGGCGCTGGCCTTCGCGCGCGGCGGGGCTGTCGGTGCGTGGCGAGGGCAGCGCGCAGCCGGCCAGAGCCGACAGGGCGGCGCCGGACAGCAGGCGGCGGCGCCAGTCCACGTCGTCGTTCATTGGCGCCACTCTATCAAGGCGCCGGGAAATAGAAACATCGGTTCAATAATTGAAAACCAGTATTTCGAAGAAGAAACCTGCTTGCTAAGCTGAGTGCATGCAATCCCGTCTGACCACCGTCGCACTCTGCGCCGCCTCCCTCTTCGCTACGCTCCCAGCCGCGGCCGCCGGCGCCGACAGCGTCGACCCCTACACCATCGACGCCCGCGGCTGGGCCGCCGGCACCCGGGGCGGCGAAGGTGGGCGCATCTTGCGCGTCACCACGCTGGCCGCCAGCGGCCCGGGCTCGCTGCGCGCAGCCATCGAAGCCGAAGGCCCGCGCATCGTGGTGTTCGAAGTGGGCGGCGTGATCGACATGGCCGGCGCGCTGCTGGAGATCAAGAACCCGTTCATCACCATCGCCGGCCAGACCGCGCCCAGCCCCGGCATCACCGTCATCAAGGCCGAAACCCAGGTGCGCGCTTCGCAGGTGATCGTGCAGCACCTGCGCTTCCGCCCGGGCGAGTTCGGCCGGCCGAAGAAGAGCGGCGGCGACCAGGACGGCCTGTCCACGGTGGGCGCACTCAGCCACGTCATCGTCGACCACTGCAGCTTCAGCTGGGCCACCGACGAGAACCTGTCCGCTTCCGGCCCGCGCTTCACCGGCGAGACGCCCGAGCAGTGGCGCGCCGGCACCTCGCACCAGATCACCTACAGCCACAACCTGCTGTACGAGGGCCTGGGCAACTCGGTGCACGAGAAGGGCGAACACAGCAAGGGCTCGCTGATCCACGACAACACGCGCGGCGTGCTGCTGTACCGCAACGTCTACGCCAACAACCGCGAGCGCAACGCGCTGTTCAAGGGCGGTACGCAGGGCGCGATGGTCAACAACCTGATCTTCAATCCCGGCACGCGCGCCGTGCACTACAACCTGTGGAAGGGCGAGTGGGGCGAGCGCACGCCCATCGTGGGCCACGTGGCGCTGGTGGGCAACGTCTACCGCATGGGGCCCGACACCGTGCCCGGCACGCCGCTCTTCGGCCTGCGCGGCGACGCCGACGTCGAGCTCTTCCTGCACGACAACATCGCGGTCGACCGCAAAGGCCAGGCCGTGCCGCCGACCGGCGTCTATCCGAACGCCGCGAGCAAGCCGCAGATCCGCACCGTCACCGTCTCGGGCCTGCCGGCCGACGTGGTGGCGATGCCGGCGGCGAAGCTGGAAGGCGCGCTGTTCGGCGCCGTCGGCGCGCGGCCCTGGGATCGCGATGCGCTCGACGCGCAACTGCTGCGCGACACCACCGCCGGCCGCGGCAAGCTGATCCATGCCGAGACCGAGAACGCGCTCGGCGGCTACCCGAGCCACGCGCCCACGCGCCGTGCTTTTGTCGAAAGTGAGTGGAACCTGTCCGACATGAGCCCGCGCGCCGGCTGGGCCGCGATCGCGCGCCTGACGCAGGCCGCTACAGCGCCTTGAACCAGGGGCGCAGCGCCGGCACCTGCTGGCGCAGCGCCTGCACCGCCAGCGCGGCGGTGGCTCGTGCGCCTTCTTCGACGTAGTGCGTGTCGTCCACCCGGCCCTGCGGCAGCGCGTCGTAGCGGCCGGGCGGGATGTGCATGAACAGCGCCTTGCTCGCCTCGGGGCCCAGGGCCTGGATCTGCTCGGTGGTGAGCACGTTCATGTCGATCAGCGCCACGCCGGTCTCGGCGGCCACGTCGCGCAGCGCCTGCGGGTAGTCGGCCAGGGTCTGCACCACACGCCCGTCCTTGCCGAACTTGCGCCGCGCCACCGAGGTGGCCAGGATGGGCGTTGCGCCCTTGGCAAGCACGTCGGCGATGAAGCTGCGCAGGAAGGCCTTGAAGTCGGTCTGCGCCGGTGCGTAGCGGCGCGGGTCGTCGTCCTTCTGGTCGTTGTGGCCGAACTGGATGATCACGAAGTCACCCGCCGTCAGCTGCGTGAGCAGGTGCGCCCAGCGCCCTTCGTCGACGAAGCGGCGCGTGCTGCGGCCGTTGGCGGCATGGTTCACCAGGCGCGCCGGCTCCTGCATGAACTCGCGCAGCAGCTGGCCCCAGCCGCGTTCGGGGAACACGGGCAGGGGTGGCTTGTCGGCCATGGTGCTGTCGCCCACCAGGTGCAGCGCGGGGTGCACGCCGGCCTGGGGATAAGGCCAGGCGCGCTCGGGAGCCGACGCCGCGGCCGCAGTCGCAGCCGCCACCGGCGCCGCCGCCGGTGGCGTGCTGGAGCAGGCGGCCAGCGCCGCGCTGGCCAGCAGGCCCAGCAGCGGCCGGCGCAGCACGCCCGGCTCTCCCGTCATCAGAACTTGTACTCCGCGGTGAGCCTGTAGGCACGGCCCAGCACATCCACGCTGCTGGTGAGGTAGCCGTTGTAGCCGTTGTGGTTGGTCTGCGGCGGGCTGCTGTCGAACAGGTTGTTGATGGCCGCGCCCAGCTTCAGGCCCTTGATGCCGCTCCAGGTGGCCGCCAGGTTGTACTGCTCGTAGGACGCCACGTCGCGCGGGCCCGAGGTGCCGGCGCCGGTGCGCGCGGCCAGGTTCTGGTCACGCACCTTGCTCTGGTAACGCTGCGACAGCTGCAAGTTCCAGTCGCCGAAGCCCCAGCGCACCTGCGCCGTGTGGCGCCAGCGGTGGTTCAGGCCGCGCGTGGCATTGCTCAGGCCGGCATTGGGGTTGACCGGCACCACGTCGTTGTACTGGCCCAGCGCCGACTTCCAGTTGCCGGCCTCCACCTCGGGGCTGGCTGCGTCCCACTTGGTGAGGTAGGCCACGTCGATGCCGAAAGCCACGCGCCCCAACGGCATGGCCGGCAGCGCGTAGTTCAGCGACACGTCCAGGCCCGCGCCCCGCATCTTGCCCAGGTTGGAAGGCACGTTGAACACGGCGTCGGTCTGCAGCGTGCCGTCGGGGTTGCGACGGAACAGGTCCGTGTACAGGCCCGGGTTGGCCAGGATGAAGGTGATGGCGCGGTTGCCGATCACTTCCGTGATCTCGGTCTCCCAGTAGTCCACCGAGGTCGACAGGCCCTTCAAGGGCTCCAGGGCAAAGCCCGCCGTCCAGCTCTTGCTCTTCTCGGGGCTGATGCCGAAGTTGCCGGGCACCTTGGTGATCTGATTGCGGCCGACCAGGTTGCACACCTGCTCGATGGTGTAGCCGGGCGCGGGTGTGTCCACGCCACCCGTTTGCGGGCACAGCACCGGGTCGTCGAAGGTGGCGATCGCCGTGCGCTCGGTTTCCTTGCTGTAGATCTCGGGCAGTGCCGGGGCGCGGAAGCCGGTGTTGGCCGAGGCGCGCACCATCAGGGTCTTGCTGGGCTGCCAGCGTGCCGAGATCTTGGGGTTGACGCTGGTCTTCTTCAGGTCGCGGTACTCGTCGCCCCGCGCGGCGAGGTTGAACGACAGGGTCTGGGTGACCGGCAGTTCCAGCTCGGCAAACAGCGAGGCGATGCCGCGCCAGATCTTGTTGCTGGTGCTGCTGTTGGCGCCCAGCGCCTGCGCGTCGCCACCCAGCAGGTCGATCTGGCGGTTCAGCGTCGCCTGCGGGTCGTTGCTCGAAAGGCCGATGGCCTGCCAGCCGTCCTTGCGCACTTCGGCGCCGGCGGCCAACGTGGCCATGCCCGCGGGCATCTTGAAGAGATCACCCGAGACCGTGAGGTCCACGCTCAGGTTCGTGTTGCGGTGGATGCGCAGTGACTGCCCGTCGATGCGCGCGCTGTCCAGCAGCGCCTGGCCGGCTGCGTTCTGCAGGCCGAAGGGGTTCAGGCGCGGGTCCAGGAACAGCGTGGTGGCCGTGCCCTGCACGGTGGCCAGGCCGCTGACGCGGGCCCAGCCCGACTCGGCGCGCGTGTCGCGCTCCGACCAGCCCTTGTTCAGGCCCAATCGGTAGTCCCAGCCGGCCAGCGTGCCTTCCAGGTTCAGCACCACACGCTGGTTCATGTGGTGGTCGCCACGATCGCGCGGGCCCAGGTCGGCCACCGACCACAAGGCGTCGATGGGGCGGCCGGCCAGCGTGAGGCCGGGCACCACGGGCACGATGCCGTTGCCCGGGTAGTAGGGGTGGGTGTTGGTCAGGCGCACGGTCACCGGCGTCGCGGCATTGCGCTGCAGCACCAGGAACTTCGCCATGTTGTATTCGAGGCTCAGCACATGGCCGCCGCCCAGGGCCAGCGAACCCTTGCCGAACAGCGTGTCGATGTCGTTGCCGTTGCCCCAGGCGGTGTAGGTGTCGTTGGCGTCCAGGAAGCAGGTCTGGCGGCCACCCGAGGTGCTGGGCTCGGAGTACGGGGGCAGGCAGGTCGTGCCATACGGATTCCAGCGCACCGTGCGCTGCGCCGCGACGGGATTGGTCGGGTCGGTGAAGTTGGCCGGCGTGGCGTTGGCACCCAGGCCCGGCGTGGTGCTGATGCCCAGTGCGTTCAGCGCCGAACCGTTGATCAGCTCGGGGCGTGCATCACGCGGCAGGATCTTGCGGCGCTGCATCTCGCCGGCCATGTAGAAGTTCCAGCCATCGCTGTCCAGGTTGCCGATGCCGGCCAGCAGGCCCAGGCTCCAGTAGTCGCCGCCGCCATCGCGCGAGGGCTGCAGCATCTCCGCCTTGATCTGTGCGCCGCGGAAAGCGCGGTGCGTGTAGAAGGCCTGCACGCCGGCGATGGCGTCGGAGCCATAGGCCGAGCTGGCGCCGTCACGCAGGATGTCGGTGCGCGTCAGCGCCATGCGCGGCATCACCGAGACGCTGGTGTACTGGTTGGTCAGCGGCTCCTTGGCCAGGCGGCGGCCGTTCAGCAGCGTCAGCGTGCGCATCGGGCCGAAGCCGCGCAGGCTGGTCATCGGGCCGGCGGTGCCGGCAAAGCTGCCCAGCGAGCTGGCCTGCGGCAGTTCGAGCATGAAGTCCTTCAGCTCGGTGTGGCCGCGTGCCTGCAGCTCTTCGACGCGGATGCTGGTGACCGGCAGCGCGCCTTCTTCGCTGGTGCGCTTGATCAGCGAGCCGGTGATCTCGATGCGGGTGGCGTCACTCTGGGCCCAGGCCGGGCTGGCCAGGGTGGCCACGGCCAGGCCGATGGCACTGAGCGGGCAGCGGCGCGGCTGCCTGTCGAAACGGGTATTCATGGAATCTTGTCTCCGGGGTTTCTTGTGCGGCTCGGAGCTCTCCTCGCTCCGGCCTTGGGCTGCGCTCGCAGGGCGCTCGCCTCGGGTGCGGGCCGCCGCGGCAGTGCCACGGCCCGCGGGCGGATGAAATCAATCAGGGGCCGAGGTAGTCCTCGCGCCGGGGTGAGAACTGGTCGAGCAGGGTCGCACCGTCTTCCAGCGCCACCACGCCGTGCAGGTTGCCGTGCTCGGCCAGGAAGGCTTCGCCGGCGCCGATGACGCGCTTGACACCCGCCACTTCGCACTCGAAGGAGCCGCTGATGCAGAAGGCGATCTGGTCGTGCACGTCGTGGGCATGCGGGGTGCCGATGGCGCCTTTGTCGAACTGCACCAGCACGCTCATCAGCTGCGGCGTGTGGGCGACGATCTTGCGGCGGATGCCGTCGCCCAGTTCGGTCCAGGGCGTGTCGGCAGGGTGGAAATACGGGTTCATACAGGCTGCTCCGGCACGGCGATTCAAACAGACTGTAGCAACCTGGAAAGAAAAAAGAAACGCCGGTTCACTAATTAGAAACCATGATTTTGAACCAGCGTTCCATTGTTGTACGCTTGCGGCCCTCGGCCTTCGACAAGCGTCTCCAAGGCCCTGCCCGCCCCCGACGAGGAACACCATGCAGATCCGCCAACCCATCCACAGCGAACACGCCAAGACCCTGGACACCGCAGGCCTGCGGCGCCACTTCCTGGTGGAAGACCTGTTCGTGCCCGAACAAGCCACGCTGACCTACAGCCAGATCGACCGCATCATCGTCGGCGGCATCCACCCGGTGAAGCAGGCGGTGCGCTTCGCGCCCGAACTGGGCAAGCACACCGGCACCGACTTCTTCCTGCAGCGCCGCGAGCTGGGCCTGATCAACATCGGCGGTGCCGCGGTGGTGGAAGCCGACGGCAAGCGCTACGAGGTGGGGCCGCGCGAGGCGCTGTACATCGGCCAGGGTGCCAAGGACCTGAGCTTCACCAGCGTCAACCCCGACGCGCCGGCCAAGCTGTACTTCAACTGCGCGCCGGCCCACACGCACTACCCGAACAAGAAGATCACGCTGGCCGAAGCCAGCCCGGAAACACTCGGGGACCCGAAGACGAGCAACCGCCGCACCATCCACAAGTTCATCGTGCCCGACGTGCTGCCCACCTGCCAGCTGCTGATGGGCATGACGCAGCTCGAACCCGGCAGCCTGTGGAACACCATGCCCTGCCATCAGCACGACCGGCGCATGGAGGTGTACTTCTACTTCGACATGCCGGCCGACGGCGTCGTCTTCCACATGTGCGGCGAGCCCACCGAGACACGGCACCTGGTGGTGCGCAACGAGCAGGCGGTGATCAGCCCGAGCTGGAGCATCCACAGCGGCGTGGGCACCCAGGCCTACACCTTCATCTGGGGCATGGTGGGCGAGAACCAGGTCTTCAAGGACATGGACCATGTGCCCATGACCAAGCTGCTCTGAACACTGGCCGCGACATGATCCTCGACAACTTCCAGCTCGGCGGCAAGGTCGCCATCGTCACCGGCTGCGACACGGGCCTGGGCCAGGGCATGGCCCGTGCGCTGGCGCAGGCCGGCGCCGACGTGGTGGGCGTGAACGTCACCGAGCCGCGCGAGACGCAGGTGCAGGTGGAAGGCCTGGGGCGCCGCTTCATGGACCTGCGCGCCAACCTGTCCGACATCGGCTGCATCGAAGGCCTGATCAACAAGGCCAAGACACTCGCCGGCCACGTCGACATCCTGGTCAACAACGCCGGCATCATCCGCCGCGAAGACGCCATCAAGTTCAGCGAGAAGGACTGGGACGACGTCATCGACCTGAACCTGAAGTCGGTGTTCTTCTTCGCTCAGGCCGCGGCGCGCCAGTTCATGGCACAAGGCACCGGCGGCAAGATCATCAACGTGGCCTCGATGCTGTCGTTCCAGGGCGGCGTGCGCGTGCCCAGCTACACGGCCAGCAAGAGCGGGGTGATGGGCATCACGCGGCTGATGGCCAACGAGTGGGCCAGCCACCGCATCAATGTGAACGCCATCGCGCCGGGTTACATGGCCACCAACAACACCGCGCAATTGCGTGCGGATGCAGGGCGCAATGCGGCCATCCTCGAACGCATCCCCGCCGGGCGCTGGGGCGTGCCCGACGACCTGGCCGGCCCGGTGGTGTTCCTGGCTTCGCCCGCGAGTGACTACGTGAACGGCTACACCGTGGCGGTGGACGGGGGCTGGCTGGCGAGGTAATCCCTTGCCCCCAGCGTCACCGCCGGAGACACGGTGATGTACGAAAACAGAAGACTAGGCTTTCTCTTTGTACTGCCCTTCGTGCTGGGCATCCTGCTGTTCAAGCTGTTCCCCTTCGTGGCCAGCTTCGCACTCAGCTTCACCCAGTACGACCTGATCGACCCGCCCGAGTGGGTGGGTCTGCAGAACTACCGCGAACTGTTCGGCGACGACCCGCTGTTCCGCAAGAGCCTGGGCGTCACGCTCTGGTTCGCGGTGCTCGCGGTGCCGCTGCGCGTGGGCTTCGCGCTCTTCGTCGCGCATGTGCTGAACTTCAAGCTGCGCGGCATCAACTTCTTCCGCTCGGCCTTCTACCTGCCGTCCATTTTGGGCGGCAGCATCGCCACTGCGGTGCTGTGGCGCTTCCTGTTCGCCAAGTACGGCCTCGTCAACCTGCTGCTGGTGAAGATGGGGCTGGAGCCCGTGGCCTGGCTGGCCGACGAGCACTACTCGATGTGGACCATCGTGCTGCTCTTCACCTGGCAGTTCGGCAGCGCGATGGTGATCTTCCTGGCGGCGCTGCAGAACGTGCCGCAATCACTCTATGAAGCGGCCGAGATCGACGGTGCTTCCAAGCTGCAGCAGTTCTTCCGCATCACGGTGCCGCTGATCACGCCGGTGATCTTCTTCAACCTGATCATGCAGATGGTGCATGCGTTCCAGGAGTTCAACGGGCCGTACATGATCACCGAGGGCGGGCCGCTCAGCTCCACCTACGTGCTGGCGCTGTACATCTACGACCAGAGCTTCCGCTTCTTCAACCTCGGTTACGGCGCGGCGCTCTCCTGGGTGCTGTTCGCGCTGGTGGCGGGCTTGAGCGCCATCAGCTTCTGGAGCAGCCGCTACTGGGTCTTCTATTCCGGCGAGAAGGACCAGGGCACCAAATGAGCGCCAACGCCATCGCCGAACCCTCGCGGGGCGCCACGCTCGTGCGCACCACGGCGCTGCTGTGCGTGGCCCTCGTGATGCTGTACCCGCTGCTGTGGCTGGTGGGCGCCAGCTTCAAGACCAACGCGCAGATCTTCACCGAGGCCGGCTTCTGGCCCGACTCTTTCAGTTTCGAAGCCTACGCCAAGGGCTGGAAGACCAGCACCGAATACACCTTCGCCACCTACTTCCTGAACTCGTTCGCCATCGTCGTGCCGCGCATCATCGTCACGGTGATCTCGTGCGTGCTGGTGGCGTATGCGTTCGCGCGCTTCGAGTTCTTCGGCAAGAAGCTGCTGTTCAGCATCATGGTCGGCACCATGATGCTGCCGCTGATCGTGCTGCGCCTGCCGCAGTACCTGATGTTCCGCGAGCTCGGCTGGCTCGACACCTACCTGCCGCTGATACTGCCCAGCGCCTTTGCCACCGACACCTTCTTCGTCTTCATGCTGGTGCAGTTCCTGCGCGGCATCCCGCGCGACATGGAAGAGGCCGCGATGATCGACGGCTGCAACGCGCTGCAGTTGCTGTGGCACATCATCGTGCCGCTGCTCAAGCCCGCGATCATCTCCGTGGTGGTGTTCCAGTTCATCTGGACGATGAACGACTTCATGGGCCCGCTGATCTACCTGGCCAGCGTCGAGAAGTACCCCGTGTCGCTGGCCTTGAAGATGAGCATCGGCGCCACGGAAGAAGTGGAATGGGCCAACGTCATCGCCATCTCGGTGGTGGCACTGATCCCCAGCGTGGCCGTGTTCTTCATGGCGCAGAAGCATTTCATCGAAGGGGCTTCGAGCTCCGGCATCAAGGGTTGACGTGGCACGCCTGAGTCTTTCCAAGATCGAGAAGATCTATCCCAACGGCTTCAAGGCCGTGCACGGCGTCGACCTGGACATCCGCGACGGCGAGTTCATGGTCTTCGTGGGCCCGAGCGGCTGCGCCAAGAGCACGCTGCTGCGCATGATCGCGGGGCTGGAGAGCATCAGCGGTGGCGAGCTGCGCATCGGCGACAAGGTGGTCAACGGCCTGGCGCCCAAACAGCGTGGCATCGCGATGGTGTTCCAGAACTACGCGCTGTACCCGCACATGACGGTCTACAAGAACCTGGCCTTCGGCCTGAAGCTCGCGGGCACCCCCAAGGCCGAGGTCGACCAGCGCGTGCGCCACGCGGCACAGCTGCTGGAGATGGAGCACCTGCTCGAGCGCTACCCCAAGCAGCTCAGCGGCGGCCAGGCCCAGCGCGTGGCGGTGGGCCGTGCCATCGTCAAGAAGCCCGAGGTGTTTCTCTTCGACGAGCCGCTCTCCAACCTGGACGCCAAGCTGCGCGCCAACATGCGCGTGCGCCTGACCGACCTGCACCGCACGCTGCGCGAAGCCGGCCAGCCCGCCACCGTGGTGTACGTGACGCACGACCAGGTGGAAGCCATGACCATGGGCGAGCGCATCTGCGTGCTGAAGGAAGGCGTGATCCAGCAGGTGGACACGCCCACGGCGCTGTACGACCGCCCGGCCAACGCCTTCGTCGCCAGCTTCATCGGCTCGCCCGAGATGAACATCGTCGAGGCACAGCTCGACGGTGGCGGTGATGCCGTCACCGCCAGCCTCGGCGGCACCACGTTGCCGCTGCCCGAGGCCGTGGCCGCACCGCTGCGCGGGCGCCGCGGCGCCGTCCAGTTCGGCCTGCGGCCCGAGCACATCAGCGCCGGGCCGCGGCCCGAAGGCGACACCGTGGCCGTGTCCGGCACGTTGCGTTCGCTGGAGCATATGGGCAACGAAGTCTTCGTGCACTTCGCCCTGGGTGAACTGCCGCTCACCGCGCGCGTGCCGGCCGATCAGTTGCACGGCCTGCAAGGCCTCGCACGTGGCACGTCGCATGCCTTCCACCTGCAGTTGCAGCGCGCCCACCTCTTCGACGCCGCCAGCGGCGCGCGCCTGTGCTGATGCTCCAGCGCCGCACCCTGCTGGCCGCCGCGCTGGCCGCACCGGCCGTGCTGCGCGCGGCCGAGCCGCGTGTGCTGCGTTTTTCGTGGTGGGGCGGCGCCAGCCGCCACGAGGCCACGCTGAAGGCCATCAACCTCTTCCAGCAGCGCGAGCCCGGCTTGAAGGTGAAGGCCGAGTACATGGGCTTCCTGGGTTATCTGGAACGCCTGACGACGCAGATCGCCGGCCGCTCCGAGCCCGATGTGATGCAGATCAACTGGGCGTGGCTCGCCATGTTCAGCAAGCGCGGCAACGGCTTCACCGACCTGAACGCCTACAAGCCGCTGCTGGCGCTGGACCAGTTCAGCGAAGAAGACCTGCGCAGCGGCGTGGTGGCCGGCAAGCTCAACGCGCTGCCCACCTCGTACACGGCGCGTGTGATGCTGTTGAACCAAGCCGCGTTCGCGCGCGCAGGCCTGGCGCTGCCCAAAACCTGGGACGAACTCTTCGCCGCCGGCCCGGTGTTCAAGGCCAAGCTCGGTGAACGCGCCTACCCGCTCGACGGCGAGCTCTACGACATGATCCTGCTGTCGCAGGCCTGGGTGCAGCAGAAGTACGGCACGCCCTATGTCGACCCGGCCGCGCCGCGCGTGGCGATGAGCGCCGAGGCCGCGGTCGAGTGGGTGCAGGTCTACCAGCGCCTGGTGAATCAACACGTGGCCACGCCGCTGCCACTGCGGGCCAGCCTGGGCGGCGCCGAGAAACCCACCGAGCAGCAGCAGGACTGGGTGGTGGGCAACTGGGCCGGCAACTACACCTGGGACTCGGTGATCGGCCTGCGCAGCAGCACCATCGACAAGGCGCAGAAGCTCGCGCTGGGCGACTTTCCCACGCTGCCCGGCGCCCTCAACAGCGGCATGTTCGGCCGCCCCTCGCTGATGTACGCGGTGGGCCGCAACAGCAAACAACCCGAGTTGGCCGCCCGGCTCGTGAACTTCCTGCTCACCGACCCCGAGGCCGCCGCCGTGCTGGGCCGCACGCGCGGCGCGCCGGCGGCGGCTGCGCCCTTCCAGGCCCTGGTGTCCGCGGGCAAGCTGCCGCCTCTGGAACTGCAGGCCTACCAGCAGATCCAGGTGCAGCGCAAGGCCGGCCGCATCCCGATGCCCGCGCCGCTGTTCGAACACGCGCGGCTCCACAAATTCATGCGCGAGGTCTTCGAGACCGTGGCCTACGGCAAGACCGACGCGGCCAGCGCCGGACGCCGCCTGGTGGCCGAAGGCAACGCGCTCCTGCACCGCATCAAGTAGAGAGACTCACACATGGGCAAGGGCACACAACGCCAGCTGAAGTTCGTCACCCGGCAAGACCCGGACACCGGCGCCGCCGTCACCCGGCTCACGCCGCACGACGTCACCTGCCATCGCAATTACTTCTACCAGAAGTGCTTCACCAACGATGGTTCCAAGCTGATCTTCGGCGCCGAGTTCGGCCCCGCGCCCAGCCCGAACTGGAACTACCACCTGCTCGACCTGAACACCCAGACCGCCGTGCAGCTGAGTGAAGGCCTGGGCGAGAACACCTTCGGCGGTTTCATGAGCCCCGACGACCAGCACATCTACTTCGTGCGCGCCGAACGCCAGCTGATTCGCCTGCACCTTGGCACGCTGGCCGAGGACGTGGTCTACGCCGTGCCGCAGGGCTGGGTGGGCTACGGCACCTGGGTGTCCAACAGCGCCTGCACGAAGATGGTGGGCATCGAGATCCATGCCGACGACTGGTTCCCGCTGACCGACTGGAAGAAGTTCGACGAGATGTTCCACAAGCAGCCGCGCTGCCGGCTGTTCAGCGTCGACCTGGCCACCGGCGCGCGCACGCTCATCCTCGAGCAGAAGGGCTGGCTCGGCCACCCGCAGTACCGGCCCTTCGACGACCACACGGTGGCCTACTGCCACGAGGGCCCGCACGACCTGATCGACGCGCGCATGTGGTTCATCAACGAAGACGGCACGAACCGCCGCTGCGGCAAGGAACACAAGAACGGCGAGAGCTGCACGCACGAGTTCTGGGTGCCGGATGGTTCCGCCATGATCTACGTGAGTTATGGCAAGGGCGAGAGCGAACGCTGGATCCGCTCGCTAGACCCGGTGACGCTGGCCGACCGGCCGCTCACGAAGATGCCGCCCTGCTCGCACCTGATGAGCAACCACGACGGCACGCTGATCGTGGGCGACGGCTGCGGCACCGCGGCCGAGGCCGGCACAGGCGCCAGCAACGCGATGCTGAAGGGCGACCCGTTCCTGCACCTGTTCGACCTGAAGGCTGGCACCACGCGCCGCATCGCGCACCACGACAGCAGCTGGGGCGTCTACAAGGGCAACCGGCAGGTGACGCACCCGCATCCCTCGTTCACACCCGACCAGCGCCAGGTGCTGTTCAGCGCCGACGGCGATGGTGAACCCGGCCTCTACCTGGCCGAGGTGCCGGCCGCATGAAACACGCGCGGCTGCTGGCGCTGGTGCTGCTGGCCGCCACGGCGGCCGCGCAGGACGCGCGCCAGTACCTGGCCCAGGGCCCCGCGCCCTGGTTGCCGGCCGAGGCCGCGGCCATCGACAGCGCCACGCCTGACTTCATCGTCGACGCCGAAGGCCGCGGCACGCACCGCACGGTGCAGGCGGCCGTGGATGCCGTGCCAGCCGCCGAAGGCGCGGGCGCGAAGCGCTGGGTCATCAGCATCCGCCCCGGCACTTACCGCGAGCCGCTGTGTGTGCGCGACAAGGCCCCGCTGCTGCTGCGCGGTGACGCAAGCCGGCCCGCGGCCGCGCGCATCGTCGAAGGCCGCTACAACGGCCTGCCGAGAGCACCCGACGCGCCCGCGCACCCATGCGTGCCCGCCACCGGCGCGGCCACCCACGGCACCAGCGGCAGCACCAGCGTGGCGGTGTTCAGCGACGACGTGCAGTTGGCCCACATAAGCATCGCCAACGATGCCACCGAAGGCCCGCAAGCCGCCGCTGCCGCGCAGAGCGGCGGCACCCAGGCCGTGGCGCTGACCACGGCCGGCGACCGCATCCAGTTGCAGAACGTGCGACTGTGGAGCCACCAGGACACGCTGTACGTGCGCCGCCGCGAGCCCGCAACACCGGCACGCGTGTTCGTGCGCGAGAGCTTCATTGCAGGCGACGTCGACTTCGTGTTCGGCAACGCCACCC
Source organism: uncultured Rubrivivax sp. (assembly GCA_964423075.1). Lineage (GTDB taxonomy): Bacteria > Pseudomonadota > Gammaproteobacteria > Burkholderiales > Burkholderiaceae_C > Rubrivivax. Next base: position 2,041 of record CAYREA010000056.1, on the reverse strand, counting down.
TCGTCATCGCCCACAGCACGCTCTACAGCCGCGCCGGCCGGCGCGGGCCCGACGGCCCCGGCATCGTGCTGGCGCCGAGCACGCTGCCGAACCAGGCCTTGGGTTTCCTGGTGACGCACAGCCGCTTCATTGCGCAGACCGGCGTGGCCGCCGGCAGCGTGGCGCTGGGCCGGGCCTGGGACCAGGGCGTGCCACCCGGCACCTGGAAGCCCGGCGTCTCGCCCAACGGCCAGGCGCTGGTGCGCGACAGCGAACTGGGGCCCCACATCGCGCCCTGGACCACGTCCACCTCGCGCCGGCCCTTTGCCACCACGGGCGAACAGGCCAACCGCCTGGCCGAACTCAACAACCGCGCGCTGCCGCCGGACCCGGCGCGCGAAACGCTGCGTGCCAACGACGGCTGGGCCGCAGCCGAAGGCGGCACGCACGGCGGCGCCGCGGCCGCGGCGGCCGATGTCTACGAGGTGCGCAACCGCAAGGAACTGGCCGCGGCGCTGGCCGGCCAGCCGCGGCCGCGCATCGTGAAGCTGCGCGGCCGCATCGACCTGAGCACCGACGACGCTGGCAAGCCGCTGGCCGAAGAGCACTACCGCGACCCCGCCTTCAGCTGGGGCGCCTACGCCCGCGCCTACGACCCTGCCACCTGGGGCAAGCGCCCGCCCGAAGGCGCGCTGGAAGAGGCGCGCCGCCGCTCGCAGCAGCGCCAGGCCGAACGCGTGGTGCTGCGCGTGCCTTCCGACACCACGCTCGTCGGCCTGGGCCGCGACGCGGCGGTGGTGAACGGCATGCTGCTGCTGGAGCGCGTGGACAACGTCATCGTGCGCAACATCCACTTCAGCGACGCCTACGACCATTTCCCCGCCTGGGACCCGAACGACAACGCCGCCGGCGAGTGGAACTCCGAGTACGACAACCTCTCGCTGCGCGACGCCGCCCACGTGTGGGTGGACCACTGCACTTTCGACGACGGCAGCCGCCCCGACGCCGCCGAGCCCACGCTGCTGGGCCGCCGCATGCAGCGCCACGACGGGCTGCTGGACATCACGCGACTGTCGAACCACGTTACCGTGTCGTGGAACCACCTGCGCCGCCACGACAAGACCAGCCTCGTGGGCAGCAGCGACAAGGCCGTGGCCGACGAAGGCCGGCTCAAGGTGACCTTCCACCACAACCTGTGGGAAGACGTGAAGGAGCGCGCGCCGCGTGTGCGCTACGGCCAGGTGCACGTCTACAACAACCTGTACCTGGTGACGGGCGACGGCAGCCAGCACGCCTATTCAATCGGCGTGGGCCTGCGTTCACGCATCGTCAGCGAACACAACGCCTGGGAAACCCCGCCCACCCTGCCCGCCAACCGCCTGGTGCGCCTGCACAAGGGCGAGGCCTTCTTCGACCAGGGCTCCATCCACAACGGCCGCCCGGTGGACCTGCTGGCCACCCTTCGCGCCGCCAACCCCGGTTTGCCTTTGTCGGCCGATGTCGGCTGGCGCCCCAGCCTGCACGGCCCGCTGGACGCGGCCACCGACGTACCCGCCCGCGTGCGCGCCGGCGCGGGTGCGGGCAAAACCCAGCCCCTGGCTGATTGAGCGGCCGCGGCGGCCGGTACACAATCAGCACCTGAAACGCCAGCCCGATTCAATCAAAACACATGGACGACGACAGCTACGACGCCAGGCAGCCCGAATCGGTGGCGGCCGTCCTGAAGGTCTTCGCCATCCTGCAGGCGCTGAGTGAACGCAACGAGACCGGCATCAGCGAACTCTCGGTGCGCCTGGCCATGCCCAAGGCCACGGTCTACCGCTTCCTGCAGACCATGAAGACGCTGGGCTACGTGCGGCAAGAGGTGGACAGCGAACGCTACGGCCTGGCGATGCGGGTCTTCGAGCTGGGTGCGAAGGCGCTGCAGTACCCCGACCTGGTGGAAATCTCCAAGCCGCACATGCAGAGCCTGTCGGAAGCCACCGGCGAGACGGTGCACCTGGGCATGTTGATCGACAGCGAGATCATCTACGTGCACAAGGTCGACAGCCGCCACATGCTG
>CAYREA010000055.1:0-25743 GCA_964423075.1 uncultured Rubrivivax sp. | reverse complement strand
AGCGGGGGCGCCGTACGCGGTCTATGCCGTTCTGGACGTCGTGCTGCTGCCTTGGATGGCCTTCGTGCTGATCCGGGTGCTGCTGAAAGCCAGCAACCGGCGCAACCTGCCGCTGGGCGCGATCCTGCTGTTGCTGGCCTCAGCCAATCTCACCTTCCACGCTGCCGTGCTGGGCTGGCTGGACATCAACCCGATGCGGGCGTTGCATGCCGGTCTGGCGCTGATCGTGATGATCGAATGCGTGATCGCGGGGCGGGTGATTCCGGCGTTCACGATGTCGGCGCTGCCGGGCCGGCAGCTGAAGGTGCCAGCCTGGCTGGAGCGCAGCACGCTGGCGGCGACGGCGCTGTCGCTGGCGTCGTGGGTGCTGCTGCCGGCCAACCCGGCCACGGCGGCTGGGTTCGCCCTGGCGGCGCTGTTGCATGCCGCGAGGTGGTGGCACTGGCAGCCCTTGCGCACCCGGGCACGCCCCATCCTCTGGGTGCTGCACGCGGCCTACGCCTGGTTGCCCGTCGGCTTCTTGCTGCTGGCATGGGCGCAGCTGTGTGGAGTGGCTGCTTCTGCCGGTATTCACGCCCTGGCGGTGGGTGCCACCGCCGGGCTCATCGTCGGCATGGTCACCCGCACGGCAAGAGGCCACACCGGGCGCCCGCTGAAGGTGTCGCGTCTGGAGGTGGCCGCCTACCTGCTGGTGGCGGTCGCCGCTACCGCCCGTGTGCTGCTCCCCTTGGCCGCGCCGGCACACATGGCCGACTGGCTCGTGCTGGCTGCAGCCGCCTGGGCCACGGCTTTCGCGCTCTACCTCTGGGTCTTCACGCCCTGGTTGCTGAGCAGTCGTCTCGACGGCAAGGACGGCTGAACGCTTCTGTTCCCTCATTGCACTCCCGCTGCGCATGTCGCGCGGCCGGGTGCGTACTTCACTCCTGAAAGGTTCCCATGACTGCAACCCTGATTCAACCCACTTTCGAGCTGGACCTGCGCACCATTGCGCCGCGTGAGCGCCACCCGCTGATCTTCGGTCGCTTCGACGCCCTGGCCACCGGCCAGGCGCTGCAACTCGTGAACGACCACAACCCGCAGCCGCTGCGCTATCAGTTCGATGACCGCGCTCTGGGTCAATTCGAATGGACCACGCTGGAAGCCGGCCCGACAGTCTGGCGCATCCAGATCACCCGCATCGCTGACGCCGCCGTGTCTTCGGCGGGCGCCAAGGGCGATTCCTGCTGCTCAGGCGGCGCCTGTTGCGGTTGAGCCTCCACTCGCGCAGCGATGACCTTCGTCGTCACCGAGGCCTGCATCCGGTGCAAGTACACCGATTGCGTGGACGTGTGTCCGGTCGACGCGTTTCGCGAAGGGCCGAACTTCCTGGTCATCGACCCGGACGAGTGCATCGACTGCGCGGTCTGCGTGCCCGAGTGCCCGGTAAATGCCATCTATGCCGAAGAGGATGTGCCCACCGGCCAGCAGCACTTCACGCCGCTGAACGCCGAGTTGTCGCGCGAATGGAAGCCGATCACGAAAACCAAGCTCTCGCTGCCGGATGCCGAAGCCTGGAGCAAGATCGAACACAAGCTGGGCGAGCTGAAGCGATGAAAGCCCTGATGCGATGTGGCCGTTCGTTGTCCGGCGAGCCCTGAGCGTGGCAAGTACCCAGAAGGTCATCCCCATCGCGCCGATATCGGGTGCGAGCGACGACGGCGCGCAGTTCGTCTCGATGTACCAGAAGCAGGCGACGATCTACCCGCGTGCCGTGAAGGGTTGGTTCGCCACCTGGCGATGGGTCTTCGTCTGGCTCACACAGCTGCTGTTCTACGGTGTCCCCTGGCTGCAATGGGGCGGACGCCAGGCCGTGCTGTTCGATCTTGAGGCGCAACGCTTCTACATTTTCGGCCTGCTGCTCTATCCACAAGACCTGATCTTCCTGGCCGCGCTGCTGGTCTTGTCGGCCCTGGCACTGTTCTTCTTCACGGCAGTGGCCGGCCGGCTGTGGTGCGGCTACACCTGCCCTCAGACGGTCTACACCGAGATCTTCATGTGGGCCGAACGCAGGATCGAAGGCGACCGCATCGCGCGCATGCGGCTGGACCAGGCGCCGTGGGGCGTCAACAAGATTCTGCGCAAAGGCGCCAAGCAGGGGGTGTGGCTTGCCATCGCGCTGATCACTGGCTTCAGCTTCGTCGGCTACTTCACGCCGATCCGGGAGCTGGCCACAGCCGCGGTAGGCCTGGACATGTCGGCGTGGAACGCTTTCTGGGTGCTGTTCTACGGCGCCGCCACCTACGGCAATGCCGGCTTCCTTCGCGAGCAGATGTGCAAGTACATGTGCCCCTATGCGCGATTCCAGAGCGCCTTGATCGATAAGGACTCCCTGGTCATCGCCTACGACGCAGGGCGCGGCGACCCCCGGGGTTCGCGCTCGAAGAAGACGAACGCCGCCGCGCAGGGCCTGGGCGACTGCATCGACTGCACACTTTGCGTGCAAGTCTGCCCCACAGGCATCGACATCCGCAACGGGCTGCAGAACGAGTGCATCGGCTGCGCTGCTTGCATCGACGTCTGCGACGACGTGATGGACAAGATGGGCTACGCCAAGGGGCTGATCCGCTACTCCACCGAAAACGGTGTCGTGAATGGCTGGACGCGGCTGCAGATGTTCAAGCGTGCGTTGCGACCGCGTGTTCTGGTCTACGGGGCCGTGCTATCTGCGGCCAGCATCGCGTTCGCGGCCAGCGTGGCGATGCGCAGCCCCTTCAAATTCGATGTGGTCAAGGACCGCGGCGCTTTGGCGCGTGTGGTGGAGGAGGGTGCCGTCGAGAACGTCTACCGCATCCAGATCATGAATCGGACCGAGCGCATGCAGACCTACCGGATCGCCGCTTCCGGCATCCAGGGTCTGGAGGTCTTGGCAATGCCGGCAAGTGCTGGCCCGGCCGCCGTGGCTTCGATGTCGGTCAGCCTGCGCTTGCCCTTCTCTGTGGCGCAAGGGCTCGCGGGCCGGTCGGTGCCCGTGCTGTTCGCGGTGACGGAAACGGAGCCAGGTGCGGAGGATCGCGAGGCAAGCCCTGCCATCCAGCGCGAGAAGTCGACGTTCTTCGTTCCGCGCTGAGCCCGGCTGATGCGCCGAAGACCACGCCGTGTGCCGGCCGCCTCGTGCGGGCTGCCGCTGCGAAGGTGGTAAAGCCGATTGAAGCTCGGGGTCGACCTTCGGCCGCGAGTCACCACGATGATGGCGCGCGCCGCAGCAGACCGTCGGTGCCCGGCTGAAGCCCCCCGGGACGGACGCTCGAGGCTGGGCAGGGCTGCGCTGCCCGAGCCCTGCGGGCCGTCGCAAACGCCTCGCCCAGGCCCTCAGGCCGAACTGCCTGATCCGCTGCCCAACGAGCCCTCGGCGACAGGTCAGGGGCCGGCCGAATCACGACAAGGTCAGGTCGCAAGCCACCATGCACTGGCCCGCGGCGCCCTTCTTGGCCTAGTCGATCCTGTTCTTCGCGTCGGCCTTGCCCCCGTGCAGTTGCCTTGGCGGGCCTTCACGGCTTACCGGTCACCGCGCGTGCCTTCCGCAGAGCACTCACGAAGTGGTTGTAGTCCGCTGTGTCCAGGTGCTCCACGACACGGCCATCGCGAACCTGCAGCCGCACGACGATGGGCATGCGGGTGTCGATCACCTGTCCGTCGGCAAGGGCGACACGCCAGTCCAGGTCGCCCACAAACACCATGTGCTCGCCGGATGCGAACTGCGAGCTTGGAGAGAAGCGCATGGACCGGATGGCCGCATAGGACTCGCGAAAGAACTTCATTTGCGCATCCTTGCCCAACTTGGCCTGGCTGCCGAAGAGCAGGGTCCCGGTGGCGTCTTCGAAACGGCTGTGCGTGTCCAGCAGCGGCTCCAGGCGGTCCCAGTCGCGAGCGATGTAGGCCTCGAAGTAGCGCCTGGCGACCGACTCCGTCTGGGCCGAGCGCTCGGCCAGCGTCAGCACCTCGGCCTGCTGGGCCACAGCGGCCAGCGCGGCGTCCAGCGCCCGCTCTGCGGGCATGACCCGCGTGGGCGCCACCCCGCGGCCCTCGATGCGGCCGCTGTGCCAGGCGTGGTAGTCGGCCACCGGCACGAAGAGCAGCAGGCCGTCGGGCAGGTCGAAGGGCTTCTGCGACAGCATCTGGCCGGCCGTGCGCTCGCCGTACACCTGCGCGCGGCCGGCGCCCAGCAGCGTGTCCGTGGCCAGTTCGGCGGCGCTGGCCGTGAGAGCGCTGGTCAGCACGGTCACCGGGCCCGCGTACCGTGGCGCCAGGGGCTCGAAGCGCAAGCGGGTGTAGGGCGTGGCCTGGACTTCGGCCCAGAAGCGTCGCAGCGATCCGTCTCGCCAGGGCGCCAGCTGCTCGATGGCCGCGCGTTCGACAGGCCCCCCCGAACGGCCGCGCTGCGAAATGAAGACGCCGCTGTCGTACCCCCGTTCGAGCAAGTGCCCGACCAGCGGGGCTACCGCGAAGGCGCCGCCCGCGTTGCGACGCAGGTCGATGATGAGCGCGCGCGCCGGCCTGGCCGTGATCTCGTGGTAGGCGGCGCTGATCGCGGCCTCGGTGTCGCGGCCCATGAGAGTGTTCACGGCCAGCACGGCGGTGTCGCCCTGCCAACTGAGCTGCACGGCCGCGGGGCCGGCGTCCATGAGGTCGAAGCGCTCGGCCATCTGCGCGGCGGACACCTGGGCGGGTTGCAGGTTCACGTGCGAGCTGGGGCCTTTGCGCCAGGCCGCGTTGAACGCCTTGACGAACTGCTTGCGCTGCGGGCGGCTGGCCAGCAGGCCCTGCAGTTCGATGCGCAGCGCCGCGTAGGCCGGCCCGTCGAGCAGTTCGGGGTCGAAGAGTTCGCGGCGGAGAACGGCCTCGATGTCGCTCAGCGGCAGGGTCCAGGGTGCCGCGGCATCGGTGGATGCCGCAGGCGGGGCGGCCGGTGCAGCGGGCCCCGCCCAGACCGGAAGGGCCAGCGTCGCAAGGAGCAGCAGAAGCAGCCAAGAGGGCATCACGGCACGCGTGGAAGTCGACGACATGCGCGATGCTGAGTCGTGCCGCCCGGAACCGCCGAACCCTGGGACGAATGACCGGCGCGCTGACGCGAGCGCCGCCATTCGAGCCACGGCGAACCCGTAGAGTCCGCACCGATGCCCAAGCCGAGCACGCTGCCTTCTCCCCGCTCGCTCCGTCTGGACCTGGCCGTGGTGCTGCTGTTCTGGGCCTTGGTGACCCTGGGCCTGGCGCTGAGCAGCTACCTGGACTCGCGGCGGGCCGGCAGCGCCGTCACCCTGGCGCGCGCGCTGTCGACCATGGCGCCGCTGATGCTGCCGCAGGTAGGCTTCAGCATGGCCGTGGCCTGGTTGCTGCACCACCAGCGGCATTGGCTGAATCGACCGCTGCGCTTGCTGGCGGCGTCGGCGGCCGTGATTCCGCTGTACCTGCTGGTGGCCACGCCGGCGGTGGTCGCGCTCGGCATGTGGACGCGTGGCCAGGCCTGGTCGGGCTTCGGGCAAGCCCTCGCCGACTGGACGGCGGTGAACGTGTGGGTCGATGGCATGGCCGCTTGCGCCGGCCTGGCGCTGCAGATCGGCTGGGCCTTCTGGCGCCATGCGCAGGTGCAGCGCGAGGCCGCGCTTCGCGCCAACGCCGAGAACCTGAGCCTGCGCCTGGCGCTCCTGCAGGGCCAACTGGAGCCGCACTTCCTGTTCAACACGCTGAACAGCATTGCCGCCCTGGTGCGCGGCGCCGACCGCGCCGTGGCCCTGCAGGCCTTGAACCGCCTGTCGGAGCTTCTGCGCTATGCGCTGCGGGCCAGCCAGCAGCGCTGGGTCAGCGTGGCCGATGAACTGCGTTTCGTCGACGACTACGTGGCGCTGCAGCATCTGCGCTTCGGCGAGGCCTTGCGCTGGCAGGCCGATGTCGAGGCGGCGGACTGGGCGCGCTGGGCTTGCCCGCCGCTGCTGCTGCAGCCGCTGGTGGAGAACGCCATCCGCCACGGCCTGGAGAGCGGCATCGAAGGCCCCCTGCTGCTGCGCGTGCGCAGAAGCGACGGGCAGTTGCAGCTGGCGTTGGACAACCCGAGGAGCGACGAATCCTCGCTGATGCGGGGACATGGCGTTGGCCTGGCCAAGACCGGCGAGCGGCTGCAGGCGCTGTACGGCGACCGCGCGCAGCTGCACACCGTGGTCGGCCCGGCCCTTTTCGAACTGCGACTGTCCCTGCCTCTGGAGGATCTGGATGCCGCGCTGGAAGCTGCTGATCGTTGACGACGAGGCGCTGGCGCGCAGCAACCTCCAGCTGGCGCTGGCCGATCACCCGGACTGGGCGCTCAGCGGCTTGGCCGCCAGCGCCGCCGAGGCGCGCGTGGCCATGGTGAAGTGTCCGGCCGACCTCGTTTTACTGGACATCCAGATGCCGCGCCAGAACGGCCTGTCCTATGCAGCAGAGCTGGCGGCCATGGCCGAGCCGCCGCTGGTGGTCTTCGTCACCGCGCACGACGAGCATGCCCTGGCCGCCTTCGAGGTGCATGCGCTGGACTACCTGCTCAAGCCCATGGACGACTCGCGTCTGGCCCAGGCACTGCGGCGAGCCGCCGAGCTACTGGGAAACCAGCAGCAAGGCCGCTATGCGTCGAGCCTGCAAGCCCTGCTGCGCGAGCAGGCCGCCGAGGCGCGGGGCGAAGACGCCCCGGCCCTGGCGCAGTTGGTCGTCAGGTCGGTGGGCAGCCTGCAGCGCGTCGCCGTCCAGGAGATCCGCTGGATGGCTTCGGCCGGCAACTACGTCGAGCTGCACCTGCAGGGCCGTTGCCTGCTCCACCGCGCCACCTTGAGGGCGCTCGAGCAGCGGCTGCCCAAGGGCGAGTTCCTGCGCGTGCACCGCACCGCCCTGTTGCGGCCGGGCGAGGTCGCGTCGCTGAAGGTGCTGGGTGACGGCGTGTACAGCGCGCTCCTGCACGATGGCACCCAGGTGCCGGTGAGCGAGCGCTACGTGGAGGCGGTGCGCGCCTTGTTCGACTGAAGCGCCCCTGCACCGGGGACGGACGTCGCGGCAGACGATGCCGCCCATCCACCGCAGAAACGGACCTTCACCCCGCCAACGCGGACCTTGGTCACCGGGCCGGGAGGCTCGGACCGACTGGATGTCAGCTCTTCGGGGACTGGTCCCAGCAGTGCTCAAGGCCGGTGTTCGCGGGGCCAGAGTCGAGCAACCTCAACTCACAAGAACGCCCATGCCCCGCCTCACCCGCGTTGCCCAGGCAGGACTGCTGGTCCTGTGCTGCCTGTCGCTGGCACCCTTCGTGCACGCGCAGTCCAACACCACCGCCACGCTGAGCGTGCGTGCGGAGCCGAAGTCCCAGGTCTTGATCGAAAGCCTGGACTCCGGGCAGAAACGTCGCGTCGCCGTTGAGGCCGACGGGCGGGTGCAGGCGGGTCCGCTGCCGCCCGGGCGCTACAGGGTGTCGCTGCTGCGTGGTGAAGCCGTGCAACGCTCGGTGGAGGTTGAACTGCTGGTCGGCCAAGGCAGCCAGGTCGACCTGACGCCGCAGCAGCTGGACACGATCACCATCTCGGGCGTTCGCAAGCTCATCGACGTCCGCGGCACGGACAGCGGCGCGACCTTCACCACCAAGCAGCTCGACAACCTGCCGGTGGGCCGCACCATCGACGCCATCGTGCAGCTGGCGCCCAACACGGCGCCTGCCGATCCGCGCTACCGCGGCTCCAGCTTCGGCGGTGCCGCCGTGTCGGAGAACGCCTTCTACGTCAATGGCTTTCCCGTCGTCAGCGCCTGGAAGCAGATCGGCAGCAGCGAACTGCCCTTCGGCGCCATCGCGCAGGCGCAGGTGCTGACCGGCGGCTATGGCGCCGAGTTCGGGCGCTCCATCGGTGGCGTCGTCAACGTCATCACCAAGAGCGGTGGCAACCGCTGGGAGGCTGGCGCTCGTCTGGACTGGGCGCCCGCCAGCCTGCGAGCCAAGCAGCGCGACATCCGTTACGCCGTGACCGGCAAGCCGGAAGGCGCGAGCACCGACGGCACCGTCTACCGCCGCTTCAGCGACCGTGAACTGGACCGCAAGAGCCTCGGCATCTATGCAGGAGGCCCGCTGGTCGAGAACCGCCTGTTCGGCTTCTTCGCGCTGGAACAGGAGCGCAGCAGCATCGGCGAGGTGCGCCTGCCCACATCGGGCACCGCGCAGGACCGGTGGGGCTGGCGCGATGCCGACGACCGCACCACGCGCTACCTCGGCAAGTTCGACTGGAACCTGACCGACGACCACCGGCTGGAACTGACGCTGATCGGCGACAAGAACACGCGCAGCGAGGAACTGCGCGGCTACGACTACGCCACCGGGGCCAAGGGCAGCACGGTGGAGGCCCGGCTCAACTATGAAGACTACGACACGGTGACGCCGATCGGGGCCGATGTGCAGGTGCTGAAGTACACCGGCCAGCTGGGTGATGACCTGACGCTGACGGCCAGCCACGGCCGCAGCAAGAGCCAGCACAAGATCTCGTCGCCTGACTTCGACGTCTACGACTCGCTCTCGGGTGTGGCGCCGGTGTCGGCACCCGCCCGCGTGATTCCGCCCGGCCTGGTGATCCGCAACCAGAGCCCGTTCATCACCACCGACACCATCGTGCCCCGGGGCGCCGCCGACGAGGTTACCGCGACGCGGCTGGACGTGGAGTGGCGCCTGGGCCGCCATGCCCTGCGCGGTGGCTGGGACTTCAACCGCATCGAGGCCAGCAACAACGGCCGCATCCGGCCGGGGGATGGCGTCTGGCTGTACCAGCTCTCGAGCCAGCCGCCGACCACGCCCATCCCCATGAGCATCGGCGCGCCGGTTGCGCCGGCCAGCGGGGGCGGCTACGGCACGCAGGGCTTCTATGTGCTGCAGTCGCGCTTCGTGACCACCACCGACGCCAGTTCCGACCAGTCGGCCCTGTACCTGGAGGACAAGTGGCAGATCAGCCGCGACCTGTTGCTCACCGCGGGGCTGCGCAACGAAGCCTTCAAGCACCGCAACGGCGATGGCCAGGTCTTCATGAACATGAAGAACCAGTTGCAGCCGCGTTTCGCCGCGGCCTGGGACGTGAACGGCGATGCGTCGTTCAAGCTCTTCGGCAGCCTGGGCCGCTATGCGGTGCAGACGCCCAACCAGGTCACCGAGCGCCACGGCAGCCGCAGCTACAACACGCGCCAGTACTTCACCTACACCGGCGTGGACCCGGCGACCGGTGCGCCCACTGGGCTGACCGCGCTGACGGGCCTGCGCTCGCCCAACAACGAACTGGGCCAGCCGCGCGACCCGAACGTCCTGGTTGCCACGGATCTGAAGCCCAGTTACCAGGACGAGCTGGCCCTCGGGATCGAGAAGGCCGTCGGCCGCAGCTGGAGCGTCGGCGCGCGCTTCACCTACCGCCGACTGGCCAGCGTCATCGACGACCTCTGCGACCCGCGCCCCTTCGACAACTGGGCCGACCGCAACGGCGTGACGGTGTCGGCGCACTTCCACAGTACTTTCTCCTGCGTGATCTTCAACCCGGGACGCGGCAACCAGTTCCGCGTGGACCTGGAAGGACCGGGCGTCTACCGGGACATCACGTTGTCCAACGAAGACATGGCGGGCAACGGTGGGGTCACGTTCCCCAAGGCACGCCGCACCTACAAGGCCATCGACCTCTTCGCCGAGCACCCCTTGCGCGACGGGTGGTACGGGCGCATCAACTACACCTGGTCGCGCAACGTGGGCAACACCGAGGGGCAGACCAACTCCGACATCGGCCAGGCCGACGTGGGCAAGACGCAGAGCTGGGACTACCCCGAGCAGGCGCTGCATACCTACGGCCCGCTGCCCAACGACAGGCCGCATCAACTCAAGGCCTATGGTTTCGTGGAACTGGGCGCGCGGCAGGAGTGGCAGCTGGGGGCAAACCTCGTGATCGCCTCGGGTCGTCCGCGCAACTGCACCGGCGAGGCTGCGCACACCCCGGTGGAACTGGATCCCCTGGGCTATGGCGCAGGTGCATTCTTCTGTGACGGCCAGCCGGCCCCGCGCGGCAGCCGCGGCCGCCTGCCCGGTGAGCGCCGCCTGGACCTGAACGGCGCCTGGAAACCGGCCTTCGTGCCCGGCATGACGGCGCGTGTGCTTGTCGTCAACGTCCTCAACCGGCAGACCGAGCAGGCCATCTACGAGTACTACGAGAATGGTTCCGGCGGCTTCGACAACGAGTACGGGCGCGCCATCGCCTACACGGCGCCGCGTTCCGTTCGCTTCAGCGTTGCCTACGAGAAGAAGTTCTGAGCCCGGTAGCGCCCCGGCCCAGGTGGGTGTGGCTGCTACCGGCGGTCGGCACGCCCGCCTGGGCCGCTTACCGAGGCGAGGGTACTTTTCTCGCTGATTTACACAGTGTGCGCAATCGGTCAATGAAATCAACGACCTGTGCGAACGGACTTCCGGGCTCAGGAGGCGAAACGCAAGTGCTTGTTACCCAACGACTCTCCGTCCAGCAGCCTACCAAAATGCACGGAAAGTACGATCACCCCGAAGTGCGCAATGTGTTGACGATACCCATATGGGTATAGATGTTCGTTGCGCTCTCGAAATCGAGTGGATGGAACTTCTGGCCTCGAGATGGCTCTTCGAGAGGTGACCGGAGTCGCGGGCACTGAGCGTCCGAGTCCGCTAGAGGCTGCGTCCTTCGCCAGCCTCTTCGTGAGTGCTGCCATCGCGGATGTGGTACAGCCGCTTGAAGGTCGGGATGATCTTCTCGTCGTGCGTGACGACGATGATGGCCGTGTGGTACTGCAAGGCCATCTGGTTGAGGATGCGCACCACGGCCAGTGCCCGCTCGCTGTCCAGCGGCGCGGTGGGTTCGTCGGCGAGGATGACCGGGGGCCGGTTCGCCAGCGCCCGGGCGATCGACACGCGCTGCTGTTCACCGCCCGACAGCTCTGAAGGCTGCGCCTGCGCGCGGTGGCCGACATCGAGCGCGGTCAAGAGTTCCCGCGCGCGTTCCCGCGCCTCGGCATTCGGTCGGCCGGCCAGCATCGGCAACAGGGCCACGTTGTCCGTCACGTCGAGGAACGGGATCAGGTAGGGCGCCTGGAACACGAAGCCGATGCTGTCGCGCCGCAACGCGCGCAGGTCGGGAATCTTCCAGCCGTCGTCGTAGATGGTCTCGCCGCCCAGCACCATCTTGCCGCCGCTGGGCTCGATGACGGCGCCCAGGCACTTCAGCAGGGTGCTCTTGCCTGAGCCCGACGGGCCGATCAGGCCGATCACTTCGCCCGGTGCCACCGTCATGTTCACGTCCTTCAGCGCATCGACGGCGGTGTCGCCCTCGCCGTAGCGCTTGCGCAGGTGCTCGATGCGGATGCCGAGTTCGCCCACTTCAGCCTCCGATCGCTGCCGCCGGGTCGACCTTCAGCGCGACCCGGATGGCCAGGGTGCTGGCCAGCGCGCAGATCACCACCACCGCCACCAGGCCGCGCACGGCGTCGCCGGACTCCAGCAGCACGTACTTCGGGAAGATGGGCGCCCAGAAGGTCGCGGCCACCTTGCCGACGATGAAGCCGATCAGTCCCAGGCCCAGCGCCTGCTGCAGGATCATCCCGGCGATGGTGCGGTTGCGCGTGCCGATGAGCTTGAGCACTGCGATCTCGCGGATCTTGCCCAGCGTCATCGTGTAGATGATGAAGGCCACGATGGCTGCGCTGACGATGGCCAGGATGACCAGGAACATGCCGATCTGCCTGGCCGACGTGGCGATCAGCTTGGCCACCAGGATCTCTTCCATCTGAGCGCGCGTGTAGGCTTCCAGGTGCTTCCAGCGGCGCACCGGTTCGGCCACGCTCTCGGCATCGGTGCCGGGCTGCACCTGCACAAGAATCGCGTTGACGTTGCGGTTGTTCGCCTGCGAGGCCTGGATCGCTTCCAGCAATCCCGGCACCCCCGGTCGGTTCAGGCTCGGGTTGGCCGCGGTGCGTGCGCGATCGTTGACGATAGCGTCGTTGTCCTTCAGGAACTGCGCTTCCTGTGCGTCCTTCAGCGGGATGAAGACCATCGGATCACCGCCCGAGGACACCATGCGCCGGGTCAGGCCGACGACCGTGTAATCGTGGCGGCGGATGCGGATGCGCTCGCCCAACGCGAACTCGGTTCGCACGTCGGCCACGGCCTCGTAGTGGCTGCGCGTGATGTGCCGGCCGGCCACAAGGTAGCCCGGTTCGCCGGGCTGTCCGGGCTCGAAGCCGACCACCATGGCGCGCACGTCGTCGTCGGCGCCTTCCGCCGCAGCTGCACCCACCGTGGCGGTGCGTCTCACCTGCATCGTCAGGTAGGTCACGTTTGCGGCGCGCGCGACGCCCGCCATGCCCTGCACGCTGCGCACCGCGTCGTCGCGCAGGCTGGACGACTCGGCGTACGGCCCCTGCGTGTCCTGCTGCACCACCCACAAGTCGGCACCGCTGTTGTTCAACAGAGCACGTGCGTCGTCGACCATGCCGCGGTACACGCCGGCCATGGTCAGGGTCACGCCGATCAGCAATCCCAGCCCGATGCCCGTCAGAACGAACTTACCCCAGGAGTGGAGGATGTCCCTGCCAGCCAGGCTGATCACGGCTGCCGGCCCGAAAGCGAGTCGACGACGGTGATGCGGCTCTTCGCGCCGAGGTCCTTCTCGCTGTGCACGACGACCGACGCGCCGGGCTTGATGCCTTCGAGCACCTGGACCTGGCCATCCAGGCTGGTCTGGCCCAGGCGGACCGGCGCGAACTTCAAGGCGTCGCCCTCGATCGTCCACACCCCGGTCCGGGCCTGCACGCGCTTGACGGCGGCGTTGGGCAGCAGCACAGCCTGGCCGGTCGTGGGCAGCGACAAGGTCACCTCGGCCAGTTCGCCCACCGACAGGTTGGCAGGCATGGGGTCGAGGCTCACCTGGGCCACGCGCTCTTCGGTCACGCTGTCGCTGACGGCTTCGACGCGGGCCACCTTGCCGACGAATGTCTGTCCTGGATTCGACCGCAGCGTCACCTTCGCCGGCAGGCCGGCGGCCAACCCGGCCGAGCGGCCCTGGTCCAGTCGCACCTTGATCCACAGAGACGTGGGATCGAAGACACGCAGCACGGCCTGGCCCGCGACCACCGTCGATCCCGGTTCGGCGTCGCGGCTGGTCACCACGCCGTCGGCCGGCGCCAGCAGGCGCACGTTCGCGCGTTGCTGGCGCAGCCCTGCGCGTTCGGCCGTCAGGCGCTGCTGGTCCTGTCGGGCGGCGGCGAGGTTGGCATCGGCCGCACTGACGATGGCATCGGCCGATGCCTGCTCCTGCAGGCGCGCCTCGACGGCACCGGTACTGATGAAGTTCTGCGCCCCCAGTTCGACGTAGCGGCGCGCATTGACCGCCGCGAGTTCCTTGCGGGCCACCGCGTCGCGGCGCTGCGCGTCGGCGGCTGCCATGGCACTGCCGGCGCGTGCCACCGAAGCGTCGAGGGCGGCCGTGCGCTCGTCCAGGTCCACCGGGTCCATCTCGGCGAGCAACTGGCCCGCCTTCACCCGGTCACCCACGTCAACGGCCACTGAACGCACGCGGCCCGCGACCGTGGGCCCGATCAGGTAGCTGCGGCGGGCCTCGATGGCACCGATGCCGAAGAGTGCCGGTGACAGCCGGCCTTCGGCGGCTTTCACGACCGTGACGCGCGTGGGCGCGAGCGGCCCCGATCGCATCACGACGAAGGCCAGAGCCACGGCCAGTCCCAGGCCGAGCAGACTCAGGAGCAGCCTGCGGAGTCCGATCGACGAGAGCTTCATGAGATTTCCCCGAGGCTGCGCCGGAAGAGGGCGAAGACACGCTCGGCCTGCGATCGCATCGCCGCCGGCCGGCCGGCCAACATGGCCTGCATCACCAGGCCCTGGATCAGGCCGACGAGTGTGGTGGCCGCAGCCTCACGGTCGAGATCGGCGATCACCTGGCCCCGGCTCACGGCCTGCTCCAGGGTGTCCAGCAGCAGCTTGCGGTAGGCCTGCAACAGCGCGCGCACCTCCTGCTTGGTCGCGGAGTCGGCAGGCTGCTGCAGTTCATGGAAGATCAGGCGCGGGACACCCGGGTGCGCGATGACGAAATCGACATGCGCGCGGAACATGGCCGAGAGCGCATCGACGGGGGAAGCCGCTTCGGTAGCGGCACAGCTCACGCTGTACATGAGCGCTTCGCGAACCCACCGCACCGCGGCCACCCAGATCGCATCCTTGGTCGGGAAGTGCTTGAACACAGCACCCTGGGTGACGCCGATGGCCGAAGCGATGTCTGTCGTCGTGATCAGCGCCGGGCTGGCGTCGCGTGCCAGTTGAAGCGCAGCCGCCACGATCTCTGCCTGGCGCTCTTCGGTGGGCAGGCGAATCTGCATGGTGCCTTCGGTCTTGGTAAGTAGTCGATGACTTACCAATGTGCTCCGATTCCAAGGCAGTGACCATGATCTTGGTCAAGCCCGGCCTTTGATCGCCGAGTCCGGATCGGCCAACCTGAGACGCCTGCGCGCTGCTACGCTGCACGACGGGCCTCTTGTCCGCAGTCGCTACGCCCCGTGCTCCATGACCGCCTTGTCGTGAACCGGGCCGGCACCCGTGGACCTTGCTCACCATCGAGAGGTATCCCATGTACGGATTCACCACCACGCTCACCGGCCTGTCGTTCGACGACGCGCTCGCGAAGACGACCGCTGCACTCAAGACCGAAGGCTTCGGCGTCCTGAGCGACATCGACGTCCAGCGCGCGATGAAGGAAAAGCTCGGCGCGGACATGCCGCCTTACCGCATCCTGGGCGCGTGCAATCCGCCTCTGGCGCACCAGGCTCTGCAGGCGGTGCCCGACATCGGGCTGCTGCTGCCCTGCAACGTCATCGTGCGGGAGGAGGCGCCGGGACGCATCGTCGTCGGCTTTCTGGATCCGCAGACCATGGTGGGTCTGGTGGGCAAGCCAGGCGTGAAGGCCGTCGCCGACGAGGCGGAGAGCCGACTGCGGCGCGCCTGTGCCGCGTTGGGCGGAAGCGGCAACCAGGCACTCTGACGGCACCTTCGGCGGCGAGGCAAGCGGGGTGACCGACTTCTTCAGAAGCTCGACGACGTGGGTCATCGACTTCCGGTACGACGGAAGGCCACGGCGGTGGTTCAAGGTCTTCCGCGAAGGGATCGATCCAGCTCAAGCTGTTCGAGTAAAGCTTCGAGCTCTCTACGGCGATCGGGCGCGGGTTGAGCAGGTGAGGGTGGCAACCGCGGAAGAAGAGTCGCAGTTCATCCGCTGATCCGAGAGTTTCATGGTGTGCCACTTGCCTCCATGGAGGGAGCCACACAACAGTCCGCGTGCGCGACCGCTTGCGCGTTGCCGCTCTCAGCAGCGTAGACACCGGCAGCTGGCGGGCGAAGGGCGGGGGGCCATTTGCTGCCGCTTGCAGCGGGGGGCTGACTTCCCGGAATAGGTTGCACCCCGGGCCCGGATGGGCCTCGTGTTTGCGCCGAACAGGAGTTGACCCGCCTGGCCGACAAGGCATTTACGCGACGATGCTGCTCGGCAGTTTCATCATCGCTTTGGCCCTGGTTCTCGGTGCGCTGGTCTGGCTCGAGCGACAGCGTTCAGCGCACAGGGTGAACCAGCGAGACACCAGGCAGGCCACCCTTGGGGCCGCGATGGACGATGGGGCAGTTCAGAACCACCCTGGTGACCTCCAGTGTCACGGCACCACTGTCGACCGCGGCCAGCACGGCCTCCTCCGACTTCAGCGTTCGCGGGGTCTTGCCAGCGGCCCATGTGACCTTGACCATCTGCCACAGCGGGCTGTAGGCGGTGTCGCGACTCGCCGAACCCATCGGGTATGGCGCGGACGCAAAGATGCTCTCCTGCTTGAAGTTGGTCACGGCATAGACCTTGTCCACCGACGATCGGCGGCCCGGCACCGGTGGGCCTGCAGGCAAGGCATCGGCAAGCCTTGGCGCGAAGTTCGCGCCCTTGGCCTCGGCCACGTCGGCATGCGAGACGTCGGTGGTGATGTAGAACACCTCTTCCCCTTCGAACCAGCCGCGCAGTACCGGAATCGATGCCTGACCGTTGCCAGCCAACGGAGGCGCCGTGCTGCAGGCGCCCAGCAGCAGGGGCAGGCTTGCCAGCATCATGTGGGCCCTGTGCAGGCGTGACCAGGGTCCAGACATCGCAAGTTGCCCAAGGGTGGTCTTCATCTGCAGGGCCATGCTTGCACTTTCCCGTCCGAGTCCACGGGGCGCATTGTCGGTGGGCAGGTCCTCGGCCAGCGCGCACGAGACGAATCGCATGCTGTCTGAGTCGATCGGTTCACTGGCCCGCTTCTCGATCCAGACAATCACGAGTCCCGATGTAAGGCGCAGCCGGCGCCGGACGACCGACACCGACCGATCCGCTTTGCGGTCAGCCTGACGCCACCTCACCCCGTAGGAACACCATGAAGCTTGTCCAACTGATCACCGCCGCAGTCCTCTTCTGCGCCGCCGCCGCGTCCCACGCACTCGACGTCAAGCCCTATTCGGCGGCGGCGCTGGCTGAAGCGCAAAAGGCGGACAAGCCGGTCGCGCTGCACTTCCGCGCCGACTGGTGCCCGACCTGCCGCGCCCAGGACAAGTTGCTCGACGCGATGAAGGCCGAGCCGGGCCTCGACATCACCGTGCTGGCGGTGAACTACGACACCGAGAAGGACCTGAAGAAGCAGTTCGCCATTCGCAGCCAGTCCACGCTGGTGGTGTTGCGTGGGCAGAAGGAAACCAGCCGCAGCATCAACGACACCACCGCTGCCGGCTTGCGCACCGCGTTGAAGACGGCACTTTGAGCGGGCCTGCCGGATGCCGCTCGCACTGTCGCTGCCTCAGCTGGGGCTGAGTGTGGCCGCGGGTGGCCTGACGACCCTGTCACCCTGCGTGTTTCCGCTGCTGCCGCTGGTACTGGGTGGTGCGGTGCAGGGCCACCGTCTCGCGCCGGTGGCCATGGGCCTGGGGATGATGCTGTCCTTCGCCGGCATCGGCGTCGTGCTCGGAGCGCTCGGGCCCGCGCTGGGGATCGACGCTGACACCATTCGCGTGGCGGGCGCGGCGATGTTGATCGCCTTTGCCCTGGTGATGCTGGTGCCGGCGCTGGGCGACCGCTTCTCGCGCTGGATGCTGCCCATTGCGAGCGCGGCCAACGCTGCTTCGACGCGGCTTGACGGCGGTTCCTTGCTCAGCGCTGCGGCGCTGGGGGCCGTCCTCGGTCTGGTGTGGAGCCCGTGCTCCGGCCCGCTGCTGGGCTCGGCGCTGACGCTGGTGGCCAGCGAGGGCGGTGCCTTGCGCGGCGGTGTGGTGCTGGCCTTGTTCGGACTGGGCGCGGCAATCCCGCTCGTGGCGGTGGCTTATGCCTCGCGCAGCGGCTTCATGCGCGCCCGCGACTGGGTCCTGGCGCGCATCGAGCGTGTCCGTCGCGGCTTTGCCGTGCTGCTCGGCGGCATGGGCATCGCCATCCTCACCGGCGCCGACAAGTGGGTCGAGGCTCGTATCCTGGCTTGGCTGCCGGATGCCTGGGTGAACCTGACGATCGGGATCTGAGTGAGCTCAGGCCCGGGCCGCGGCGTCGCTGTGTTGCCATTGCGTGGGCGTGGTACCCAGGCGTTGCAGGAAGACACGTCCAAAGGCGCCTGGGCTGGCATAGCCGACATCGGCAGCCACCTGCTTCACCGCCAGCCCCTTGCGCAGCAGTGTGCGGGCGAGTCCCAGACGCCAGCCAGTGAGATAGTCACCGGGTGGAACGCCGACCGTGCGCGTGAAGTGCGCCGCAAAGCGCGCCCGCGACATGCCAGCCAGCCCGGCCATGGCGTCCAGGGTCCAGGTGCGCGAGGGGTCGGCATGCAGAGCGCTGATGGCCTTGGCCAGGCGCGGGTCTGCCAGGCCGGCCATGACGCCGCTGTCGATCAGCTGGTGCGCCATGGCATGGCGCAGCAGTTGGATCACCAGCACCTCGGTGAGTCGGTCCACCACCGCGCCGTGTCCGCAGCGGCCGGCCTGCGCCTCGCTGAACAGCAGCTGCTGGGCGAGATCGAGGCCAGGCAGCTGGGCCAGCGGCACGCTCAGCAAGGCCGGCAGGCCGCGCAGCAGCGGGTTCTCGTCACCGACGCCGAAATCGATGGACGCACACACGACATCGGCACCCTCGCGCTCGCCGCCATCGAGCCGGTGTGCACCGGCGCGCGGGAAGAACAGCACGCTGGGTTCGCTGACGACGCAGTGCCGACCCAGCGTGTCGGTCACGCCCAGCGGCCCGCGCCGAACCATGTGCATGTGGCCGATGCCGCTGCCGCCGTCGAAGTCGGCAATGCCGCACAGCGCGCCGCTGTAGAACACGCGCGCGTGCAGTTCGAAGCGCTGGAGCAAGGCGGACAGACGGTCGGACATGAGATGAACGGTTGAAAGTCAGAGACGGATCGCTGCCGATCATCTCACTGCAGGCCTTACATTGCTGCGTATCCCTCCATCACGAAGTCATGACATGTCCAACCCGTCGCTGCCGTCCACGCTGATCCCGCGTCAGGCGGTGCCGTCCCTGCAGGTGCCGACCTTGGACCACGGCAGCTTTTCGCTGGCGGAAGACGCCGCTGCGAACTTCACGCTGGTGGTTTTCTATCGCGGCCTGCATTGCCCGGTTTGCCTGAAGTACCTGCTGGAGCTTGGCCGGCTGCTGCCCGAGTTCGACAAGCGCGGCGTGAAGGTGATCGCGATCTCCAGCGACGGTCGCGAGCGCGCGCAGGCCATGGCCGACAAATTGAAGGCTCCTGCCCTGCGCATGGGCTACGGGCTGAGCCTGGCCGAGGCCCGGGAGTGGGGCCTGTACATCAGCACCTCGCGCGGCAAGACGTCCATCGGCATCGAGGAGCCGGCCCTCTTCTCCGAGCCCGGCGTGTTCATCGTGCGGCCCGACGGCACGCTTTACTACGGCGCCGTGCAGACCATGCCCTTTGCGCGGCCGCACTTCGACGATTTGCTGGCAGCGCTGGACTTCGCGCTGGAGAAGAACTACCCGGCGCGCGGCGAGTACATCGGCGCGGTGTGAGCGAAGTGCACCCGCTTGGGCTGACCCGGCGCCGGGCCCTGCTCGCAGGCTGCGCCGGGCTGGGTGCGGCCAGCGGGCGGGTCCGCGCGCAGGCCACGGCGGCACCTGACCCCACGACCTGGGCCGTGCGTGCCGTGCCTGCAGAAGAGCCGATGCGGCAGCTGCATGCGGGCGGACCCTCAGGTCTGCTGGGCACCGGCGCCAGCGGCGGCTTGTGGGCTTTGTCGCTGAAGGGCCAGGCACCGCGCCGCATTGCCGGCGGGATCGACCCGAACACACCCATCGCCACAGGCCATGGTCGCATCGCCGCGCGCATGGACGACGGCGGGCTGTGGGTATGGGAAGACGCCGCCGAAGGCGGCCGCGCGCGCACATCACCTGCGGCGAGCGTGTCGGTTCATGCAGGGCTGCTGATCCTGCCGCTGGCGGTGCTGGCTGTCGTGACCGCGAGCGTCCGGCCGACCGGCACGCTCAGCCACCGGCTGGCCCGCTTCGAACCTGACCCCGCCGGACGCTGGCGTGACGTGGCGCGGTCCATGGACGCCGTGTTGCCCGACGCGCGGCCCGTGCAGGTCGACCTCGATGGCCGGGGCGACGGCGGCCACATCGCCGTGCTGGCCGGCCCGGACGGCAGCCGCTACGACCATGGCGTGCTGGGCGATGCGGTCGAGGCCACACGGGTGCTCTGGCTCGAACGCCACGGGCTGGACGTGCTGCGTGAACTGAGCCTGCCGCCACCGCATGTCTTCGAAGACATCGCGCTCCGGCCCGTGGTGCTGCCTGGCACGCAGGGTGGGCGCGGCCTGCTGACGGTGCGCTCGGGCCCCGACGGCGGGCAACTGGCGCTGGTGACGGCCGACCCGGCACGGCCCCGGGGCCTGCAACTGGCCGCGCTGGGCGACACGGTCGGCGGCTACCACCGCTGGCTGGCGCCCACCACCGATGGCCACCATCTGGCGGCCGTGCACACGCCGCACATCGGCGGCGTGCTGCACGTCTACCAGGCCTCGGGCGAGCGGCTGACCCGGCGCCGCTTGCAAGGCGACGTCAGCACCCATCGCATCGGCACGCGCGAAATCGACCTCGCGGCCTGGCTGCAAGGCCTGCTGGTGCTGCCCAGCCAGGACGGCCGCCAACTGCAGCTGTTGAATCCGGCGGCAGACTGGGCCGAGTTGAAGGCGGTGGCGCTGCCAGGGCGCGCGGTCCTGACCGCAGCGGTGCCCGAAGCCGCAGGGCTGGCGGTCTTGCTCGACGGCGGCCAGGTCGTGCTGGTGGGGCCCTCAACGCGCACGGCCCGTCGCGGCTGAGAGCCGGCCAACGCCGCAGCCGCTCAACCCCCGGCCGTGCCTTTGGCGCGCCGCCGGCGCGCGGCAAGTGGCGACTCGGCGGCCGCGTAGGCCGCCAGGCCGGCCGGGCGGTCGATGGGCCGCACCTCCTTCAAAGTCGTGCCTCCAGCGGGCTGCAGGGCCGGCGGAAAGAACGCCAGCTTCTGCACCGCGGCCAGCTTGCCGGTGCGAGCGAGGTCGAGGTCGCGCTCGTTGACGCCAGCCGCCGGTTTCACGGCCACGCCGTCCACGATCTCCAGATCGAACCACCAGCGCTTGGCCGCGTTGCGCTGGCCGCCGCCCGTGCGGTCGTCATAGTCGATGAGCTGGCGGCGCGAGGCCGGCACGTCGATGGACAGCCACAGCAGCCGCTCCGATTCGACCAGGTCCTCGCGGTTGTAGGGGCAGGTCTTCATGCAGCGGCCGCAGGCCGAGCCCTTCATGTTGGTCAGCCGGTACTTGCCGCACTTCTCGACATCGGGCTTCCAGATCTCGTAGCCGTTGAACATCACCTTGGGGCCGAAGGGGATGGCGTTGCAGGGGCACTCGCGTGCGCATTTCATGCACGCGTTGCACACGGCCTGCAGGCCGAAGTCGATGGGCTTGTCCACGGCCAGCGGCAGGTCGGTGGTGAACAACACCGACTTCGAGCGCGGGCCGATGAAGGGGTTGAGGATCAGCTCACCGATGCGCGACAGCTCGCCCAGGCCGGCCATCAGCACGGCCGGCAGGTGCAGCAGCTCGGAATGCGCGTTGGAGTGGGCGCGCGCCGAATACCCCATGCGCCGCACGTGCGCAGCCATCACGCCGGCGATCGTGGCGCCGCGCAGGTAGGCCCGCATCGACTGTGCACCCGAGATCCAGTCGTCGCCCGAGGCCCCTTCCATCGTCTCGAAACCCTGGTCGATCAGCATCACCACCGCGTAGCGGTGATAGGGCACGATCGGCCGGCCCTCGAGCTCGTCGTGCGAGTAGTACATCCAGGGCTCGGCCTCGCAGATGCCCACCAGGTCAGCGCCCAGCACATGGGCCAGGGCCTTGATCGCGTTGGCGTTGCGCTGCGGGTCCGACAGGTCGCCGCCGAAGCCGGTGGGCTGCAGCGGCTCCCGCGTGCCCTGCAGCGGCACCAGGCCGCGGATCAGCGGCGTCATCGCAAAGGCCAGCGGATGCTTGACGGCAAAACGCGTGCGCTCGGTCTGGGCCTTCTCGCCCAGGTCGCCAGCCAGCGCCCGGGTGAACAGGTCGGCGCGCTTGGGCACGCGCCGGATCTCGTCGCGCAGCACCAGCGTGGTTGGCTCGTCGACGCGGCGGATGCGCTCCATGGCATAACGTCCCAGGTGCACCGGGCGCCTCGCCAGTTCATCGTCTTCGAAGCCGGGCCGGGTGCCGGGCGCACCCATGTAGGTGGCCGCGTCGGGCCAGGCGAGTGAAGCCTCTGCCGCGATCGGCAGATCAACGGCCAGCGGGTAGTCGGTGGTGACGGCGGCCACGCGGAAGCCGCGCCTGGAATACGGCATGGCGAGCACGCCATCGACGGCCTTGGCCACGCCTGCGCGCTGGGCCAGGGCGGCCAGGTCGACCTGCATACGATGCTCCGCATCGCCAGCGGCATCGTTGTCCACATGGCCGCGCGCCGACCAGCCCAGCGCGCGGATGTAGCCCGCCATCACCACCGCAATCTCGGCACAGCGCAGGTCGGTGCGCTCGGCGTGGGTGCCGCGGATCCATTCGGCGCCGGGCTCGCCGGGTTGCGGTTCACGGCTGAACTCCACCAGGAAGACGAAGGCGTGGCTGTGGGGCGGATGGTCCGCGTCCAGCCAGTCCTGTGACTGCAGTTCGCAGATGCCGGCCAGCGTGGCTTCAAGGAAGTAGGCCGAGGCCTTGAGGTTGCGGGCGCGCGCGACCGGATCGTCGGGCACCGGCGCGTGCGCGGGCGCCATCACGCCATCGAGGTGCTGGTCGAAGAGCGCGCGGAATTCGGGCAACGCACCCCGCATCGCCTCGGCGCCGGCCTGGGCGGCATCGGTCGGCTGGCGCACGCCGGCGATGGGCTCCACGGCCTCACGCGGCAGCAGTTCCGTCGGCAAGGTGCCAAGATCAAAAGGACGATCCCGGTTGGAGAAGAGTCGAGCCACGGCGTCTCCCGCTTGAGCAGGCCTTGAGCGTAACAAGCGCCGCGATCTGCGCCGGGCCGGCGGTTCAAGCCACCAGCGGCAGCGCCAGGCGCAGCCGGGTGCCGCCCCCCCTGGCGCGGGCAGCGGCCGCAGGCTGCCACCGTGCAGCACGGCCACGCGTTGCGCAATGTCCAGGCCGAGGCCACCGATGCCGCCTCTGCTGCGCTTGATCGGCGGGTCGCCGCGCCCGCACCAGCGGCGGTGGGGCATCCATCAGTTCATGCCGGGCCGGCCGCTAGGGGTTCACCAGCGCAGCACCCTGGGTCCCAGCACCGAACCAAGCGCGCCCGTCAGGACAATGCCGAGCGAATACCAGACGGCCACGAAGGCCGACGACGCTTCCGGGCACGACAGGGAGTAGCCGAACGCGCCCACCGATCCGGCCATCAAGCCTGCAGCGAATCCAGCCGCGCGGGGCCGCGTCGGCGCCAGGCCCCGCACCGCCCAAAGGGCTGCGGCCAGGCCTGGCAGCGAGAGTGCCAGCACGGTCCACGGGCAACTGGACCAGGAATGGCCGAGCAGCGCCTGGATCCGGCCCCCTGCGGGTTCGGAGACCAGTGACAACCCGCCCATCACAGCCATCACCACCACCACGGCGAAGACGACGCGAAGTGGCCGCTGCAGTGGCGCCGCAGGACGCGACAGGCGCGCGGTCAGCCAGCCGGCGGCCACCGCAAGGGCGCCGGCATAGGCCATCTTGGTCCACGGCACCGCCGTCGCGAACATCGGTGCTGGAATGGGGCCAAACAAGGTGACCGCAGCCAAGGCGCTCACGAAAAGCCCGGCAAGGGCGGCAGGCGACAGCCGCCGCGAGGCGATCGCGCGGGGGGCCGGCCCGGCTTGGCGGGACAGCAGGTCGATCAACGTGTCGGTCTTCATGTCCGTCGTCCGTGCTCAGCGGCATTCATGCCTCAACCGTCCTTCCGTACCAGGGCCGCCAGGCGCTTCAGGCCGCGGTGCACCTGCACCTTGATGGCCGATTCCGAAGCGCCGGTGCGCGCCGCCGCTTCGGCCACCGACAGGCCTTCGAGCTTGGTCAGCACGATGGCTTGTCTTTGCGCGTGCGGCAGCTCGTCGAACAGCCTTTCGAGGTCGCGCTGCGCGCCGCCGTCATCGGGTTCTGCCACCAGCAGCTGCTCGTCCACATCGTCGATGGCGTCGTGCAGGCTGTCGCGGCGACCCCTGCGTCGCCACAGGTCCACCAGCTTGTGCCGTGCGATGGCCACCACCCAGGCGCTGACGGGCAGCGAAGGGTCATAGGTGCCGCGTTGCAGATGAAGGGCCAACAGTGTCTCCTGAACCAGATCCTCCACCTCGTCCGGCAAGCCGGTGAGGCGGCGCTTCAGATAGCCGCGCAGGCGGGTGGCGAGCAAGCCCAGGGCTTGTCGATAGGCCACGTCGTCGCCCGCCTGCGCACGCAGCCACAACGGCTTGAGGGCGGACTCGAAGTCGCCGGGGCTGGCGTCAACAGGCATTTCGTGGCTCGGGGTCCTTTGGTTACACGGGCGCGATTCTGGCGGGGCCGGCCGGGTGTCCCACGCGATTCGTGCGGTGCCGCTGTAACCATCTCGGGCGGGGTGGCGAATACCTGTGCATCGCCCTTGTCCGAAGCCGCTACAGCCCATGCACGCCACATTGCCCATGCTTGCCGCCACCGACTTTCCGCCGATCCGGCGCCGGTCGCTCGAGACCCTCCAGGTCAATCTGGGCTACAAGTGCAACCAGAGCTGCCTGCACTGCCACGTCGCGGCCAGCCCCCAGCGCACCGAGATGATGGACGGCGACACCATCGCGCTGGTGCTCGAGGTGCTGCGCGCGCGGCGCGTGGGCACCCTGGACCTGACCGGCGGTGCACCGGAGCTGAACGTGCACTTCCGTGAGCTGGTGCGCCAGGCGCGTGCGGCGGGCGTCAGGGTCATCGACCGCTGCAACCTCACCATCCTGTCAGAGCCCGGGCAGGAGGATCTCGCGGCCTTCCTGGCCGAACAGGGCGTTGAGATCACCGCCTCACTGCCCTGTTATTCACCGGCCAACGTCGACCGCCAGCGCGGCGATGGCGTCTTCGATCGCAGCATCGCCGGCCTGCGGCAGCTGAATGCGCTGGGTTACGGCGACCCGGCCCATGACCCGAAGACCGGCCTGGTGCTGAACCTCGTCTACAACCCGCAGGGCGCGGTGCTGCCGCCACCGCAGGGGCCCTTGGAGGCCGACTACAAGCGCGAGCTGCTGCTGCACTTCGGCATCCGCTTCGACCATCTGTTCGCGCTGACCAACATGCCGGTGCAGCGCTTCGGCAGCACGCTGGTGAGCAAGGGCGCGTTCGGCCCCTACATGAAGCTGCTGCGCGACAGCTACCGCGCCGAGAACCTCGACACCGTGATGTGCCGCAGCCTGCTCAGTGTCGACTGGCAGGGCAACCTGTACGACTGCGATTTCAACCAGATGTTGGGTCTGCGCGCCAGCTTGGGCGGGCTGCCGCGGCCCCACCTGCGCGACCTGCTGCAGCATGACCCGGCGGGTGCCGACATCCGAATTGCCGACCACTGCTACGGCTGCACGGCGGGCCAGGGCAGCAGTTGTGGCGGCGCGCTGGAACCGGCGGCCGCCGTGGATGCGCCGGCGCCAACCACACGCTCGACGGAAGTGGCGCGCTGATGTCCCGCCAGCCGAAGGCCCTGCTGTGGGCGGCCGCGGCCGCCCTGGCGCTGGTGGCCGCTTGGGCGTGGCGCCACTTCGACCTGGGCGCGCTGCTGACGCTGGACAACCTGAAAGCCAGCCGCGACGCGCTGCAGGCGCGGGTGCAGACCCAGCCGCTGGGCACGGCCGCCGCCTTCTTCGCCATCTACGTGGCGGCCGCGGCGCTTTCCATCCCCGGCGCCGTGATCCTGACGCTGGCCGCCGGCGCCATGTTCGGCCTGGGCTGGGGCCTTTTGCTGGTGAGCTTTGCCTCCAGCCTGGGCGCGCTGTCGTCCTTCCTGGTGGCGCGCTACCTGCTGCGGGAACCCATCCAGGCCCGCTTCGGCAAGGCCCTGGCGCCCATCAACGAGGGCGTGCGCAAGGACGGCACCTTCTACCTGCTGACGCTGCGGCTGGTGCCGGTGTTCCCGTTCTGGCTGATCAACCTGCTGATGGGCCTGACGCCCA
>CAYREA010000054.1:0-25760 GCA_964423075.1 uncultured Rubrivivax sp. | reverse complement strand
CGTTCTTCTCGTTCGGCATCGGCGGCCTGTTCACGCTGATGATGTCGATGACGGCGGACGTGTGCGACCTGGACGAACTGGCCACCGGCAAGCGCCGTGAAGGCATCTTCGGCGCCATCTACTGGTGGATGGTGAAGCTCGGTTTCGCCGTCGCGGGGCTGCTCAGCGGCGCGATCATGGCGCTGGTGGCCTTCACCCCCGGCGCTGCCGTGCAGCCCGAGGGCGCCGTGGACGGCCTGCGCCTGTTCTATTCCGGCGTGCCCATCTTCGGCACGCTGCTGGCCATGTGGATCATGCGCGACTACGACCTCGACGAGAAGCGCGCCATCGAGGTGAACGCCGAGATCGCGCGGCGCAAGCAGCGCGGGGCCGCGTCGTCGTCCCAGGGCTCGGGCGCGCGGCCGTGGCTGGAGGAGCACGGCCTGCACCTGCCGGCGATGGAGCGCTCGCCCCTGGCGGGCAAGGCCGCGGCCGAGATCGGCGCGCTGTATGCCGAGCAGATGCGCGGCGGCGTGTACGGCCTGTGCTTCAGCGCCTACACCGAAGGGCAGCGGGCGGGCGACCGCCTCTCGGAAGCGCAGGTGCGCCGGCGAATCGAGGTCATCGCCCCGCACACGCGGTGGCTGCGCTCCTTCGCCTGCACCGAGGGGCACGAGCTGATTCCGCGGCTGGCCCGCGAAAAGGGGCTCAAGACGATGGCGGGGGCCTGGATCAGCAGCGACCGGGCGCGCAATGAACGCGAGATCGAGGGGCTGGTGGCCTTGGCGAAGGAAGGGCTGGTGAACATCGCGGTGGTGGGCAACGAGGTGCTGCTGCGCGACGAACTGCCCGAAGCCGAACTGCTGGCGTACATCCAGCGCGTCAGGGCTGCCTTGCCCGACGACGTGCCCGTGGGCTGCGTCGATGCCTACTACCAGTTCCTCGAACGCCCGGCGCTCACGGCCGCCTGCGACGTGCTGCTGCCGAACTGCTACCCGTTCTGGGAAGGCATCGACATCCACATGGCCGCGCCCACCCTGCGCCGCATGGTCGGCCTGGTGCAGGCCGCCGGCGGCGACAAGCGCGTCATCGTCACCGAGACGGGCTGGCCCGGCAGCGGCCAGCCGGTGGCCGGGGCCGTGCCCTCGGCCGAGAACGCGATGCGCTACTTCGTCGACGTGCAGCAATGGGCCCGGCGCGAGGGGGTGAAGCTGTTCTACTTCTCGTCGTTCGACGAACCCTGGAAGCTGCAGCAGGAAGGCGAAGTGGGCACGCAGTGGGGGCTGTGGGACAAGGACGAGCGGCCCAAGTACGGCGCGCTCCCATCGTGAGCATGCGGGCCCGGGCGCTGCTGCTGGCCGTGGCGCAGCTCGCCGCCTGCGGCGGCGGAGGTGGCGGCGCCGCGCCGGCCGCGACGAGCCCCGTTCCACCGCCCGTTCCCGCCGATCCTGGCCCGCCGGTTCCCGCCGGCCCGGCCCCGGCGGGCTACCGCCTGGTGTGGGCCGACGAGTTCGACACCCCCGGCCTGCCTGACGCCACGCGCTGGGCCTACGACACCGAGCGCAACCGGCTGGGCTGGTTCAACAACGAGCGCCAGTACTACAGCGCCTCACGGCCCGAGAACGCGGTGGTGGCGGGCGGCCGGCTGCGCATCACGGCGCGGCTGGAGTCGCTGAACAGCGCCGCCGACTGGGGTGGCCAGCGCTACACCTCGGCGCGGCTCATCACGCGCGGCAAGGCGGCCTGGACCTACGGCTACTTCGAGATCCGCGCCAAGCTGCCCTGCGGCCGCGGCACCTGGCCCGCGATCTGGCTGCTGGGCAGCGGCGGCACCTGGCCCGACGACGGCGAGATCGACATCATGGAGCAGGTGGGCAGCAACCCGGGCCGCGTCTTCGGCACCGTGCACACGCGCCTGAGCGGCGGCCCGGGCAGCGGGGCCGCGGTGCAGGTGGCGGACGCCTGCACCGCCTTCCACGACTACCAGCTGCACTGGACGGCCGACGCGCTCAGCATCGGCATCGACGGCAACGTCTACTACCGCTACGCCAACCCGCGCGCGGGCTACGCCACCTGGCCCTTCGACGCGCCGCAGTACCTGCTGCTGAACATCGCCATCGGCGGTGACCTGGGCGGTGCGGTGGACGACACCATCTTCCCGGTGACGATGGAGATCGAGCACGTGCGCATCTGGCAGGCGCCGCCCTAGGCCGGACCCTCAGGGCGCGCCGAGGTAGGTGGCGATGGCGCGCGGCGGCAGTTCGGCCGCCCACGCCGCGCCGTGCACGTGCAGCGCGAAGCGCAGCGGCTGCTGGCTGCGGTTCATGGCCACCACGGCGGTCGTGCCGTCCGGGTTGACGAAGGCCGTGCACTCCAGCGCCTGGCGCGTGGCGGCGCACAGCACGCGCTGCGCGCCAGGCCGCACGAAGCGCGCGAAGTGGCCGATGTAGAAGTAGGAGCTCTGGTGCAGCAGCGCGTCGCGCGCCGGTTCGGCCAGCACCGGCGCGCTGCAGAAGTTGCCGACGTGGTTGGGGCCGCCGCCTTCGTCGAGCAGCAGGTTCCAGTCGATCCAGCCCACCGTCCAGCGGTTCAGGTCGTTGATCATCGAACGCGCGTAGCGCTCGCCCAGGTCCCAGCTGCCATGGTGCGGCCCGCCTTCCTGGCAGCCTTCGGTGAACAGCAGCTGCTTGTCCGGCCAGGCGTCGTGCACCAGCTGCACGTGCTCGAAGTGGTCTTCGCCGTACCAGTGGAAGCCGGTGCCCCAGACGTACTTCGCCGCGGCGGGGTCGCCCAGGATGACGCTGGCGCGCTCCACCATCACGTCGCGGTTGTGGTCCCACACGACGATGCGCACGCCGCCCAGGCCTGCGGCGGCCAGTTCGGGCCCGAGGAAGTCGCGCACGAAATCGCGCTCCTCCTCGGCCGTGTACAGGCAAGAGTCCCAGCGCTGGTGCGCCTCGGGCTCGTTCTGCACCGACACGCCCCACACCGCCACGCCCTCTTCGGCATAGGCCTGGATGAAGCGCACGAAGCAGCGCGCCCAGGCCTGGCGGTACTCGGGCCTGAGCCGGCCGCCGTCGTTCATGCGGCCGTTGGTCTTCATCCAGGCCGGCGGGCTCCAGGGCGAGACCAGCAGCTTCAGCGGCTGTGCGGCCACGCGCTGCGCGGCGCGGATCATCGGCAGCAGCGCCTGGCGGTCGCGCTCGATGCCGAAGCCGGCCAGCGCCACGTCGCCGGGCGTGTCGGCGTGCGCGTAGTTCCCCAGGGCGAAGTCGCAGCTGTTCATGTGCACGCGGCACAGCGTGTAGCCGTGGCCCTGGGCAGGGTCGAAGCAGTCGCGCAGGAAGTTCGCCTGCTGCGCCGGCGACAGGCGCAGCCAGGTCGTCGCTGCGGCTTCGGTGAAGGCGCCGCCGAAGCCTTCGAGGGTCTGGAAGCGCCGGCTGTCATCGACCCACAGGCGTGGCAGCCCGGGCTCGGGCGGTGCGGCCAGCGGGGCCAGCTCGGTCAGGCGGTGCGCGCTGTCGCGCGCGGTGAGGAAACAGCGCATCGGTGCCTTCAGGTGATGACGGTCGGCCGGCTGCGGCCCAGCCGGGTGCGGATGCCGGCCAGCTCATCGGCCGCCGCCACCAGCCCGGCCAGGGCCTCCTGCGTGGGCACGTGGTGGCGCGACGGATCGGGTTCGTAGCGTTCGAGGTAGACCCGCAGCGTGGCGCCTTCGGTGCCGGTGCCCGACAGGCGGAAGACCAGCCGCGAGCCGTCCTCCAGCGCGATGCGCAGGCCCTGGTGCCGGCTGACGCTGCCGTCCACCGGGTCGGTGTAGGCGAAGTCGTCGGCCCAGGCCATGCGGCTGCCGGCCAGGGCCCGGCCGGGCAGTGCGGGCAGGGCGGCGGCGAGGTCTTCCATCAACTGCACGGCGGCCGCGGCGTCCACGCCTTCGTGGTCATGGCGCGAGTAGAAGTGCCGGCCGAAGCGCTGCCAGTGCGCACGCAGGATGGCTTCCACCGATTCGCCGCGCACGGCCAGGATGTTGAGCCAGAACAGCACGGCCCACAGCCCGTCCTTCTCGCGCACGTGGTCGCTGCCGGTGCCTGCGCTCTCCTCGCCGCAGAGCGTGATCTGGCCGCTGTCCAGCAGGTTGCCGAAGTACTTCCAGCCGGTGGGCGTCTCGAAGCAGGGGATGCCCAGGGCCTGCGCCACGCAGTCCACCGCGGCGCTGGTGGGCATGGAGCGCGCCACGCCTTTCAGGCCCCTGGCATAACCCGGCACCAGCGTGGCATTGGCGGCCAGCACGGCCAGGCTGTCGCTGGGGGTGACGATGAAGTGGCGGCCCAGGATCATGTTGCGGTCGCCGTCGCCGTCGCTGGCGGCGCCGAAGTCCGGCGCGCCGGGGCCGAACATCGTGGCCACCAGTTCGGCCGCGTAGGTCGGGTTGGGGTCGGGGTGGCCGCCGCCGAAGTCGGGCAGCGGCGTGCCGTTCATCACCGTGCCCGCCGGCGCCCCGAGCAGGGCGCCGAGCTCGGTGTGGGCGTAGGGGCCGGTGACGGCGTGCATGGCGTCGAAGCGCATGCGGAAGTCCGGCCGGGCCAGCAGCCGGCGGATGGCGTCCATGTCGAACAGACGGGCCATCAGCGCGGCGTGTTCGGCCACGGGGTCGATGACCTCCACCTGCATGCCGCCCAGCCGGCACGAGCCGAGCACGTGCAGGTCGACGTCGGGCGTGTCCAGCGTCAGCCAGCGCGTGATGCGCTGCGTGTTCGCGTGGATGGCGTCGGTCAGCTTCTCGGGCGCCGGCCCGCCGTTGCCGGTGTTGTACTTGATGCCGAAGTCGCCGTCGGGCCCGCCGGGGTTGTGGCTGGCCGACAGGATCAGCCCGCCGAAGGCACCCTGTGCGCGGATCACCGCGCTGGCCGCGGGTGTCGACAGGATGCCGCCCCGGCCCACCAGCACGCGCCCGAAGCCGTTGCCCGCGGCGATGCGCAGGATGGTCTGGATGGCGATGTCGTTGTGCGTGCGGCCGTCACCGCCCAGCACCAGCGTGCTGCCGCGGCCGCCTTCGAGCGCGTCGAAGACCGACTGCACGAAGTTCTCCAGGTAGCCCGGCTGCTGGAAGACGGTGACCTTCTTGCGCAGGCCCGAGGTGCCCGGGCGCTGCCCGGCGATGGGCTGCGTGTCGACGACGATCGGAGTCATGGCGGCCTCTGCGACGGGTTGGCGCTACCGCCCGGCAAAGCTGGCGGGACGCGCCGAGTATCCGGCTCAGGCCGCCAGCCTGGCCAGCATCTGCGCGGTGATCAGGGTGATGCCGCTGTCGGTGCGGTGAAAGCGCGCCGCATCGGCCGCGGCGTCCTCGCCCACCACCAGGCCGTCGGGCAGCCGGCAGCCGCGGTCGACCACCACGCGATTCAGCCGCACGTGGCGGCCGACCTGCACCTCCGGCAGCAGCACCGACCACTCGACCTGGGCATGGGAATGCACGCGCACGCCCGAGAACAGCACCGAGCGGTGCACCGAGCCCGAGATGATGCTGCCGCCCGACACCAGCGACTCCACCGCCACGCCGCGCCGGTCCTCGGTGTTGTGCACGAACTTGGCCGGCGCCAGCTGGGGCTGGTAGGTCCAGACCGGCCAGCGTGTGTCGTACAGGTTCAGCAGCGGGTCGGTGGCGGTGAGGTCGATGTTGGCGTCCCAGTACGCATCGATCGTGCCGACGTCGCGCCAGTAGGGCACGCCCCCCTTGGGCGTGCCCACGCAGGACATCGCGAAGGGGTGCGCCACCGCCACGCCCTGGCGCACGGCGCGCGGGATGATGTCCTTGCCGAAGTCGTGCGTCGATGCCGGGTCGGCCATGTCGCGCGCCAGCTCGGCGTAGAGGTACTTCGCGTTGAAGATGTAGATGCCCATGCTGGCCAGCGCCGTGTCGGGCTTGCCGGGCACGGTGGGCGGCTCGGGCGGCTTCTCGACGAAGTCGGTGATGGTCCAGTCGGCGTCCACGGCCATCACGCCGAAGGCCCGGGCCTCGTCGCGGGGCACCTCGATGCAGGCCACGGTGCATTCGCGGCCCTTGGCCACGTGGTCGGCCAGCATCAGCGTGTAGTTCATCTTGTAGATGTGGTCGCCGCCCAGCACCACCACGTATTCCGCGCCGTAGCTGTCCAGGATGTCCTGGTTCTGGCTCACGGCGTCGGCCGTGCCGCGGTACCAGGTCTCCTCGTCCATGCGCTGCTGGGCCGGCAGCAGGTCCACGAATTCGTTCATCTCCGACTTCAGGAAGGCCCAGCCCCGCTGCAGGTGGCGCAGCAGGCTGTGGCTCTTGTACTGCGTGATGACGCCGATGCGCCGGATGCCCGAGTTCAGGCAGTTCGACAGCGCGAAGTCGACGATGCGGAACTTGCCGCCGAAGTACACGGCGGGCTTGGCCCGCGTGTCGGTCAGGTTCATCAGGCGGCTGCCCCGGCCGCCGGCCAGCACCAGGGCGATGGCCCGCTTGGGCAGGTCCAGCTGGCTGACGAGACCGGAGGTCGGCATGGCCGTCACTTCGCCAGGTAGATGCCGTCGAGGTACAGCTTGGGCAGGCCGGTACGCGCGAAGTTACCGGTCTGGGCCCAGCGGTCGGCGAGGATGAAGCGCAGGGTCACCAGCGACAGGTCCAGCTTCGGGTTGGCGGCCTTGAAGGCTGCAAGCGGTATCGACACCTGCACCCACTCGCCGTTGTTGCGGTAGCCGTACTGGCCGCTGGCGATCTGCAGGTAGGCCTCGGCGCCGGCGCGGTCGACGGTGTCGCTGGCGATGCCGATCTCGATGCGGCCTTCGTAGGTCGTCTTGATGCTGAAGTTGACCGTGCCGGTGGCGGCGTAGGCCGAGAGGTTCTCGGTGGCGCCGACGGTCGACTGCCAGAGCAGGCCCCAGCCGTAGTCCTTGGGCGTGGGCGTGATCTCGATGCTGTGGCCGCCGTCGTTGGGGGCGAACGTGCTGGTGACCTCGGGGCGCTGCACGCTGTCGCCGCTGAAGGCGTCCACGCGCAGGTTCGCCGCCGCCACCTCGGTGCCGCTGCCGGCCGGCGCCTCGGTGTAGATGCGGTACTTGCCGGCGGTGACCGCGGCGTTCGGCACCGCCAGCGCGTAGTAGACCGCGCTGGCCGTGGTGTAGGTGCCCGGCTCGCAGACCCAGGTGGTGCCGCAGGTGCCCAGATCCTGGATGACGTAGCGCGCCTGGCGGTTCTTGTTGAACAGTCCCCAGCCGTCGTCGCTTTGCTTCCACTGCTCGTCGAAGGCCTCGAAGTAGATGACGGCCTTCGGCCCGTTGCCGTTGCGGCCCTCGGCGGCCCAGGCCTGCAGGCCATCGAAGTACATCTTCTGGTTCACCGGGTGGGTGCGGAAGGGCAGCTTGGGGTCGACCACGTTCCAGCCGGTCTCGCCGATCGTGATGGGCATGTTTGTCAGGCCCCGCTTGTCCAGGGCGGCGCGAACCTGGCCGTATTGGCGCCGTGCCTCGGCGAGATGGGCGTTGGCCATCGCCTGCGCCCGTCCGGCGGCCGGCACGGCGAGCTGCTGCCAGTCGAAGAGATCAGGCTGGAAGTACGAGTCGAGCTGGGCGTAGGTGTGCATCGACACGAAGTCGATGGTGTCCAGGATGGCCGTGTTCGGGCTCGCGAAGGGGGCCCAGTTGTCGTCGGTGGTCACCGGCTGCGTGATCTGGTCGCGCACGGTCTTCAGGTAGCGCGCCAGGGTCTCGGGCTTGGTCCGCACGCCGGAGAAATCGACCTGGGTCTCGTTGCCGACGCTCACCGCCACCACGATGTCGCGGTACTGCTTGGCCAGCGCGATCGCGCGCTGCAGCTCGGCCTGGTTGTTGGCCTCGATGACCGCCCGCTCGGCGTCGGTGACGTAGACATCGCCGCCGGTGTATGCGCCCAGCTGCATCTTGATGTCGAGCCCGTGCCTGAAGATGACCTGCAGCGTCTGCCGGGCCACCTTGTCGGAGCTGCCGAAGATGCGGATGAGCCCGAAGCCGGCCTTGACCAGCAGGTCCAGGTCTTCCTTGATCTGCTCTTCGGTGATGACCTCGGCGTCCAGCTGCGCCGGGCCCGTGGCCGTGCGGTAGGGCGAGTACGCCACCGCCTTGCGCGTGCTGAAGTCGGCCGGCAGCGGGCGCAAGGTGCCGCCCGAGGCCGTGACGGGTGTGGTGCCGCCGCCGCCGCAGGCCGCGACGACGCCGGCGATGAGGATCACGAAGGCAAGCCGCAGGGCGCCGGTACGCGTGGACTTCATGGGTGTGGCCTTGAAGAGGTTCATGTCAGAACGTGTAGACGGCGCCGAGCAGCCACGAGTTGCCGCGGGACTTCAGGCGCGAGTCGATGTTCGTGAAGGCCGAGTTGCTCGGCATGGACAGCGGCGCCAACCCGCGCCGCGCATAGTTCACCAGCGTGGCCGAGCCGTAGACCTGCAGGCCGTTCTTGAAGTCGTAGTTCAGGCCGATGGTGTTGACGGTGGCCGAATTCGACTGCCCGCGGTCGCTCGGGTTCTCGGTGGCGGCCGGGCCCAGGTGCGCGAACCCGGTGGACGCCGTCCAGTTGGCGGCGAAGCGCCAGCGCAGGCCGAGCATGATGTCCATCGACGTCGCCGGGTAGCCCTGGTAGACGCCGCCGCCCAGGTCCGTGCTCCAGTCGACGTTGAAGGGGTTGTTCCATTCGTCGAAGCCGCTGGTGCTGGTGCCGGCGGGCCGCGTGATGCGGGCGTAGGCGCCGCTCCAGCGGTTGGCGCGCAGGCCGCCGGAGACCTCGATCTTCGAGTCGACCTGGTAACGCGCCATCACCATCGCGATGCCCTGGCTGGAACTGCCGAGCTTGGCGTCGTCGGCGGGGAAGGGTGTGAGGCCGGTGAACACGCCATGGCCGAAGGCCGAGGGCGTGCCGTTCTTGCCGAGCTGGTAGACGGCGTCGATCACCAGGTCGCCCTTGTGGTACTGGGCGTAGAGCTCCCAGAAGCGCGGCTTGTTGCGCTCCCAGCCCGACTTGCCCTGGTCGTAGGTTGCCTCCAGCACGAGGTCGCCTTCCAGCACGTCGAGCGGGCGCGTCTGCACGCGCACCGCGCGGGTGAGGATGCCGTAGCCGGCGCCGGCCGAGCCCCAGATGTCGGCCACGCCGATGTTGCTGCCGTAGGGGTAGTCGGCCACGCTCCAGCCGCGCGTGGTCATGGCGCCGATGCGCACGCTGCCGTAGTCGTCGTGGCTGAGTGCCACGTTCTTCTCGTACCAGAAGCCGGGGAAGTCGACGTCGCCGTCGCGGTAGCGCTGGCTCAGCAGGCCCTGCACCTTGAAGCCCTTGGGCAGATCGAACTTCACGCCCAGGTAGGGCTGGAACAGCGTGACATGGCTGTTGCCCGCGCCGTAGTCCTTGCCCTGCACCAGCTCATCGGCCCAGACGAACTGCTTGTCGGCGGTGGGGTCGACCTGGCAGGCCTTGCAGCGCGTGCTCACACGGCCGGCCTCGGCCTTGCCGAAGCCGGTCAGGGAGAAGGGCCCGTAGTCGATGGCCTGCGCCGCGCCGCCGCTGAGCAGCGCAGTGGCGATCAGGGCGGTGATCGCGCAGGGTCTGGCCACGCGGGACGGGGTGGGTGTGATCATGTTCTGGTGCCCGGGGTAAGGCTGACGGGGGGTGACGACACGCTGGCGGAGCAGGTCTCTGAAAGCGCTTTCAGCAGGTTAGTCGATGGCCCGTCGCAACGTCAACGGCCGCCGGCCCCGTGTTTTCCCGCGGAGCGGGGTGCTCGGCTGCCAGCCCTGCGGGTATTCCTCAGGATGTGCCTTGAAAGCGCTTTCATTAGCATGGACCGCAGGGGCCAGGCAGGCCCCCGCTGGAGGTTGTCGATGAAGCGGATCGGGCAGGTTCTGGGGGGCGCAGTGTTGGCCCTGGGTGCGCTGGGCAGCGTGCTGGCGCAGGGCGTGCCGACACAGAAGGTCGGCAGCGGCACGGTGCTGCTGGCCCCGCGCAGCGGCGACAAGCCGCCGCCGGCGGCGCCCTTCCGCACCGAAGCGATGACCAAGCAGGCGGTGCCCACCAGCCAGTGGTACTCGACGCTGGTCTTCAACGCCACGCCCGGGCCGATCTTCGCCCAGCCGCTGAGCTTCAAGACCACGCCCGCGGGCCTGGAGATGGCGCTGCCACGCCGGCAGGCCGCGGCCGACCAGATCCCCTTCGTCGTCAGCCCCGAGCATGTGGTGGCCTTCCCGCACGCCGACGCGCTGGTCTTCTCCCCCATGGCCTTCGAGCCCGAGCCGGCCAGGCTGGCCCGCGTGTCGGACTGGTCGGTCGACATTGCCTTGGCGCGAGGCGCCGACCAGCTGCTCGCCACCATCGCGCATGGCAGTCCGTACGCCTACTTCCAGCTCAGCCGCGGCGACGTGCGCATCCGACTGCCGGCGCCGGGCGAGCGTCTGGCGACGGTGAGCGATGCGCGCCATCTCGGGCTGCGCGTGAAGGACCGCAGCTACGTGGTCTACGGCCCGGCCGGCGTGCGCTGGGAGCAGCTCTCGCCCACCGAATGGGTCGGACGCCTGCCCGAGGGCAAGGGCTATTTCTCGGCCACGGCGCTGCCCGACGACAAGCCCGAGACGCTGCAGCTGCTGGCGCGCCATGCCTACGCGTTCCTCACGGACACCACGGTGAGCTGGAAGGTCGACACGGCCGGCAGCAAGGTGGAGACGAGCTTCACCGCCAAAACGCGCGTGTGGGAAGGCCCCGACAACGGCCCGCTGCTGGGCCTGTACCCGCATCACTGGCACCAGAACAGCTCGGTGGCCGACCGGCTGGGCCCGGCCTACGACACCGTGCGCGGCAAGCTGCGCCTGCTGGCCGCGGCGCAGTTCACGACCGAACGCCCCTGGCAAGGCTTCGTGCCGCACTGGCCGGCGCTGCCCGACGGTCCGCGTCTGGCCGAGTTCAACGACACCTTCAAGCGCGACCTGCGCCGCCGCCGCGACCTGCTGCCCAGCCGAGAGAACCCCGACAACTGGCGCGTCAGCGTCTACTGGCAGGGCAAGGGCCTGACGCGGCTCACGCAGCTGGCTGCGGTGGCTGAGCAACAGGGCGACCTGGGCGCGCGCGACCAGCTGCTGACGCTGGTGAAGGAGCGCATGGAGTTCTGGTTCGGCGGCAAGGGCAAGGTCAGCTACTTCATGCTCGACAAGAAGCTGGGCACGCTGTCGGCCTACCCCGACGAGTTCTTCTCGGTCGAGCAGATGAACGACCACCACTTCCACTACGGCTACTGGATCCGCGCCGCGGCCGAGATCGCCCTGCGCGACCCGGCCTGGGCCGAGAAGGACCGCTGGGGCGGCATGGTCGAGTTGCTGATCGGCGACATCGCCAACACCCAGCGCGGCAGCGCCGACTTCCCCTACATCCGCAACTACGACGCCTACGAAGGCCATTCATGGGCGGTGGGCATCGGCGGCGTGGACAAGTACGGCAACTTCGGCAACAACCAGGAATCGTCCAGCGAGGCCGTCAACGCCTGGGCCGGCCTGGTGCTGTGGGGTGAGGTGACAGGCAACCGCGCGCTGCGCGACCTGGGCATGTACCTCTATGCGAACGAAACCAACGCCATCGACCACTACTGGTTCGACATCCACGGGCTGGTGTTCCCGCCCGACTACAAGGCGGCCGAGACCAGCATGGTCTTCGGCGGCATGTACGTGCACAACACCTGGTGGACCGACGAGCCGCGCCAGATCCACGGCATCAACCTGCTGCCGATCGCGCAGTTCTCCACCTACCTCGGGCGCGACCCCGGCTTCATCCGGCGCAACCTGGCGGCGATGCAGGCCGAAAGCGTGGCGTACAAGAAGCGCGGCAAGTTTCCCGCCAACCCGCCGCCCGAAGACGTCTGGCAGGACGTGTTCGCGAAGTACCTGGCCCTGGCCGACCCCGCCCAGGCCCTGGCGCAATGGAACCCGCGCGGCAGCGTGGAGGACGGCGAAACGCCCACGCACACGCTGCACTGGATGCTGAGCCTGCAGGCCCTGGGCACGCCCGACTTCGGCGTCAGCGCCGACACCGTGCTCTACCAGGTGTTCAAGCGTGCCGACGGCCAGCGCAGCTACCTGGCCTTCAACGCCGGCAAGGCGCCCATCACCGTGCGCTTCAGCGACGGCAAGCAGATGAGCGTGGCGCCCGGGACGCTCGGCCGCGCCGCACCCTAGGGAAAGCACAGGGCCCGCCGCCCTTGTCACCCGCTCCCTGCAGCGCTAAGCTCATTTCTGAAAGCGCTTTCAAGCTTTCGCCGATTTTCCAGTCGGGGCGCCAAAGCCCCACCGTCAGGACGCCACGATGAAACTGTTCACCTCCCCGCTTGCCCTGTCCGCGGTCGCCCTGGCGGCATCGCTCCTGGTCGCTGCCTGCGGCGGTGGTGACGCCGAGGCGCCGCCGGCCGCCACCACGACCACCACGCCGGGCGGCGCGGCCGACACGGTGGCACCGACGGTCACCATCTCCGACAGCGTGGTGGGCGCCGGCAGCGTGGCCACCGGGCCGGTGACCTTCACCTTCACCTTCAGCGAGAACGTCGGCATCAGCTTCACGGCCGACGACATCACGGTCACGGGCGGCACCAAGGGTGCCTTCCTGCGCACCGCCACCACGGTGGCCACACTGGTGGTGACGCCGACACCGAACAGCACCGGCACCCTCGCCGTCAGCGTCGCGGCGGGGGCGTTCACGGACCTGGCCGGCAACAACAGCGCGGCCGCCGCCACGGCACAGCGGGCCTTCGACTCGGTGGCGCGCACGCAGATGTCGCTGCCGGTGAGCTTCGACGCCACCGATGTCGGCTACGGGCTGGTCGGCTTCGGCGGCGCGGAAGATTCCACCATCGTCGCCGACCCCACCGACGCCGCCAACAAGGTGGCCAAGGTCGTGCGTGCCGCTGCCGCCGAGAGCTACGCGGGCACCACCATCACCGCGACCAATTCGGCCAACGTGCAGACCGGCTTCTCGCCCAAGATCCCCTTCAGCGCCAGCAACAAGACGATGAGCGTTCGGGTGTGGTCGCCCGACGCGGGCATTCCCGTGCGCCTGAAGGTCGAGGACAGCGCCGACCCCAACAAGTCGGTCGAGACCGAGGCCACGGTCACCACCGCGGCCGGCTGGCAGACCCTGAGCTTCGACTTCGGCACCGCGGCCACGGGCACGGCCCCGATCAACCTGGCCTACAACTACAACAAGGCGACGATCTTCTTCGACTTCGGCCGCGCCAAGGCTGCCGCCGTGCAGAAGACCTACTACTTCGACGACCTCGCGTTTGTCGCCGGCAGCGGCGGCGGCGGGGCCAGCTGCGGCACCACGGCACCGACCTGCGCCCCGACCACCGTCATTCCGGGCGGGTCCACCGTGATCTACAGCGACGCCGCCTCGGTGCCCGGCATCGACACCGCGCCCAACTGGGGCCAGAGCCCGCCCGTGATCGCCAGTGAGCCCACGATCGCGGGCAACAAGTCGCTGAAGTACGTCTTCGGCGGCACGGCGCTGTACCAGGGCATCGACTGGTCGGCGAACCCGGTGAACGTGTCGACCAAGACCACGCTGCACCTGGACTTCTGGTCGGCCGACATCAGCAGCGTCAAGGTGTCGATCATCAGCGCCGGCAAGGAGAACGCCGTCACCAAGCCGGTCGCGGCCAGCGGCTGGAACTCGATCGACATCGACCTGGCCGAGTACACCGTGCCCGACAAGACCGCGATCATCCAGATCAAGCTCGAGCCCAACGTCGCGGGCACCCTGTACGTCGACAACATCTACTTCCACGGCACGGCCGGCGGCGGCAGCGTGGCCTGCGGCACCACCGCGCCGACCTGCGCACCAAGCACCGTCATACCGGCCGGCTCCACCGTCATCTACAGCGACGCGAGCACCATCTCGCCCATCGACAAGAAGCCCGACTGGGGCCAGAACCCGCCCGTGGTGTTCTCCGAGCCCACGATCGCCGGCAACGCCTCGCTGAAGTACACCTTCGGGGGCACGGCCCTGTACGAGGGCATCGACTGGGCGGGCAACCCGCAGAACGTGTCGACCAAGGGCACGCTGCACCTGGACGTGTGGACGGCCGACGTGGCCAGCGTCAAGGTGTCGCTGATCGGCGGCGGCAGTGAGAACGGCATCACCAAGACGCTGACCGCCGGCAGCTGGAACAGCCTGGACATCGACCTCGCCCAGTACACCTCGCCGAACCTGGCCGCGATCATCCAGATGAAGCTCGAGCCGAACGTGGCCGGCACGATCTACGTCGACAACATCTACTTCTACGGCACGGCCGCGGGCGGCGGTGGAGCGGGTGGCGGTACCTTCACGGGCGGCATCTTCGCCAGCGACTACCTGGGCGACCTGGCCGCCAGTACCGCGCGGTCGGACAAGGGTGGCACGGTCGGCTTCTTCGTCGACCCGCGGCTCTTCGCCATCAAGGTGTTCGAAGACGGTTCGGTCAGCGGCAGCGCGCAGGACCCGGCCGGCGTGCACAACTTCTACTACGGCATCGGCAAGCCGGCTTCCCCCACCTACAGCGATGCCTATTTCGGCGCCTTCGTCAACGCGCCCGGCAACACCACCGCCGACGCCTCGGCGTTCGCGAAGATCAAGCTCAAGTTCTGGGGTGATGCCGAGTCGTGGGAGAAGACGAACTTCACCGCGCAGGTGGACGTGGTGGTGCAGGGTCCGGCCGACGCGGCCTGCACGAACCCGTCGGGCCGGCCTGAGATCACCAAGGCGGTGACGGCGCAGAAGATCGGCGCGGGCTCGGACTACATCATCCCGAAGACCGACTTCGCGCTCACGGCGAGCTGCGGCGGTGCCTACACCGTCAACAGCGTCTGGGCCGCCGTCGGTTCGGTGGTGGTGCGCCTGTCGGGCAGTGCCAACCTCAACTACGTGAACCTGACGCCGAGCGTGCCGCCCTCGTACCCCACCTTCATCAACATGG
Source organism: uncultured Rubrivivax sp. (assembly GCA_964423075.1). Classification (GTDB taxonomy): domain Bacteria; phylum Pseudomonadota; class Gammaproteobacteria; order Burkholderiales; family Burkholderiaceae_C; genus Rubrivivax. Next base: position 10,815 of record CAYREA010000054.1, on the reverse strand, counting down.
GTCCCATCTCCTTCATCAACTAGCACAACCAGGCTTCAGTCCAGTTGCGACAAGGGGGCTGACAAGCGGGGCCGCCTGGGCTATATCCCCGGCGTGCCCGATCCCACGACCCCCTCATGGCCTCTGCTGGAGCGCGAGGCCCCGCTGGCGCAGCTGCTGGCCGCGGTGGCCGCCACGCGCGGGCCGGCGCCGCGCGGCTGCACGGTGCTGCTGTCGGGCGAGTCCGGCGTCGGCAAGACCAGCCTGCTGCGTGCCCTGCGCGAGCGCGCCGGCGCCGATGTGCAGTGGCTCTGGGGCGCCTGCGAGCCGCTGCTGGCTCCGGCTGCCTACCTGCCGCTGGTGGACATGCTCGACCAGCTGCCGCCGGCCCTGGGCCATGCGGTGCGCTCCGGCCGTGGCGGGCTTGAGCTGCTGGGCGGCCTGCTGGGTCTGCTGCGTGACCGCAGGCAGCCCACGGTGATGGTGTTCGACGACGTGCAGTGGGCCGACGGTGCCACGCTGGAGCTGTTGCGCTACCTGGCGCGCCGCATCGAAGGCACGCACGCCGTGCTGGCGCTGGCGCATCGCACCGGCCTGCCGCGCGACCATGCCCTGCACGGCCTGCTGGGCGCGGTGCCGGCCGGGGGCGTGCTGCGGCTCGAGCTGCAGCCGCTCAGCGAGCCGAGCGTCGCCCTGCTGGCGCAGCAGGCGGGGCGGCCGGCGCCCGGCCTGCATGCCGCCACGCGCGGCAACCCCTTCTACGTCACCGAATGGCTGGCCGCGCCGCCCGGCGACCTGCCCGCGGCGGTGCGCGACGCGGTGCTGGCGCGCGCTGCGCAGCTGTCCGAGCCGGCGCGCGAGCTGCTGGCGCTGGTGTGCGTGGCGCCGGCCGGGCTGGAAGACGCCGTGATCGGCGCGGTGCTCGACGATGCGGCCGCGGCCCTCGACGAATGCGCTCAGGGCCAGCTGCTGCATCGCGACGGTGCGGTCTGGCGCTTCCGCCACGACATCGCGCGCCAGGCCTGCGAGGTGGCCCTCAGCGACGAGCGTCGCACCTCGATGCACGCCGCCGTGTTCGATGCCCTGGACATGCTGCAGGCCAGCCCCGCGCGGCGCGTGCACCACGCCGAAAAGGCCGGCCTGTGGCCCGCGGTGGCGCGCCTGGCGCCACTGGCCGCGCACGAAGCAGCCCAGGCCGGTGCGCACCGCCAGGCCGCCGACCTGCTGGCCCTGGCCCTGGGCCACGCTGCCGACGAAACGCCGCTGCGCCGCGCCGAACTGCTCGACCGCCTGGCGGAGGCCCAGCGCGCCTGCAACCGCCTGGCCGAGGCGGTGGCCAGCCGCGAGGCCGCGCTGGCGCTGCTGCGCCCCAGCAGCGACGCCCTGGCCCTGGGCCACCAGCTGCGCGAACTGGCACGCCTGCACTGGCTCGCCGGCCGCCTGCCCGAGGGCCGTGCCGCGGCCACCGAGGCCGTGGCCCTGCTGCAGGACGCCGCCGTCGCGCACGAACTGGCGCTGGCGCACGACACGCTGGCCCTGCTGTGGGTCATGGACGACCCCAAGGCCGCGCTGCAATGGGGCCGGCTGGCGCTGCAGGGCCTGGACGAAGGCAGCCATCCGCTGGGCCGGGCGCATGCGCTGGCCACGGTCGGCTTCACCGAGCTGGTGCTGCACGACAGCGCCGAGGGCTGGGCCCACCTCAACCAGGGCCTGACGCTGGCGTTGAAGCTGGACGACCAGGACAGCGCGTCGCGCGCCTGGTCGAACATGGCGTCGATGAGCTGCATGCACCGGCAGTGGCCGCGCCTGGAATCGGTGTGCGCGGCCGGCCTGGCCTACAACCGCGCCCGCGACCTCGACTACCAGGAAAGCCTGCTGCGCGTGCGCCTGGCCTGGTGCGGCATCGAGCGCGGCCACTGGCCCGCGGCGCGGGCCGAACTGCAGGCCGTGCGCGCCATGCCCGGCCTGGCGCCGCTGCAGGACCTGCAAAGCCGCCACCTGCTGGCCCTGCTGGACCTGCGCGAAGGCGTGGACGAGGGTGCCGCTGCCACCGCCGCCTACTGGCGCGGCCAGATCGACGGCAGCACGCGCATGGTGGTGGACCCCTGGTACGCGCCGCAGGCCGTGGCCGCCGCCGAAGCGGCCTGGCTGTGGGGCGACCCCGCGGCGGTGCGGCATATCGTCGACGCGGCCTTGCCGCACGCCCTGCACGCCGGCGAACGCTGGCGCATCGGCCAGCTGCTGTGCTGGCAGCGCCGCGCCGGCGTGTGTGGCGCCGAGCTGCCGTCCGGTCTGCCCGAACCGCTGGCGCTGGAACTGCAAGGCCGGCCGGACGACGCGGCGCAGGCCTGGGCCGCGCTCGGCTGCCGCTACGCCCAGGCCCTGGCCTGGGTGGTGGCCGGCGAAGCCTGGGCTGCCCAGGCCCTGGCCCTGCTGGCCGAACTGGGTGCGCAGGGCAGCCTGCGCGCCGTGCGCCAGCGCCTGCAGGCCGGCGGCCAGCGCGAACTGCCACGCGGCCCCAACCGCCGCACACGCGGCGACCCGCTGGGCCTGACCGGCCGCGAGCGCCAGATCCTGGACCTGCTGGCCCAGGGCCTGGCCAACCGCGACATCGCGCTGCGCCTGTCGCGCAGCGAACGCACGGTGGAGCACCATGTCTCGGCCCTGCTGTCCAAGCTGGGTGCCGGCACGCGGGCCGAGGCCGTGCGCCTGGCGGCAGCCCGCTAGGCCGGGCGCAGAAATGGGTACAGCCAGGCGCAAATCCGGGTAGCCGGCCTGGCGCGCGCCAGGCCCGGCGCCGCCAAGCTGGGGCCCCGCACCCCAGGAGCTTTCGCATGTCATCAGGCAGCTACGGCCAGTGGATCGAAGGGCTCAGCATGGACGGCAAGCCCGTGCGCGGGGCCGTGTTCAACGAGCACCAGGTGCGCGCGGCGGCCGGCCTGACGCTGCTGCTGGGTGCCGTGGCCTTCGCCTACGCGGGGCTGGCCCGGGTGTATGAGCCCATCCAGCTCGTCACGGCGCTGTTCTGCGTCGAGTTCGCGCTGCGCGTGGCCTTCGGCATCCACCGCAGCCCGCTGGGCCTGCTGGCCGGCTGGCTGGTGCGCCGGCGTGCGCCCGACTGGGCCTCGGCCCGGCCCAAGCGCTTCGCCTGGACGCTGGGCCTGGTGATGTCGGCGGCGATGACGCTGATCACCAACCTGGGCGTGCGCGGTGCGCTGCCGCTGTCCGTGTGCGTGGTCTGCCTCGCGTTGATGTGGCTGGAATCGGTGCTGGGCCTGTGCCTGGGCTGCGAAGTGCACGGCCTGCTGGTGCGCCGCGGCTGGGTGGCCCGCGACGAGGCTTTCGAAATCTGTCCGCACGGCAGCTGCGCGCTGCCCGCGGGCAAAGGGAGCGGTGCATGAGGCCGGCCTGTCTGCCCGGCGTGCGCGAGCGCGTGGTGGGTGTCGAAGCCCTGGTGCCGCTGCGCAGCGGTGCGCTGCGGCCCTACCTCAACCTGGACAACGCGGCCAGCACGCCGGCCCTGCGCGAGGTGGTGGACGCCGTCACCGACGGCCTGCAGTGGTATGCCTCGGTGCACCGTGGCGCCGGCCACAAGAGCCAGGTGGCCACCGCCGCCTTCGAGGCCGCCCGCGAGACCGTGGCCCGCTTCGTGGGTGCCGGCACGCGTGAACACGTGGTGATCTTCGGCAAGAACACCACCGAGGCCATCAACAAGCTGTCGCACCGCCTGCCGCTGCAGCCGGACGACGTGGTGCTGGTGTCGACCCTGGAACACCACAGCAACGACCTGCCCTGGCGCGCCCGCGCGACGGTGCGGCACATCGCGGCCGACGCGCGGGGCGACCTCGACATGGCCCACTACGAGGCCCTGCTGGCGCAGCACGCCGGCCGCGTGAAGCTGGTGGCGGTGACGGGGGGCTCCAACGTCACCGGCAGCCTGCCCGAGGTGCACCGCATGGCCGCGCTGGCGCACGCCGCGGGCGCGCAGATCCTGGTGGATGCGGCGCAGCTGGCCGCGCACCGGCCCATCGACATGCGGCCGCTGGCCGACCCGGCGCACCTGGACTACCTGGCGCTGTCCGGCCACAAGCTCTACGCGCCCTTCGGCGTGGGCGCGCTGGTGGGCCGGCGCGACAGCTTCGAGCAGGGCGAGCCCGAACAGCGCGGCGGCGGCACGATCCGCTTCGTGTCGCTGGACGCGGTGAGCTGGGCCGACGCGCCCGAGCGCGACGAGGCCGGCACGCCCAATGTGCTGGGTGCGGTGGCGCTGGCCGCGGCGATGCGGGCGCTGCAGGGCATCGGCCTGGAGACCATCGCCGCGCACGAGGCGGCACTCACGGCCTACACGCTGCAGCGCCTGCGCGAAGTGCCCGGCCTGCAACTCTACGGCTGCGCCGACCCGGCACGCGCGGCGCAGCGGCTCGGCGTGCTGCCCTTCAACCTGCACGGCCTGCCGCACGAACGGGTGGCGGCCCTGCTGGCCGAAGAGCACGGCATCGGCCTGCGCAACGGCTGCTTCTGCGCTCACCCCTACGTGGCGCACCTGCTGGGGCTGTCGGCTGCGCAGGTGCTGCAGCTGCGCGCGCGCGCCGAAAGGGGCCCGCGCGACGGCATGCCGGGCCTGCTGCGTGCCAGCCTGAGCCTGTACAACACGGCCGACGAGGTGGACCAGTTCGTGGCTGCGCTGAAGACCATCACGCGCGGCGCGGCGCGGCCCCGGGCCGAGGTGCTGGCGGCGGGGTCCTAGGCTCAGGGTGACGCCGGGGCCAGCAGGCGCTGGACCTCGTCGACATGCACGCTGGTCTCCGGGTCGATGGCCTGCTTCCGGGCCAGCGCCAGCGCCTGCTGCGCCAGCGCGCGCGCCGCCGCCGGCTGGCCCTGCGCCTGCGCCATGCGGGCGCGCAGCACGAGCAGCGTGCGCGTGGCGGCGTCTTCCTGCGTGCCGCCGCGGCGGGCCAGCACCGCTGCGGCACGGTCCAGCGCGTCCTGTGCAAGCGCGGCCTGCCCCGTGGCCAGGGCCAGCTCGGCCTGCGCGAACAGCGGCAGCCGCGCGTTGAAGCTCTGCTGTGCCAGCGGCTGTGCGTACAACGCCATCGCCTCGCTCAGGCTGGCCTGCGCGTCGGCGGCCTGGCCGGCCCGCGCCTGCGCGACGGCCAGGGCCACGCTGGCCGCGCGCACCAGTGAACGGTCTCCGAGCTGGCGCGCCGCAGGCAGCGCTTGCTGGTGCGCGCGCGTGGCCTCGGCCAGGCGGCCCAGCATCTGCAGGGCCACGCCGCGGTCGTACTGGACGCTGGCCAGCGAGCGCGGGTCGCCGCCCGAAGCGGCGTGGGCGGCCAGCACGGCGTCGAACTCGGCCAGGGCGGCGGCGGGCTGTCCACCGTCGCGCAGCACGGTGGCCCGGATGACACGCACGTTCAGTGCCGCTGCCGTGCTGCCGCTGCCGGCCCGCGCATGGATCTCGCGCGCTTCGTCGAGCACGCGCAGCGCGTCGGAGAAGCGGCCGTTGAGGGCGTAGGCGCGGCCGAGGATCATCAGCGTCGTGCCGTAGGTCGCGCTGCCGGTGATGCCGGCAGCGCGCTCGATCTCGCGGATGCGTTCGGCCGTGCGCACCGCCTCGGCGCCGTCGCCGGCGGTGCGCGCGATGGACGAGGCGTCGGTCAGGCACTGCGTCAGAGCCGCGTCGGGCTCGCGGCCCGGTGCCTCCAGCACCGGCAGCGCGCGGGCCATCAGCTGGCGGGCGCCGGCCACGTCGCCGCTTTGCGCCAGGTCGACGGCACGCACGCATGACAGGCGCGCGCCCAGTTCGACGTCACCCGCCTCGCGCAGCGCGGCCTCGGCCTCGGTGGCCAGCGCGCGGAAGGTGTCGAAGTCGCCGCTGCGCCGCTGGCGGCCGGCCAGGTCCGCCATCAGATGGGCGCGCTCCAGCGGCTGGCTCGCGTACTGCTGGCGCACCATCGCCGCGGCCCGGTTGAGCTGTGCGCTCAGCTCGGTGGTCGAGCGCTGCGCGGACAGGTCGGACGCCAGGAAGTCGGCCAGCGTGACGTTCGCGTTGGCCACGCGCAGCGCCTTGCGCGCGCGCTCGGCCTCGGCTTCGGCGCGGCGCTGCTCATCGCGCGCGACGCCAGCCTGCCAGAACGCGAGGCCGCCACCGCCGGCCAGCGCCAGCAGCACCGCGGCGCCGGTGGCCGCGGCCAGGCGGTGGCGACGCGCCCACTTCGCCAGCCGGTAGCCCGCGCCATCGGGCCGCGCCAGCACCGGGCGGTGCTCGAGGTGGCGCTGCAGGTCCTCGGCCAGCGCGTCGACAGTGGCATAGCGCGCCGCCGGGTCCTTCTTCAGCGCCTTCAGCACGATGGTGTCGAGGTCACCGCGCAGGGCGGCCCGGCGCGCCGCGGGCGCGTCGCGGCTGGGCGGCGGCGGCTGCTCGTGCAGCACCGCGTCTTCCAGCGCCGCGGCCGAGTCGCGCGCCGGCCGGTAGGGCCGCTGCCCGCTGAGCAGCTCGTACAGCAGCACGCCCAAAGCGTAGACGTCGGCGGCCGTGCCCACGGGCTGGCCGAGCAACTGCTCGGGCGCGGCGTAGCGCAGCGTGAGCGCGCGGCCCAGTTGCTGCGTCAGCTCGGTGGCTTCGGCGGGGCCGGCATCCAGCAGCTTGGCGATGCCGAAGTCCAGCAGCTTCACCTGGCCCTCCGCGGTGACCAGGATGTTGGCGGGCTTGAGGTCGCGGTGCACCACCAGCCGCGCATGCGCATAGGCCACCGCGCGCGCCACCTGGCCGAACAGCGCCACGCGCGCCGGCACGCCCAGCGCCTGGCGTTCGCACCAGGCGTCGATGGGCTCGCCGCGCACCAGCTCCAGCGCCAGGTAGGGCTGGCCGTCGTCGGCCAGGCCGGCGTCGTACAGGCGCGCGATGTTCGGATGCTCCAGCGTGGCCAGGATCTCGCGTTCGCGCGCGAGCCGCTCGGCCAGCCCGGCGCGCCGCCAGGCCCCGTGCGGCAGCTTCAGCGCCACCTGGCGTGCCTGCAGCAGGTCGGTGCGTTCGGCCAGCCACACGCTGGCCATGCCGCCGCTGCCCAGTTCGTGCAGCAGGCGGTAGGGGCCCACCTGCGCCGGCATCGGCACGGGCGGCGGGGCCGCGAAATCGGCCGTCTCGGCGCGCGGCCCGGCGTCGAGTGCGGCGGGGCCCTCGTCCGCCTGGGTCAGCAGGCGGCGCAGGTGTGTCGACAGCGGCTCGTCGGCCGGCGCCAACGCCGCCAACCAGCGTTCGCGCGTCGCGGCCGGCAGTGCCAGGCCTTCGTCCAGCAACACGCGCAGGCGTGCCCAGTCGCCGGGCGGCAGCTTGAAGGGGCTGTCCGGCACCGCGTCCACTCCCGCTCAGCGCAGGGCGTCGGCCAGCAGCAGCCGCGCCTGCTCCCAGTCGCGCCGCACCGTGCGGTCGGTGACGCCCAGGGCCTCGGCGATCTCGGCTTCGGTCAGGCCGCCGAAGTACTTCAGTTCCACCACCTGGGCCATGCGCGGGTCGGCCTGGGCCAGTTCGTCCAGCGCCTCGTGCACGCGCAGCACGTGGCCGCTGCCGCTGTCGCCCTGCGGCAGCTCGTGCGCGCCGCTGCCGGTGAGCGTGAGGTGCGGGGCGTCGTTGCCGCGGCGGTCGGTCTGCCGCTCGCGCACGAGGTCGATGATGATGGAACGCATGGCCTTTCCGGCATAGACGAGAAAACTCGGCCGATCCGGAAAGCCGCCCGCCGCGCTGCCGCGCGACAGGCGCAGGTAACTCTCGTGCACCAGCGCGGTGGTATCCAGCACCACGTCGCGGCCGCCGCCACGCAGGCGTGAATGGGCCAGGCGCCGCAGCTCCTGGTAGGCCGCGGCGAACTGCGCGTCGAGTGCCGAGGCCGAAGCGCCGGCCGGTGCGGGGGTGTTCATCGCGGGGCCGATTCTGCGCAGCCCCTTCCCTGCCGCGCAAGGGTGTGCGCAGGGCCACGGACTAGGGGGGCGGCATCGCACCTGTCCGGATCGCCCTGTCGCGGCTCGTTCAAACCCATGAGGAGCGACGCAGCGACATCGCATCGCCCCCTTCAACCGCCACGGAGCCATCATGAACATCGACATCCAGATCCGCGACAACCACCTGCACTTCAACGGCGTCAACTACTTCCGCGGCCATGCCGAGGAGGTGCTGCTGGGCGACGTGGGCGAGAAGTGCACGCCGGCCACGCAGACCAACTACCTGGCCGTGCAGGGCGGCGTGGTGCGCAAGAACCTGCAGATCCACAGCACCTCGGTGGTGACGCTCAAGGGCGCGGCCATCGGCAGCGCCGACATCGGCATCGGCATCGACGTGCCCGGCATGGGCAAGCTCAGCGCCGGCAGCGTGGCCAATGCCCTGGTGAGCGGCGAGCTGTCGCTGCTGAAGCTGTCGGTGCTGCCGGCCAAACTGTGGGGCCTGGTCAACGACAACCCCACGAAGGCGCTGCAGCCGCTGAAGGCGGCGGGATCGGGCGGGCGCATGGTGCACCAGGTCTGGGTGCTGCTCGCGGCCAAGACGGCCGCGGTGGTGAACTCGGCCACGGGCTTCGAGATCGGCACCAGCGGCAGTGCGATGACCCTGAAGACCAGCGGCGGCGTCGGTGGCAGCGCCGGCACCTCGCTGACGCTGAGCCCCGGCTCCACCTTCGCCTACCTGCTGCTCAACCCGGTCTGGGATGCGCGCCAGCAGAAGAACTGGACCCGCGTGGTCGACGCCAAGGACGACCAGTGGAGCCTGTATTGAACCGCGCATGCCAACGACGACAGGACAAACCCATGAACCGTTTCACCACCGGGCTGCCGCGCGCGTGCCGGGCCCTGGCCTGCATGGCCCTGTTGCTGGGCGCCGGCTGGGCCCAGGCCCAGGGGGCGGCGATGAGCAGCCGCGAGTCCTCGGTGTTCGGCAACTTCCTCATCGGCTATGCGACCGTCGGCGACAGTGGCAGCTTCAGCGAGACGCTGCGCACGCTGGACGCCTCGTACAGCCAGCTCGCCGCCGACGCCGGCTCGCTCGACAGCTTCCACGGCAGCACGCCGGTGATCGCCGAGGGCGGCTTCTCGACGGCGCAGGACTACGTGTTCACGCCCACACTGGTCAGCGCCACGGGTGCGACCGCCACGCACGTGTCCTCGCCCTTCAGCTACGTCAGCCTGGGCGCCAACGGCACCAGCACGCTCGAGCTGGAGTTCCGCGTCGACCAGCCGGTGGCCTTCGTCTTCAGCGGCGAGGTGCTGGAGCAGGAAGGCCCGGGCGTGGGTACCGTGGCCTCGTCGTCGCTGGCGGTGGTGCAGTTCACCGGCACCGGTGTCGCCGGCAGCTGGAACTCGCAGGCCACGCCCGGCGCGTTCAGCACCAGCGGCCTGCTGGTGCCGACCGGCCGCTACCGGCTCTACGGCAGCGCGACCAGCCGCCTCAACGGCAGCGCCAGCTACGGCTTCAACCTGCTGCTGAGCCCGGTGCCCGAGCCGGCCCCGTGGGCACTGGTGCTCGCCGGCTCGGCCTTGCTGGTGTCTCTGCACAGGCGCCGCTTCGGGCGCTGAACCCAAGCTGAACAGGAGCCCCACATGAACCCACTTCCCTTCTGGATGCGCAGCAGCCTGCTGCTGGTTGGAAGCGTGCTGGCGCTGGCCGCACTGCCCCACGCCCGCGCGCAGGGCCTCGCGGTGCTGGATGCCACCAACCGCAGCGATCCCGGCTTCCGCATCGACGACCCCCATCATTCGGTGCAGTTCGGCACCCGGCTGCAGGTGTCGGCCCCGGTCACCACCGGTCTCACGTCCGAGGTGGACCTGCGGCTGAGCTGGCTGCTGGCGGCCTCGCACGAGATGGGCGGCGCCGTCCCGCCCGACCTGACGCCGCAGATCGGCTGGGGGCTGACGCTGCGCGTGCATGACCCGCTCGACCAGGGCTACAGCCTGGACGTGGGCACGCGCCTGCGCGGCGTGGCAGGGTCCCTGATGGCTTTCCCGGGCTGGGCGTCCACCGAACTGCCTGCGCTGCGCTTCGGCGTCTACGAGATGTTCGCCACCACGCCGACCCCCCTGCCTGGCGCGGCCACCTCCGCCCATGGCGCGGACCCCATCCCGTTCCAGCTGGAGCGGGTCGAGGTGGACGACGGTGGCAGTGAGCGCGTCGGCCAGTTCCGTGGCACGCGCGAATTCCTGTTCTTCCTGGAGAGCACGTCGCTGAACCTGATCGCGCGCTCGCCCACCGCGGACACCAGCCTGGCCTGGCAGCAGTTCGGCGTGGCCACCAATGACCTGGACCTGGCCTTCGCCAACCCGCTGCCCAGCGACCCCGACCTGGAGAACCTGGGCCAGTTCTTCCGCGTCAGTGCCACCTTCAACGCTGCGCCCGTGCCCGAGCCCGGCAGCTGGGCGCTGCTGGCCGCGGGCCTGGGCCTGCTGGGGCTGCGCCGGCGCCCGTCGTCAGCCGATGCCGCGCTGCCTGGCGCGGGCTGAGCCATGGGCGAGTGGGTCGGCTGGCTGGCCTCGGCCCTGGTGCTGGCCACCTTCTGCATGCGCGACATGGTGCCGCTGCGGCTGATGGCCATCGCCAGCAACCTGGCCTTCATCGCCTACGGCGCCAGTGCCGGCATCCACCCCGTGCTGATGCTGCACCTGGTGTTGCTGCCGCTGAACGCGCTGCGCCTGGCGCAGGCCGGGCCGGACCGCTGCCTACAATCGCCGGCATGCCTTCCATCAAGCAGAACAGCAGCTACGGCGAAGCCTCCATCCGCGTCCTGAAGGGGCTGGAACCGGTCAAGCAGCGGCCGGGCATGTACACCCGCACCGACAACCCGCTGCACATCGTGC